>CAMPIP010000089.1 GCA_946886425.1 uncultured Actinomycetes bacterium
CGTCGCCCCCGGCGAGCTGATGGTCAGCATCGGCAGCTCGGGCACCCTGCTGGCGCCGCTGCGGGAACCGGTCGCGGACCCCAGCGGGGCCTGCCACCTGTTCCGCCACGCCCTCCCGGAGACCTGGTACGCGCTCGCGGTGGTTCTCGACGCGGGCGCCGCGCTGACCTGGTGGCAGCGCCTGACCGGTGTCCCCCTCGAGCAGCTCGCGGCCGAGGCGGCGGCTGCCGAGGCGGGCAGCGGCGGCGTCGTCGCCCTCCCCCATCTGTCGGGGCGGCGGATGCCGAAACCCGTCCCGGCCGGCAGCGCGGCGCTGACCGGGCTCAGCCTCGCCCACGGCCGCGGCGAGGTCACCCGCGCCCTGGTCGAGGGGGTCGGCTACGCGCTCGCCGACGGCCTCGCCTGCCTCGGCCGGATCGGGATCGAGCCGGAGCGGGCGGTGCTCGCCGGCGGCGGGACCGCTCACCTGCTCTGGCGGCAGGCGCTGGCGCTGGCCCTGCCCTCGCTTGCCTTCGAGCGGGCCCGGGTCGCGGACTGCGCCGCCCTCGGCGCCGCCCTGCTCGGCTTCGCCGCCGCCGGCCGCCCGCTCGAGGAGGTTCTCGCCGAGGTCGTCGCCAGCCGCGAGGAGGTCCCCGTCGAGACCGACCCGGCCGCCCGGCGCACCGTCGCCGCCGGCTACGCGCGCTACGCCGCGCTGTCCGGCGACCCCCTTCTATACGGCCGCCACCGAGAGGAGCAGAAATGACCGACCCGTTCTCGCCCACCCCGGCCGACCGTTTCACCTTCGGCCTCTGGACCGTCGGCCACACCGGCGCCGATCCGTTCGGCCTGCCGACGCGGCCCGCCCAGGAGCCCGAGGCGATCGCCGCCCGCCTGGCCGAGGTCGGCGCCTGGGGGGTCAACCTCCACGACGAGGACCTGGTGCCGTTCGGCGCGCCGGCGGCCGAGCGCGACCGGATCGTCGGCCGCTTCGCCCGCGCCGTCGAGGCCGCCGGCCTCCGCGTGCCGATGGCCACCGTCAGCCTCTTCACCCAGCCCGTCTTCAAGGACGGCGCCTTCACCGCCGCCGACCCCGCCGTGCGCCGCTTCGCGCTCCGCAAGACGATCGAGGCGATCGAGCTGGGAGCCGAGCTGGGAGCCGGGATCTTCGTGCTCTGGGGCGGGCGCGAGGGCGTCGAGAGCGGTGCCGCCCGCGATCCGGTGGTGGCGCTGGAGCGCTACCGCGAGGCGATCGACTTCGTCTGCGAGCACATCCTCGCCCAGGGGCTCGACATGAAGATCGCGCTGGAGGCGAAGCCGAACGAGCCGCGAGGCCACCTCTACCTGCCGACGACCGGGCACATGCTCCATTTCGCCGAGCGCCTCGCCCACCCGGAGATGGTCGGCGTCAACCCGGAGCTCGCCCACGAGGCGATGGCCGGCCTCTCCTTCCATCACGCGCTCGGGCAGGCTCTGTGGGCCGGCAAGCTGCTCCACGTCGACCTCAATTCCCAGTGCGGTCCACGCTACGATCAGGACTTCCGCTTCGGCTCGGAGGATCTCAAGGAGGCGTTCCAGACCGTGCGGCTGCTCGAGGCGCATCGCTTCGAGGGGCCACGCCATTTCGACTGCCGGCCCTATCGCAGCGAGGACGATGAGGCCGCATACGCTGTCTTCGCGGGGGGCTGCATGCGCAATTACAAGATTCTCGCCGCCAAGGCGGCGGCCATCGACGGCGACGCGGAGCTTCTCGCCGCCCTGCGCGACGCCGGGCTCGAGCAGCAGCGCACGCCCTCGCCGACCTACTCCGCCGCGGCGCTGCGGTCGTTGCGCGAGGAGCGGTTCGACGACCTGGTGGCCGCGCGGCGGGGCCGCGGGCACGAGCTCGCCGACCAGCTGGTTCTGGAGCTGATCTACGGGGTGCGAGGGACTTGACCGAGAACGGACACGACTCGCAGCCGCGGCGCTCGCCGCCGCTCGGCTCGCCGAACCGGCTCGGCCAGCTCAACCGCCACGCGCTGCTGCGGGAGCTGCGGGTCGGGGCGCCGCTCTCGCGGGCCCTGCTCGCCGAGCGGACGGGCATCAGCAAGCCGGCCGTGACCCGCGGTGTCGCCGACCTGATCGAGACCGGGCTGGTGATGGAGACGGGCCGCGGCCAGGCGACCACCGGCGGCGGCCCGCGGCCGACGCTGCTGCACCTCAACCCCCAGGCCGCCGCCGCGCTGGGATGCACGATCGAGGTCGGCCGCGTGGTCACCGTCCTGGCCGGCTTCGACGGGAACTTCGAGGCGCGCCGCGAACGGGACTTCGATCCCGAAGCGCGGCCGAGCGAGGTCGTGGCGCTGGCGACCGAGCTGCTGCGCGAAACGCTGGCCGAGAACCTGCCCGAGCGTCCGCTGCTGGGCCTGGGCGTGGGGCTGCCGGGGATCGTCGACGAGGAGGGGCGGCTGATCGTCATCCCCCACATGCAGGGCTGGCGCGGGATCGGGCTGGCCGAACAGCTCGAAGCCGAGTTCGGCATCCGCGTGCGGATCGACAACAAGAGCCGCGTGCAGACCCTGGCCGAGGGCTGGCTCGGGCAGGGCCGCGACGTCGAGAACTTCGTCTGCCTGGACACCGGCATCGGCCTCGCCGCCGGGGTGGTCATCCACCGCCGGCTGCTGCGGGGGCAACGGTCGCTGGCTGGCGAGGTCGGGCACTGGAGCATGTACTCCGAGGGCGAGCGCTGCTACTGCGACAGCCACTCCTGCTGGGAGGTGCGCGGCTCGACCGATCGCTTCCTCGCCGACCTGCGCACCTCCTCGATCTCCCACAACGACGAGAAGCTGCACGAGGGGGAAGTCGGCCTGGTCGACGTGGCCCGGGCCGCCGACCTGGGCGACCCCACGGCGCTGCGCGAGCTGGCCGCCCACGCCGACGCGCTGGCGCGGGGAATATCCAACCTCGTCATCGCCTTCGACCCGGAGCGCATCATCGTTCACGGCGACTCGACGATCTTCGGCGAGCGGCTGCTGACGATGCTGACCGACCGCGTGCGGGCGCGGTTCGCCCTGTGGCTCGACTACGACCCGCCGATCGTCTTCAGCGAGCTCGGCGCCGACGCCAGCCTCGCCGGAGCGGTCGGACTGGCCCTGCAGCGAGCCTGGGGGCTCGCCGACACCCTCGACCCTCTGACGCGCTAGGCGGATCGCAAATGCGCGTCGGGTTGCTGATCTCCTGCTTCAACGACACGCTCTTCCCCGCCACCGGCCGCGCCGTCGTCGAGCTGTTGGAGGGCCTCGGCCACGAGGTCGTCTTCCCCGAGGAGCAGACCTGCTGCGGCCAGCTCCACGTCAACGCCGGCTACGGCGAGGAAGCCGTGCCGCTGGCGTGGCGCACCGTGCGCGCCTTCGCCGGCCTCGACGCGGTCGTGACCCCGTCCGGCTCCTGCGCCGCCAACGTGCGCGAGCAGTACCCGCGGCTGGCGGAGCAGGCGGGCGACCCGGCCCTCGCCGCCGCCGCGGCCGAGCTCGGACCGCGCGTGCACGAGATCTGCACCTTCCTCGCCGACGTGCTCGCGGTGGAGGACCTCGGCGCCTCCTTCCCCCACCGCGTCGCCTACCACCCGACCTGCCACTCGCTGCGCCTGCTGCGGGTCGGCGACGCGCCGCTGCGACTGCTGCGGGCCGTCCGCGGCCTCGAGCTGGTCGACCTGCCCGAGGCGGAGAGCTGCTGCGGCTTCGGCGGCACCTTCGCGGTCAAGAACGCGGCGACCTCGACGGCGATGCTGACCGACAAGATGCGGGCGATCCTCGACAGCGGCGCCGAGGTCTGCGCCGCCCTCGACAACTCCTGCCTCCTGCAGATCCAGGGAGGGCTCTCGCGGGCCCGGGCCGGGGTCCGGACGATGCACGTGGCCGAGATCCTCGCGGCGCGCGGATGAGCGGCCGGGCGCCGGAAGAGGCCGGCTTCCCGGCTGCCGCGGAGGTGGCGCTGGCCGACAGCCAGCTGCGCGTCAACCTGCGCCGCGCCACCGGGACGATCCGCGAGCGCCGGGCGGCGGTGGTGAGCGAGGTGGACGAGTGGGAGGCGCTGCGGACCGAGGGGGCGCGGATCAAGGACGCCGCGCTCGCCGACCTCGACCGCCAGCTCGAGCTGCTCGAGGCCGCGGTCGAGCGCCGGGGCGGCGTCGTGCACTGGGCCCGCGACGGAGACGAGGCAAATGAGATCGTCGTCCGCCTGACGCGCGAGGCCGGGGCCGAGGCGGTGGTCAAGGTCAAGTCGCTGGCGACCGATGAGATCGGCCTCAACGAGGCACTCGCCGCGGCCGGCATCGAGCCCTGCGAGACCGACCTCGCCGAGCTGATCGTCCAGCTCGCCGGCGACCGCCAATCCCACATCGTGGTGCCGGCGATCCACCGCAACCGGGCTGAGATCCGGCGCCTCTTCGAAGCCGAGCTCGGCGTCGCGGCGGCCAGCGACGAGCCCGCCGAGCTGGCCGCGATCGCCCGGGCCCACCTGCGCGAGCGGTTCCTCAGCGCCAGCGTGGGAATCAGCGGCGCCAACTTCGCCGTGGCCGAGACCGGGACCGTCTGCGTGGTCGAGTCCGAGGGCAACGGCCGAATGTGCACGACCCTGCCGCGAACCCTGATCACGGTGATGGGGATCGAGAAGCTGGTGCCCGAAACGCGCGACCTGGGCACGATGCTGCGGCTCCTCGCCCGTTCGGCGACCGGCGAGCGGCTGACCCCCTACACGTCGCTCTGGACCGGCGTGCGCCCCGGCGACGGCCCGAGCAACTTCCACCTGGTGCTGCTCGACAACGGCCGCGGCGCGATGCTGGCCGACCCCCGCGGTCGCGAAACCCTGCGCTGCATCCGCTGCTCGGCCTGCCTGAACGTCTGCCCCGTCTACGAGCGCACCGGCGGCCACGCCTACGAGTCGGTCTACCCGGGCCCGATCGGGGCGATCCTGACGCCGCAGCTGTCTCAGCTGCGGCGCGGGACGACGCTTCCCTGGGCCTCCTCGCTCTGCGGCGCCTGCTACGAGGTCTGCCCCGTCAAGATCGACATCCCCAACGCTTTGATCCACCTGCGCGGCCGGGTCCTGCGCGAGACCGGCGCCCCGCTCGGCGAGCGCATGGCGATGCGCGCCCTGGCGGGCCTGTTCTCCTCGCGTGGCGCCTACGAGACCGCCCAGCGCGGCGGTCGGGTGGCAGCCTGGCCGTTCGCCCGCCGGGGACGCCGGATCGAGCGCCTGCCCGGGCCGCTGAGAGCGTGGACGGTGGCGCGCGATCTGCCGCCCCCAGGGGGAACCTTCCGCGACTGGTGGCGCCGGCGCGATGGCTGAACCGGGCGAGACAGAGCGCAACCGGGCCGCCCGGGCGGAGATCCTCGAGCGCATCCGGGGCGGGCTGGCCGACGGCGGAGCGGTCGCCCCGGCGAGCCCGGCGCCGCCGCCGGGGACCAGCGCCCCGGACCGCGTCGAGCGCTTCGCCGCGCGCCTGACCGCGTACCGCGCGACGCTGCGCCGAACCGCTCCGTCCGGGCTGCGGGACACCCTCGCCGCGGTGCTCGCGGACCACGGAGCGCGCCGCCTCGCGGTCCCGGTGGGCGTGCCCGCCGCCTGGCTGCCGGCGGAGCTCGAAGCGGTCGGGGACGAGCCACCGCTGACCGCACGCGAGCTCGACGGGCTGGACGGCGTCCTCACCGCCAGCGCCCTGGCGATCGCCGAGACCGGCACGGTGGCGCTAGATCACGGGCCCGGTCAGGGCAGGCGCGCCCTCACCCTGCTGCCCGACCTGCACGTCTGCGTGGTCGATGCCGCGACCGTGGTCGACGACGTTCCGGACGCGCTCGCCGCGCTCGCCGAGCCGATCGCCGCGGGCCGTCCGATAACGCTCGTCTCCGGCCCCTCGGCGACCTCGGACATCGAGCTGAACCGGGTCGAGGGCGTCCACGGCCCCCGCCGCCTCGAGGTGCTCCTGCTCGAGGCCGCTTAACGCCGCGGCTTCGGCGCCTTCGACAGGGTCACGGCCCTGGTGACGGTGTTGGGAGCGCCGCCGCGCGGCGTGTAGGTGAGCCGCAGCGTTCCCTTCAGCTTGCCGGTTCGGTTCAGCGCCTTGACGCCCTTGCCCTTGCCCTTGATCTTCACCCTGAGCGTGCCGGCGCGTTTCGGCTTCGGCGCCTTCGCCTTCATCTTCCTGCCGGCCTTCGCCTTCAGCGTTCCGGGGCCGGGAACCGAGACCTTGAGCGTCGCCGTGCCCTTCTTCCGGTTCAAGGTCAGCTTGCCCAGGCCGATCGCGTTCGAGGGTTCGGCGGCGGGCTGCGGCGCGGGCGGAGCCGGTCGAGCGGGAGGCGCCGGCGGGTCGGGCAGCGCCGACGGCTCCGGACAGGGTGCCGGCGCGACGCCGGCCTCGCCCCACTTGTCGACGCGGCCGACCGTTCCCGCGTAGACGGCGCCGCGGCAATCGGCTGCGACCGCCATTGGGGTCTGGAACTCGCCGACGCCTGCGCCCCCTTCACCGGGGCCGCAGACGATGGTGCAGACCTCCGCGCCCTGCGGCAGTTCGGGCAGCACGTTCCTCCCGTAGGCGGCACGGAACTCCCCGGCCGGGCCGAAGACGGCAAGCCTGTTGAGTCCGAGGTCGGTGACGTAGGCGGTTCCCTGAGCGTCCACGGCCACCGAATACGGGGCGGCGAACTGGCCGGAGCCCGCGCCCGCCTCGCCGAACCTTCTCCTGTATTCCCCGGCCGAGCCGAAGACCTGGACCCCTCGCGTTTCCAGGTCGGTCACGTAGACCTCGCCGTTCGGGCCGGCGGCGATGCCGTAGGCGCCACCGAGGGACCCCGGCGTTCCGTCCGTCAGGCCGGCTTGGCAGGCCACCGCGCAGGTGTTTACCCCGGCGCCGCCGACGTTCTTGCCGAAGGCGAAGGCGAAGGCGCCGGTGGCCGCGTCGAACACCTCCACCCGCGCGTTGCCGACGTTGGAGACGTAGAGCCGACCGCCGGCGTCCAGCGCGATTCCGAACGGCATCGCGAGCTCGCCACCCTGCGGGCCGGCCGTGCCGGGCTGGCAGGTCGACGTGCAGACATCGACCCCCGGCCCGCCGACGTCGGCGCCGAAGGCGCGCAGGAACTGGCCCTCATAGGAGAAGACCGAGATCCGCGCGTTGCCCTGCTCGGCGACGTAGATCCCGTCCGGGCCGGCGGCCACGCCCCAGATGAACTGAAGCTCACCGGCGGCGCTGCCGGTGGTCCCCGCTTTGCAGTCGGTGGTGCAGACCTCGGGCCCTTCGCCGGGATTGGCGGTCGAGACGTCCTTGCCGAAAGCGCGCAGGAAACGGCCGTCCTGGTCGAAGACGGCGATGCGTACGCTGGACATGTCCGCGACGACGATCTGCCCCTCCGGCCCGATCGCGATCCCACTCGCCACCGTCACCTGGCCGGAGTTGGGCCCGGGCAGACCGACCCCGTACTGAACGCCGAGCGGCGCGAACGCGGAGGCGGAGCCGGCGCCCAGCACCAGGGTCGCGATCGCGGCAAATAGAGCGATGACGGCGCGGCGCGCCCGAGTGGTCATGCGGATCTTCATTCGTCTCGGCCCCCGGTCGATGTCGGAAAAGACGGCGGCACCCTATTCCACGCCGGGGACGTCAGGTCGGCCGCAAGACGGAATCAGCCCAAACATTTCTGAGGAACTTTCCCGTCCCTATGAGGGCCGAAAAGTTCCGCAGTCGATCTTGACCAGTGCTCGGCCGCGGTTCCTCGAGTTACGTCTTCCCGCGGTTGGCGGCCTCGTGGACGCGCTCCATGTCGAAGGCGATCATCAGCTCCTGGAAGCGGTTGACGAGGTAGCGCTGGCCGATCACGTCCATCGTCTGGTTGACGGCGCGCTTGACCATGGCGAGCGCGAAGGGATCCATCGTCGCGATCTCGGCCGCCAGCTCCCTCACCTCGGCATCGAGTCGCTCGTGGGATTGCTTGAAGGTGGCAGATCGGGTCGCCGGGGCATCCAAGCCGATCACCGGGGGCCCGGGGCCGGCTGGACCAGCTCGATCGTGATCCCGTCGGGATCGCGCAGGTAGCAGGCTCTCGCGCCGCGGTTCGCCCCCGCGTCGATTTCCACCGGGGGGTTGACGAACCGCACGCTCGCCTCGCGCAGGCGCGCGTAGGTCTCGTCGAGGTCGTCGACCATCAGCGCCAGGTGCCCGACGCCGCCATCCTCCTCGGGCACCGCGATCGCCGGCCAGCCGAGCTCGATCACCTCGGTCATCACCGCGTCGTCATAGGTCTCGGCCTCGGCGAGCTCGCGCAGTCGCTCCGGCTTGAACCGGGTGGTGAGCAGATCGCGCGCGGTCGCCTTGATCTCGTTCTGGTCCTCGCTCAACTCGAAGTTCACTTCTTGCCTCCTGGCTCGATCGGCGTTCGCCGCCTCACCGCATCCGCGGCAGGCCCAGCATCCGCTCGGCGATGATGTTCTTCTGGATCTCGTTCGACCCGCCCTCGATCGACCAGCCGAGGGACCGCACCAGGGCATGGCCCCACTCCTGGTCCAGCGCGATCGAGTCGGCCGGGAAGCAGTCCGCCGCCAGCTTGGCCAGGCCCTGCGCCACCTCAGAGAACTGCCACTTGGTGAGCGACCCCTCCGGCCCGGCCTCGCCGCGCATCTGCGCCGAGAGGCCGCGCATCACGTTGAGGTGAAGCGCTTCCGTCTCCAGGTACAGCCGGGCCAGCCCTGACGTGAGCGTCCGCCCCACCCCGGTCGCGGAGGCGCGCGACGATCGCGTCGAGCGTCCTCCGGGCCTGCGCGGAGAAGGTCACGCCGACCCCGGCGCGCTCGTGCATCAGGGTCGTGATCGCGACGTTCCAACCGTTGCCGACCGCCCCGAGAACGTCCTCGTCGGCAACGTAGGCGTCGTCGAGGAACATCTCGTTGAAGTGACTGTCACCGTCGATTTGACGGATCCGCCGCAGCTCGACGCCGGGCTGATCCATCTCCATCAGGAAGTAGGTGATCCCCTTGTGCTTCGGGACGTCGGGGTTGCTCCGCGCGAGGACGATGCACATCTGGGCACGGTGACCGTCACTGGTCCAGATCTTCTGGCCCGAGAGCCTCCAACCGCCGTCGACCTTCACCGCACGGCACTTCAGCGCGGCGAGGTCCGAACCCGCCTCCGGCTCCGAGAACCCCTGACACCAAATCTCATCCGCGGAGAGGATCGGTGGTAGGTAACGCTCGCGCTGATGGTTCGTTCCGTGGAGGATGATCGCCGGCCCGGCGTTGTTGATCCCCTGGAAGTTCGCCGGGGGTGGAAC
>CAMPIP010000090.1 GCA_946886425.1 uncultured Actinomycetes bacterium
ACGGCCGCATCTCCTTCACCGGGATCGCCGCCGTGATCGAGGGGGTCCTGGAGGCGATGCCGGCCCAGCCGGTCGGCCACTTCGACGACCTCTTCGCCGCCGACGCCGAGGCCCGCCGCCGCTCTGAAGAGCAGGTCCGGGGGTTGATGCCAGCATGAACTGGCTCTACATCTTCCTCGGCTTCGCGCTGCTGATCATGCTCCACGAGGCCGGCCACTACGTCGCCGCCAAGGCGACCGGGATGCGGGTCGAGCGCTTCTTCCTCTTCTTCGGGCCGACGATCTGGTCGTTCAAGCGCGGCGAGACCGAATACGGGGTCAAGGCGATCCCGCTCGGCGGCTACGTGAAGATCACCGGGATGAACCCGGAGGAGGAGATGCCTCCGGAGGTCGCCCACCGCGCCTACTACCGGCAGAAGGTCTGGAAGCGGATCGTCGTGATCGCGGCCGGGCCGGCGGTCAACATCGTCCTCGCCTTTTTGATCTTCGTCGGCGTCTACTTCTTTGCCGCCCAGCAGGTCAATCAAACCGTCGGCGAGGTCAAAGCCGGTTCGCCGGCCGCCAAGGCCCTGGAGCCCGGCGACAAGATCCTCGCCATCGACGGAAAGAGCTTCCCGGGATTGAGCGAGGAAGCGCGGCTGACCAAGTTCGGCGAAACCGTCGGCGCCCACGAATGCCCCGGCGAGCAGGTCGACGGCTGCAAGGCCGCGACGCCGGTGAAGCTGAAGGTCGAGCGCGACGGGCAGGTCCAGACGCTGCTGGTCACGCCCGAGTACAGCGCCGAAAACAAGCGCGCCCTGATCGGCTTTTCCTACGGCTCCGAAGGCACCTCGGTCAGCGCCGGGGAGGCGATCTCGCGGGCCGGCGACACGGTCTGGCTGATCACCAGCAAAACCGGCGAGATCTTCGGCCGCATCTTCGAATCCGAGCAGCGCAAGCAGATCTCCGGCATCGTCGGGACCAGCGACGTCGCCAACCAGACGATCGACGTCGGCCTCGCCCAGTCGCTGCTGCTGCTGGCCGTGGTCAGCCTCTCGCTGGGCCTGATCAACCTGCTGCCGATCCTGCCGCTCGACGGCGGTCACATCTTCTGGGCGCTGATCGAGAAGCTGCGCGGCCGGCCGGTCTCGCTGCGGGTCATGGAGCGGGCCAGCATGGTCGGCTTCGCGCTGGTCGCGGTGCTGTTCTTCATCGGCCTCAGCAACGACATCGGCCGCCTCAACGGCGAGGGCTTCAAAGTCCGTTAGCCGGCGGGCCGCCCGACCCGGATACGCTTTGCACATGGCCTCAAAACGGCAGATATTCGTCGGCAGGGTGCCGATCGGCGGCGGCGCCCCGGTCGCGGTGCAGACGATGACCAAGACCGAGACCGCCAACCTGGCGGCGACGATGGAGCAGATCCGCAAGGTCGCCGACGCCGGCGCCGACCTGGTCCGCTGCGCGGTGCCGCGCGAGCAGGACGCCGAGGCCCTGAAGACGATCGTCGCCGAATCGCCGATCCCGGTGATCGCCGACATCCACTTCAACCACACCCTGGCGCTCAAGGCGATCGACGCCGGCGCTCACTGCATCCGCCTCAACCCCGGCAACATCGGCGGCCGCGACAAAGTCGCCGAGGTCGCCGAGAAAGCCAACGCCAAGGGCGTGCCGATGCGGATCGGCGTCAACTCCGGCTCGCTTCCCAAGCACCTCCACGAGCTGGAGCGGGAAGCCCCGGTCGAGGCGCTGGTCGCCGCCGCGGTCGAGTTCGTCGAGCTGATGGAGGGGCTCGACTTCGAGAACTTCAAGGTCTCGATCAAGTCGACCAACGTCCCGTACACGATCGCCGCCAACCGGCTGCTCTCCGAAAAGATCCCCTACCCGCTGCACCTCGGCGTCACCGAGGCCGGGACGAAATGGGGGGGATCGCTGAAATCGGCGGTCGGGCTGGGGACGCTGCTGGCCGACGGGATCGGCGACACGATCCGGATCAGCCTCTCGACCTTCCACGCCGAGGAGGAGGTCAAGGTCGCCTGGGAGATCCTCAAGGCCCTGCAGCTGCGCGAGCGCGGCCCGGTCCTGATCGCCTGCCCGACCTGCGGCCGCCTGCAGTTCGACATGGACTCGGTGGTGGCCGAGATCGAGCAGCGCCTGGCGGGCTACGCGGAGCCGGTCGAGGTCGCCGTGCTGGGCTGCGCGGTGAACGGGATCGGCGAGGCAAGCCACGCCGACTTCGGGATCGCCGGCGCCAAGAACGAGGGCCTGATCTTCGCCGGCGGCAAACCGCTGCGGAAGGTCCCACAGGAGCAGCTGGTCGACACCCTCTTCGCGGAGATCGACAAGTCGCTCGACCGCGGCGGCGAGGTCGAGTTCGACGAGGCCGAGTCCCGCGAGGGGGCCGAGTGGGTCGCCAACATCGAGCGTGAAAACGCCGGCGACCTGACCCCCGAGAAGATCGCCCAGATGGAGAAGGAAGCGGTCGAAAAGGGCGAGTCGGACAAGGTCCTGCTCGACGAGGAGCAGTCGCCCACCAGCGGCAGGCGATTCACGCGGGCCTAGGCTGCCCGCCACCGCGCGATATAACCGACCGCTCGTGGCCAAGAAGAACGCCATCTCGCCCTCGCGCGCCGAGGACTTTCCCGCCTGGTTCCAGGCCGTGGTCAAGGAGGCCGAGGTCGCCGAACTCGCCCACGTGCGCGGCTCGATGGTGATCCGGCCGTGGGGATACGCGACCTGGGAGCTGATGCAGCGCGGGCTCGACGGCGCGATCAAGGAGACCGGCGCCCAGAATGCCTACTTCCCGCTCTTCATCCCGCTCAACTACTTCGAGGAGGAGGCCGAGCACGTCGAGGGATTCGCCAAGGAGATGGCGGTCGTCACCCACCACCGGCTCGAGGCGGACCCGTCGCGGCCGGGGAAGCTGAAGCCGGCGGGAGAGCTGGCCGAGCCGCTGATCGTGCGGCCTACCTCGGAGACCGTGATCGGCAAGTCGTTCGCGAAATGGATCGACTCCTACCGCGACCTGCCGCTGATGATCAACCAGTGGGCGAACGTGGTCCGCTGGGAGATGCGGCCGCGGGTGCTGCTGCGGACCACCGAGTTCCTCTGGCAGGAGGGCCACACCGCCCACGCGACCGAGGCCGAGGCCCGCGAGGAGACCGAGCGGATGCTCGAGGTCTACCGCGAGTTCGCCGAGTCCCACCTGGCGATCCCGGTGCTCACCGGCGAGAAGCCGGCGGAAGAGCGCTTCCCGGGCGCCGTCAGCAGCCTCTCGATCGAGGCGATGATGCAGGACGGCAAGGCGCTGCAGGCGGGCACCTCGCACTACCTCGGCCAGGGGTTCGCCGAAGCGGCGGAGATCCGCTTCCTCGACCGCGACGGCGAGAGCAAGCTCGTCCACACCTCCTCCTGGGGCGTCTCGACCCGGCTGCTCGGCGCCCTGGTGATGTCGCACTCCGACGACGACGGCCTGCGGCTGCCGCCGCGGGTGGCGCCCCAGCAGGTCGTCGTGGTGCCGATCCTGCGCGGCGACTCCGCCGACGCGGTCCGCGCCCACGCCGAGGAGCTGGCGGCCGAGATCGGCGCCCAGAGCTACGCCGGCGCCCCGGTGCGGGCGCTGGCCGATCTCCGCGACCGCGAGCCGCCGGCGAAGCGCTGGGAGTGGGTCCGCAAGGGCGCGCCGCTGGTGATCGAAGTCGGGCCCCGCGACCTCGAGCAGGGGGCGGTGATGATGCGCCGCCGCGACGCCGCGGAGCCGAAGGGCGAGTCGGTCCCCCGCGGGGAGATCGTCGCCCGGGTGCCGGCGCTGCTGGAGCAGATCCAGGCCGGCTACCTCGGCGCCGCCGCCGAGCGGCTGCGGGCGCGCACCGCACGCGACATCGACAACGTGGATGATTTCCGGAGATGGTTCGAGGGCGACGACGGCGATCCCGACAGCGGCGGCTTCGTGCGGGCGCCCTGGAGCGAGGCTCCCGAGTCGGCCGCGACGATGGAGGACCTGAAGGTCTCGGTCCGCTGCATCCCCTTCGACCAGCAGCTGCCCGAGGGCGCCAGGTGCGTGCTCACCGGCCAGCCGGCGACGGTCGAAGCGGTCTTCGCCCGGGCCTACTGAGCGGAGCCCCGGGGCGATGACCGACGCCGCCCCGTTCGGCCGCGGCCGCATCCGCCGCCTCTTCGGCCTCGACCGCACCGGCGCCAAACCGCGCCAGACCCGCAAAGGCGAGCCGCTCAACCCGTGGACGATCCCGAACCTGGTCGGCTACGTCCGGCTCGCCGCGATCCCGGTTTTCCTCTACCTCGCCTACTCCTCGGACGACGGGCGCACCGTCGCCTCGGCGGTGCTGTTCTGGCTGATCGCCGCCGGCGACTACCTGGACGGCTTCCTGGCCCGCGTCACCGGCCAGTACAGCCGCATGGGGGCACTGCTCGACCCGCTGGTCGACCGGCTGACGATCCTCGCCGGCGCCGCCGTCTGCTGGAGCTTCGAGCTGCTGCCGCGCTGGGCACTGGCGCTGCTGGCACTGCGTGAGCTCTCGATGCTGGTCCTCGCCCAGTACGGACTCCGCCACGGGGTCGACGTCGAAGTCAACTGGCCGGGGCGGATCTCGGTCTTCCCGATCATGGGTGGGATCTTCTTCGCGCTGGTCTTCGCCGGCTGGGTCCCCTCGGCGCTGCTGATCGTCGGCGTGGCCCTGGCGATCCTCGCCACGGCGCTGTACGCGCGGACCGGGATCCGCGCCGTACGGGACGCCCGGGCCGCAAGCTGAGGTGCAGATCCAGGCCAACCTTCAACCTGCAGTTGAACCTTGCTGGACCGGCAACCTATAATCGGCGTCCGCAAACGGAGGCGCCCGCGCCTCGGCCTCAAAGGAGAAAGAGTGGAGGAGACCTTCCCCGATCTTGGCTCTCTCAGCGACATCGAGCTGAAAGAGATGATCGACAAGTTGATGGCCGAGGAGAACGAGATCTCCTACAAGCGACGAGTGCTGCACGGCAAGATCGACATCCTCCGCGCCGAGCTGGTCAACCGGCTGCGCCAGAAGCGCGAGCGCGGCGACTCGATCATCTCCGGCGACGACGTCGAGCAGCTGACCGAGATCCTCGCCGGCAAGGCCAAGGGCGCGCCGCCGGAGGACACGCCGGCCGCCTGAGCGCGGAGGCGAGCGAGCCGATGGCCGTCCACTGTCCCGAGTGCGGGTTCGCCAACCCTGAGGGGGCGAACTACTGCCAGAAGTGCGGCGCCTACCTGGGTGGGCCCAGCGAGGGCGGCGAGGACCCGACGACGATGACCTACACGGTCGGGGAGACCGGCGACATGCAGCCGGTCGACATCGACGAGGTGGTCGAGGCGGCCGGGGCGGCGCTGGTGATCCGGGCCGGAGGCGGCCGTGCCGGGGAGAGCTTCAGCATCGAGGAGGACCGGGTCAGCATCGGCCGCAGCCCCGACGCCGGCGTCTTCCTCGACGACGTCACCGTCTCCCGCAACCACGCGCTGCTGGTGCGGCGCCGCGACGGCCTCTACATCGACGACCTCGGCTCGCTCAACGGCACCTACGTGAACCGCCGCCGGATCGAGTCGCACCGCCTCACCGACGGCGACGAGGTCCAGGTCGGCAAGTACAAGCTCAGCTACCTGGAGCGCTAGTAGATGCCCGGCTCCC
Source organism: uncultured Actinomycetes bacterium (assembly GCA_946886425.1). The sequence goes on from CAMPIP010000090.1 coordinate 5,639, forward strand.
CGACCCCGCACCCCTGGATGCCGCGCATGGCACATCGCATCTCTGCGTCCTCGGGCTTGCCTTTGGCACCGCCAAAGGCGACGCCCTGCGTCCTTGATCTGCTCGGCCACGCACACCCCCAGGCGCACGCGGCCAGGGAGCCGGGCATCTGATGGCCCTCTCCGAGCAGCCGACCCGGCCGCCGGAATCGGCCAGCCGCCCGCGCAAGGCGCTGACGATCGGGGCGGTCTGCAAGATCCTCCAGAACGAATTCGACGACGTCTCGATCTCGAAGATCCGCTACCTCGAGGACCAGAAGCTGCTCAGCCCGCGCCGCACCTCGGGCGGCTACCGGCTCTACAGCCAGGCCGACGTGGAAAGGCTGCGGACGATCCTGCGCCTGCAGCGCGACGAGTTCCTGCCCCTGCGGGTGATCCGCCAGGAGCTCGCCGCCGGCAACGAGATCGGGATCGCCGACAGCAACGAGCGCCGGCCATCGAGCGGCTCGGTCCGGCGGGCGATCCTGGTCGAGACCTCGCGCGCCCACCTCACCCTCGACGAGGTGATCGAGGAGACCGGGGCCCGCGAGGAGCTGATCGCCGAGCTGGAGAACTTCGGGATCGTCCAACCGGAGAAGCGCGACGGCAAGGTCGTCTACGACGAGACCGACCAGGAGATCGTCCGCGCCGCCAACGAACTGGCGCGCTTCGGGGTCGGCGCCCGCAACCTGCGCATCTTCCGCTCCTCGGCCGACCGCGAGGCGAACCTGCTGGAAGCGCTGCTCGGGCCCTCGCTGCGCTCGCGTAACCCGGAGCGCCGCAAGGAGGCGCTGCAGAGCCTGGAAAGCCTGGCGGCGACGGTCAGCCACCTCAAGCACCTCCTGCTCGTGCGCGATCTGCGCCGGCTGGCGGGCGAGTAGCGCCCGGACCGTGCCCAGCGTCAGCCGGCGACGGACGATCGCCGCCCCAGTCGCCGAGGTCTGGAAGCTCGTCTCCGACCCCTACAACCTGCCGCGATGGTGGCCGCGGGTCGGGCGGGTCGAGAACGTCGACGACAAGGGCGGGCGACGCAGCCAGTGGACCAAGGTCCTGGAAACCTCGGAGGGGAGGGGCGTGCGGGCCGACTTCCGCTGCCTCAGCTCGGCCGAGAACGAGCGCTACGTCTGGGAGCAGCAGCTCGAGGGCTCGCCCTTCGCCAAGCACCTGCGCTCCTCGGAGATCGAGATCCACCTGCGCCCGGAGGGCGATGGCACCGAGGTCGAGTTGACCTCGGACCAGACCCTGCGCGGGATGTCCCGGCTCGGCTCGCCGATGATGCGCAGCGGCCAGGGCGAGATCCTCGAGGAGGCGCTCGACGGCCTCGAGGAGGCGCTCTCGTGACCCCGCGGCGCGACGCCTCCTGGTGGGGCTGGGGCGACCCGTCGATTCGGCCGGAGCTCGACGAGGCGGCGCTCGACGTGCTGCGCGAGCGGGTCGGCGAGCTGGAGCCGTGGCCGCTGGCGCGCGAGCTCGGTGACTTTCCGCTCCCGCCCGCGGAGCCGCTCCCGCCCGCGATAGCCAAGGCGGTCGGGGTCGAGAACGTCTTCACGGGCGACGAGGACCGGCTGCGCCACGCGGTCGGGCGCGGCTACGCCGATCTCGCGCAGCTGCGCCTCGGTGCCCTGGACGGGGCGCCGGACGCGGTCGTGACGCCCGCCGACGCCGCCGCGGTGCGGCGCCTGCTCGACGTCTGCGCGGCCGAGGGGATCGCCGTGGTCCCGTTCGGCGGCGGCACCAGCGTCGTCGGCGGGGTCGCGCCGCTGCGCGGCTCCCACGGCCGCCTGGTCAGCCTCGACCTCACCGCCCTGCGCGACGTCGAGGTCGACCGCACCTCCCTGACCGCCCGGCTCGGTGCCGGCCTGCGCGGCCCGGAGGCGGAGGCGGCGCTGGCGGAGCAGGGCCTGACCATCGGCCACTTCCCGCAATCCTTCGAGTACGCGACGGTCGGCGGCTTCGCCGCCACCCGCTCGGCCGGGCAGGCATCGAGCGGCTACGGGCGCTTCGACTCCCTGGTCAGCTCGGTGCGCCTACAGGCGCCCGCCGGGGACCTGGAGACGCTGGAGACGCCACACACGGCCGCTGGACCGGCCATGCGCGAGCTCGTCGTCGGCTCCGAGGGCGTCCTCGGCGTCATCCCCGACGTCACCGTGCGGGTGCGACCGGCACCGCCGCAGCGCCGCTACGAGGCCTGGATCGCCGAGAGCTTCGCCGCCGGCGCCGAGATCGTCAGGGGGATGGCGCAGGGACCCGGGCTGCCGGACATCATCCGGATCTCCGACGAGGAGGAGACCGAGGGCTCGCTGGCGCTATCCGGGCCGCGCGGCGCTGCCGGCAAGGCCTTCGACAGCTACCTCGGCTTGCGCCGCCGCCGCCGCGGCGCCCTCGTGATCGTCGGCTTCGAGGGCGAGGAGGAGGCGGTGGCGCGCCGCCGCGCCCTGGCCGTGCGCGAGCTGCGCGCCGGCGGGGCCGTCTACCTCGGCCAGGCGGCGGGCCGCTCCTGGGAGCACGGCCGCTACCAGGGCCCCTACCTGCGCGACACGCTGATGGGGATGGGGGCAATGGTGGAGACCCTGGAGACCTCGCAGACCTGGAGCCGGCTCGGCGACCTGCACGGAGCCGTCGGCGACGCGATCCGCCGCGCCCTGGACGAACAGGGGACGCCGGGCATCGTCTGGTGCCACCTCTCGCACGCCTACCCCGACGGCGCCTCGCTGTACTTCACCTTCATCTCGCGCCGCCGCCCAGGGGCCGAGCTCGAGCAGTGGCGCCAGGTCAAGCGAGCCGCCTGCGAGGCGATCGTCGCCAACGGCGCCACGATCACCCACCACCACGCGGTCGGTCGCGACCATGCCCCTTACATGGAGGCCGAGGTGGGCGCGACAGGCCTGGAGGCGCTGCGGGCCGTCAAGGAGCGGCTCGACCCGGCCGGGATCATGAACCCCGGCAAGCTGCTGCCGGTCGCCTGAGCTATTCGGCTTCTTCGGCCGCGACTTCGATCGCGGGACCGGTGATCTCGCCGCGGAGGACGCTGACGCCAACGTGCTCGGGCAGTCGCTTTGCCTTTTTCGACTTGGCGACCGCGGCCGCGTAGGCGGCGTTGTCGGTCAGGGAGATGTCGATCTGGTCGAAGGCGCCGCCGGCGACGTAGGAGAGCAATTCGGTCGGGATCGGCAGCTGCGCGGCGATGCCGCCCGATTTCGTCACCTTCACGGCGCCGACCCGCAGCGCCAGTTTCGGTGACTTGTAGAGCCAGATCGCGTACGAGGAACCCTGCGGCGAGGGCTCCAGCCCGGTCGCTTCGACCTGCAGGACGACGTTCTGTTTTACCCGTCCGAAGACCGCCCGCCCTTCGGCGTCGCTGCCATCGACGGGGGAGAGGATCGCCTGGGTCAGGTCGGAGTTTTCGGAGGCCGCGGTCGTCGTGGTGCCACTGCCACCGGAGGAGCCGGCGCTGGGCGAGCCGCTGTCGTCGGACCCGCCGACGATCAGGACGACCACGATCGCGATCAGGGCCAGCAGGCCAGCGCCGATCGCCGCCTGGACGCCGCGATCCTTGGGCATGTTGAGCTTGGGACGGCCGGCGGGGGCTGGCCTGCTGGCCCTGATCGCGATCGTGG
>CAMPIP010000091.1 GCA_946886425.1 uncultured Actinomycetes bacterium
GTTTGAACTCGGCGACCAGCCACTCGACGATCGCTTTGTCCCAGTTGTCGCCGCCCAGGTGGTTGTCGCCGGCGGTCGCTTTCACTTCGAAGGCGCCTTCGCCGATGTCGAGCACCGAGACGTCGAAGGTGCCGCCGCCGAGGTCGAAGACGAGGATCGTCTGATCGTCGCTCTCTTTGTCGAGGCCGTAGGCCAGCGCCGCCGCGGTCGGCTCGTTGATGATCCGCTTGACGTCGAGGCCGGCGATCTTGCCGGCGTCCTTGGTCGCCTGCCGCTGGTCGTCGTTGAAGTAGGCGGGGACGGTGATGACGGCGCTGTCGACGGTTTCGCCGAGCTTCGCTTCGGCGTCGGTCTTCAGCTTCTGGAGGATCATCGCGCTGATCTCCGGCGGGCTGTACTGCTTGCCGCGCGCGTCGACCCGGACGTCGCCGTTCGGCCCGGCCTCGACCCGGTACGGGACGATCGTCTCCTCCTCTTTGACTTCGGCCTCCTTGCGGCCCATGAAGCGCTTGATCGAGAAGATCGTGTTCTCGGGGTTCATCACCGCCTGCCGTTTGGCGACGGTGCCGACCAGGCGCTCGCCGCCCTCGGTGAAGGCGACCACCGACGGCGTCGTCCGCCCGCCCTCAGCGTTCTCCAGGACGGTCGGCTCGCCGCCCTCCATCACTGCCACGCACGAGTTGGTCGTGCCGAGGTCGATCCCGATCGTCTTTCCCACTTTTTCGCGTACCTCCAGGGGTTTCGTTAACTAAGCCTAAGAAATCTAAGTGCCAGTATGGCAGATCCTTCACAGAACTCAAGCAAGGCGCATATAGTGATTGCGGTTCCGCGGAGGATGGGTAGCTCCGGGGTAGCGCTACCCGCTTGGAAGCGCCTCGACCAACATCGGTCCGTTTCTTAACGGGACCGCGGAAGAGGAGGGAATCTTGAGCTTCGCAACGATCCGCCGGCTTTTCGTGCCGGCCCTGATCGCCGCCTTCGCCCTCGCCCTGCTGCCCGCGCTGGCAAGCGCCGGCGGGCACAGCTCGCAGGGTCACGGCGCCAAGGTCCATCACCGCGTCGCCCTGCACGGCCACGGCCACAAGCACGGGCAGCACCACAAGCAGAAGGGCCACTGCGGCCACGGTCATCACCACGGCTTTCCGGGGCATCCCGGCCACGGCTTCCCGGGCCATCCCGGCGGCGGCGACCACGGTCGCGGCCACGAGGTCAACGTGATGACCCGCAACCTCTACCTAGGCGCTGATCTGGCCCCGGCGATCGGGGCTCCGAGCCTGGAAGCGTTCGTCGCCGCCAACGGGAAAATCCTCCGCGAAGTCACGGCGAACAACTTCCCGGTCCGGGCCAAAGGCCTGGCCGCCGAGATCCTCGCCGAGGAACCCGATCTGGTCGGCCTCCAGGAGGTCGCCCTCTGGCGCACCGCACCGCCGGACCTGACCCCGGTCCTGACCGGCGTACCGACCGCGACGACGGTCCGCTACGACTACCTGCAGCTGCTGCTCGAACAGCTCAACGCCAAGAAACCGCAGTACGAAGTCGCGGTCGCGCAGAACGAGTTCGACCTCGAGGCGCCGGCTGACGAGAACGGCGTCCCCAACGACGGCCCGAACCCGGCGATCGTCAACGCCGAGATCAACGGTCGCCTGACCATGCGCGACGTGATCCTGGTCCGCCGCGGTGCCGGGGTGCAGCTCGCCAACCCGCAATCGGCCAACTTCAAAACCCTGCTCGAAGTGCCGATCCTCGGCAAACCGCTGACGATCAAACGCGGCTGGACCGCGACCGACGCCAAGGTCCGCGGCAGCGGCTGGTTCCGGTTCGTCAACACCCACCTGGAGGCGTTCGACCCGGCGGCGCTGGTGCCGAGCATCCGCGCCCTGCAGGCCGGCGAGCTGGTCGCCCCCGGCGGCCCCGCCGCCGACGGCGAGCTGCCGGTTGTCCTGGTCGGCGACCTCAACTCCGACGACGACACGGTCTCGCCGGGCGACCAGCAGGCCTACCGGGTACTGCTGGAAGCGGGCCTGGTCGAGCGCAGCACCGACGACCCGCTCAGCTGCTGCCTCAACTCGAGCCTGCTGGCGGAAGGGGCCGGCGGCAGCGTCGCCGACTTCGACCACCAGGTCGACCACGTGATGACCGACGACCCGGACGACATCGAGCTGCGCAGCTCGACCGTGACCGGGCTGCAGCCAGTCAACGGGTTCTGGAGCTCAGACCACGCCGGGCTGTTCAGCGCCCTGGAGTTCGACCGCTAGCGACCGATGACCACGAGGGGGCGGGGCGACCCGCTCCCTCGTCGGCTCAACCCTCGCCGGCGACGCTGGCGACGAATTCGGAGACTTCCTTCGCCTGCTCTTTGTTGAGGATGCCGCCGGGCATCCTGCCCGGGGTGGTGGAGCCGTCGACGCCGTTTTCGACCGCGTTGAGCACCCGGCCTTCGGTGGCTTTGATCGTCGAGGCGGCGGTGTCGCCTTCCGGCGGGCCGCTCGGGGCGAGCAGTTCGTCGAGGTCGGGCCCGTAGTTGCCGTCGGTGCCGGCCGCGTAGAGGGAGTGGCAGGTGCCGCAGTTGATCTCGAACAGCATCTGTCCGGACTCGAGGTTCTGCGAGACCTTCTCGGGCCCGTTGTCGGCGTCGCCGCGCTCGCGGAAGACGAAGAACGGGATCGCGACTGCGAGGACGAGCACGAAGATCCCGAAGGAGATGAAGGTGCGCTTGCTCATTCGGCGGCGCGCATACTACTGGCGCTCCCGCTCGTTGCGATACCAGGGGCACATCCGCCGCAGCCCGCACTCGCCGCAACGCGGTTTCGGGCGGCAGATCTCGCGCCCGTGGCGGATCAGGTTCATGTGCAGCTCGTAGGCGTCTTCGGGGGGCACGATCGCCAGCATCTCGTCGTGGGCGCGCTCGAAGGAGGCCTTGGCCGGGAAGAGGCCGAGCCGGCCGCCGACGCGGTGGACGTGTACGTCGACCGGGATCTCCGGGATGCCCCAGGTGAAGATCAGCACGCAGGCCGCGGTTTTGCGGCCGACGCCCGGCAGGTCGAGCAGGAACTCCAGCGACTCCTCGCGCGGCGCCGTCCGCGTCCAGTCGAGGTCCGGCTCCTCGCCGAGCCGCTCGAGGATCGCCTGGATCCGCGGCGCCTTCTGCTTCGCCAGGCCGCCGGGCCGGATCGCCTCCTCGAGCTCGCCGACCGGCGCCTCGCGGACCTCCTCCCAGGACGGGAAGGTCTCCCGCAGCGCCGCGAAGGCGCGGTCGCGGTTGCGGTCGTTGGTGTGCTGGGAGAGCACGGTCTTGATCAGCTCCGCGATCGGGTCCCCGTGCGGCTCGTTCACCGGCACTCCGTACATCTCCCGCAGCCGGTCGCGAATCGCCCGCACCCGCCGCTTGTCCGGTCGCTTCCAGGCCATCGCGCGGACCCTAGTGCGTGCATAAGGTAGGGCGATGGGAACGCCGATCGAAGCGGGGGAGCTGCGGGTCGACGGGGTGCGCGTGCACTATCGGCGCGTCCCGGGGGAGGGGACTCCGACCGTCTACTGCCACGGCAATCCGACCCACGGCGCGGACTGGCTGCCGTTCCTTGCCGCCGGCGACGGGCCGGCGCTGGCGATCGACATGCCGGGCTGGGGCCGCTCCGACCGGCCCGACCCGTCCCGCTTCGACTACTCGATGTACGGGCTCTCCGAATTCCTCGAGAGTGCCCTCGAGCAGCTCGGCGTCGGCCCCCGCAAGCTGGTCGTCCACGACTGGGGTTCGCTCGCCCTGATCGGGGCGCAGCGGCGTCCGGAGCTGATCGAGAAGCTGGTCGTGATCGACTCGGCGCCGCTGCTGCACGGATACCGCTGGCACTGGATCGCCCAGCTCTGGCGCCGCCGCGGCGTCGGCGAGTTCCTCAACCGGACGACCACGCGGTCCTCGATGGCGCTGCTGCTGCGCCAGGCGCGCGGCGACCGCGGCCGTATGCCGGACGAGTTCGTGGAGATGATCTGGCGGCACTGGGATCCCGGCACTCAGGCAGCGACGCTGGCGCTCTACCGGCACGCCGATCCCGACCGGCTTGCCGTCGCCGGCCGCGACCTCGGCCGCATCGCGTGCCCGTCCCTGGTCCTCTGGGGCGACCGGGACGCCTACCTGCCACTGCGATTCGGCGAGGCTTACGCCGCCGTCCTGCCCGGCGCCGAGCTGGAGGTCGCGGTCGGTGCCGGCCACTGGCCCTGGATCGACCGGCCGGAGCTGGTCGGCCGCGTGCTCGGCTTCCTGCGTTGAGCGCCGAAGTTCGGTCCTGAGCGTCGAAATCGCGCGGTTCCGCGCTGCTTGGCGCCGTAAACGCGCGGATTACAATGTTCTGTTCCGTGTCTCGCGCGTTTTCAGCGGTAGGAAGCAAGCTGCCCAAGGGCTGGGGCGACTTCGGGCGCCAGATCGCCGTGCTCGTCTCCGTCGATCTCGCCTACACCTTTGTGCGCGGGATCGTCGACTCCGAGAAAGGCCTGGCGATTGCGCACGGGGTCCAGGTCATGGATTTCGAGAAATCGCTTGGGACCTTCTTCGAGCCGAGCTTGCAGGCGTTCTTCCTGCCGGCGCAGTGGGTGATCGACTTCGCCAACCAGATCTACCTCAACGCGCAGTTCTCGATCGCGCTCGGCTTCCTGCTCTGGCTCTACCTGTTCCGCAACGAGTCCTATTACTTCGTTCGCAACATGTTCGTGACCGCGATGGGCCTGGCTCTGGTCGGCTACACGCTCTACCCGACCGCGCCGCCGCGGATGTTCCCCGAGTTCGGCTTCGTCGACACGCTCAACGCCTACTCCGACGTCGGCCACGACTCCTCGCTGGCGAAGATCTTCATCAACCCCTACGCGGCGGTGCCGAGCATGCACTGCGCCTTCGCGATGATGATCGGCGGCAGCGCCTTCCTGGTCTGCCGCAACTGGGTCGCGAAAGGGCTCTGGGCCTGCTGGCCGCTGCTGGTCAGCTGGGTGACGATCGTCACCGCCAACCACTACTGGATCGACGCGGTGCTGGGCTGGCTGGTGGCGCTGACCGCGGCCCTGGTCGCCACCCGCCTCGCCCGCAGCCGTCCCGAGGCCTGGGCCTTTCGAACCGGCAAGGCCCCGCACGAGGTCGAGGCCTAGCGCGGCGCCGGTCGCCCCCAACCTCCTCCCGAACCTCTAGCCTCAGGTATCCATGGAACCTTCGGCGCCCCAGCGGGCACCCGGCGGTCGACGCAACGGTCGTGCTCCCAGTCGCAACGGGCAGGAGCTGCGGGCATACGCCCGCGATCGGCTGATCGAGTCCCGCCTCACCCCCAACGCGATCTCGATGGCAGGGCTGGTCGGCAACCTGATTGCCGCCGCCCTGGTCACCCAGCGGCTGTTCTTCCTCGCCGGCGTCGCCTTCGTCCTCGGCTCGGTGATGGACACGCTCGACGGCCGCTACTCGCGGATGTCGGGCAAGGGGACCCTGTTCGGCGCCTTCCTCGACTCGACCTTGGACCGGATCGAGGAGGGGATCGTGCTGGCCGCGGTGGCCGGCTACTTCGCGGCGATCGGCGACGACTTCGCGGCGGCGATGTGCGTCGTCGCCGTGCTCGGCTCGCTGATGGTCAGCTACACCCGGGCCCGCGCCGAGGCGCTCGGGGTCGAGTGCAAGGTCGGCCTGGCGACGCGTCCTGTCCGGGTAGTCATACTCTCGATCGGTTTGATCTTCGCCAAGGGGGCCGGGATCGGCGATTTCGAGCTCCTCGCCCCGGCGGTCTATGCGATCGCGGCGCTGACCATCATCACGACGTTCCAGCGGGTATGGCATGTGCGAAACGAGCTTTCCGGCGAGCGATCCGGCGCCCAGAGCGGCGGCGGCGAGGCGGAAGACCTGTAACTAGCAAAGCGCCGGGGTGTGTTCTGCCCTCCAGCGCGATCCAGGAGGACTTCGAATTTCATGAGCGATAGCAACGGAGCAAACGGCAGCACCAACGGCGCCGCCCGCCAGGACGAGAAGGTCCGGGTCGCGATCGTCGGCGTCGGCAACTGCGCCAACTCCTTCATCCAGGGCGTCCAGTACTACAAGGACGCCGATCCGGCCGACGAAGTGCCGGGCCTGATGCACGTCGACCTCGGCGGCTACCACGTCCGCGACGTCGAGTTCGTCGCCGCCTTCGACATCGACTCCGAGAAGGTCGGCAAGGACCTCTCCGAGGCGATCTGGTCGGGCCAGAACGACACGATCAAGTTCGCCGACGTGCCGAACCTCGGCGTCACCGTGCAGCGGGGGATGACCCACGACGGGCTCGGCAAGTACCTCAAAGAGAAGATCGTCAAAGCTCCGGGCGAAACCGCCGACATCGTCGGCGTCCTCAAGGAGACCAAGGCGGACGTGCTGGTCTGCTACCTGCCGGTCGGCTCCGAGGAGGCGACCAAGTGGTACGTCGAGCAGGCGCTCAAGGCCGGCGTCGGCTTCGTCAACTGCCTGCCCGTCTTCATCGCCCGCGAGGACTACTGGGACAAGCGCTTCCAGGAGGCCGGGCTGCCGATCATCGGCGACGACATCAAGTCCCAGGTCGGGGCGACGATCGTCCACCGCCAGCTCGCCCGCCTCTTCCACGACCGCGGCGTGCGGCTGGAGCGGACCAGCCAGCTCAACGTCGGCGGCAACATGGACTTCTACAACATGCTCGAGCGCGAGCGGCTCGATTCGAAGAAGATCTCCAAGACCAACGCGGTCACCTCGATCATGGGCCACGACCTGCCCGAGGAGAACGTCCATGTCGGCCCCTCCGACTACGTGCCGTGGCTGACCGACCGCAAGTGGGCGCACATCCGCCTCGAGGGCAAAGCCTTCGGCGACGTGCCGCTGACCGCCGAGCTGAAGCTCGAGGTCTGGGACTCGCCGAACTCGGCCGGCGTCGTCATCGACGCGGTGCGGCTGATCAAGCTGGCGCTCAACAACGGCATCGCCGGCCAGCTCGACGGGCCCTCCAGCTACCTGATGAAGTCGCCGCACACGCAGCGCCCCGACGACGAGGCGCGCGAACAGACCGAGGAGTACATCGCCGCCAACGCGCGCGGCAAGTCGCTCCCCGGCGCCGCCCCGGCCGAGACGCCCAGCAGCGCCCAGGCCTAACCGTCTACCCATAAGAGCCCGCCGAGCGCGGGCTCTTATGCTCTGGTCCGTGCCCCCGGCCGAGCCGCTCTCGATCGCCCAAGTGGCGCCCTCGCGGCGGCGCGTCGAGCCCCGGGTGAGCGAGTTCGTCGAGCGGGTCTCCGACGAGCTGGAGCGGCGCGGCCACCGGGTCCTGCGGGCGACCACCGGCGACCGCGTAAAAGGGATGCTCGGGCCCTCCTCAGGGCTCGACGTCGTCCACGTTCACGAGCCGTTCGCGCCGAGCGTCTCGGCGGCGGCGCTGCGGCACTCCTACGCGCTCAACGTCGCCACCTTCCACGCCCCGCAGGAACGGGTCCTCTCGACCCAGGTGGCGCGGCCGCTGGTCGAGGTCTTCTTCGGCCGGATCGACGCCCGCACCGTGACCAGCGCCGAGACGGCGGCGCTGCTGGAGCGCTACTTCCCGGCCAGCTACGAGCTGGTCGAGCCGGCGGGCACCGCCGACGGCTGGGGCCGGGTCGTCGACGAGCTGGAAGCGATTTACCGGCGCCTGGTCGCCCGCCGCCACGACCCGACCGGCGACCCGGAGCTGCGGGCGCGGATCGCCAAGCGGCCGCTGATCGAGGTCGACCTGCACATGCACACCGACCACTCCGGCGACTGCGCGACCCCGGTCGAGGTGCTGCTGCAGACGGCCCGCGACCGCGGCCTCGGGGCGATCGCGATCACCGACCACAACGAGGTCTCCGGGGCGCTGGAGGCGCGGCGGATCGCCGAGGGGATGGACGACATCGAGGTGATCGTCGCCGAGGAGGTGAAGACCGCCGAGCAGGGCGAGGTGATCGGACTGTTCATCGAGGAGAAGATCCCCAAGGGGATGACGATGGCGGAGACGATCGCGGCGATCCGCGAGCAGGGCGGGCTGGTCTACGTGCCGCACCCGTTCGACCGCTTCCACTCGGTGCCGGACTACGAGCACCTGATCGAGATCATCGACGAGATCGACATCCTCGAGGTCTTCAACCCGCGGGTGGCGGTGACGGAGTTCAACGAAGAGGCGATGCGGTTCGCCCACAAGTACCGGATCGTCTCCGGGGCCGGTTCCGACAGCCACGTCGCCCAGGGGCTGGGCAGCGTCCGCACCCGGATCCACGACTTCGAGGGGCCGGCCGAGTTCCTCGAGGCGATGCGGGACGCCGACATCACTCGCAAGCACAAGAACCTCGTCTACGTGCAGACCCTCAAGTTCCTGCAGACGACCGGGCGGCCGAAGGCGCCGAAACGGCGGGTCCCGAACGCCAAACCGGCCCGCGGCGGCAAGCCCCGCAAACGACGCTCGGCGAGCAAGAGCTGATGCAGGGCGGCCGCGCGAAAGGAGCCACGCCCGGGCCGTCAAAGAACGCTGGGCAGATGCGAAGCCTCGACGACGAGATCCGCGAGAAGTACCTGGAGCGCGCGATTCGCGAGCTCAACCAGGTCAGCCGCGAGATCCAGGAGTGCCATCACTGCCCGCGCGGCAAGCTGATGCCCGTGCTCGGCTCCGGCCACCCGCAGGCCGACATCTTCATGCTCAAGCACGCGCCGATGAGCTCGGAGGTCGAGGAGGGCGTCGCCTTCTACGGCCGCTCCGGCAACGCCCTGATGAAAAGCTTCAAACGGCTCGGGATCGACCCCCTGGTCGTCTACGGCACCCTCTGCGTCAAGTGCCCGATCGCCGAGCCCGACCTGGCCGCCCAGGAGTGCGTCGCCCGCCTCGCCGAGGAGCTGGCGATCGTCCAGCCGAAGATCCTCGTCGTGATGGGCGAACCGGCCCTCCGCGTCCTCAACGGCCTAGCCATTCCCCTCTCCCGCCCGGTCGAGCAGCGCGAGGGCGACATCCAAGCCTTCACCCCGACCATCGACGCCCTCTACGTCCCCGACATCGACGACTCGCTCGACGAGGAGGGAGCCAAGCAGCGCTTCTGGCGCGCTTTCCGAACGCTCGGCGAGTGGTACGAGGACCTGCCGCCGTACTGACGGACGCCAGAAGTGGAGTTGGTGGGAGTTTTCCTCGCTATGCGGGGATAAGTCACACCAACTCGCGGAGGTAC
>CAMPIP010000092.1 GCA_946886425.1 uncultured Actinomycetes bacterium
TTGCGCATGTCGTCGGCGGCGCGCTTGGGTCGGCCGAGGTAGAACCCGATCGCCACCGAGACCGCCCACCACACGGCGGCGACGATCACGGTGCGGGTGTCGCCGTCGCGGCCGGCCGCGAGCGCCGTGATCGCGCCCAGCGCCGTCGCCTCGGCGCCGGTGATGAAGACGGTGACGCGCAGTAGGTCGGTGTAGGGCAAGGTGCTACCCCGCCAGCCACTCGAGGATCGCCAGCCAGCCCTCCGGGCCCTCCACGGTCAGGTCCGACTCCTCGGCCAGCTGCGGCGGCGCCTCCGCGGAGACGACGCCGACGCACACCGCCGCCGCCAACGCGCCGCCCTCGTCGAGCTCGCGGAGGCGGCGGAAGGCGTCGAGGTCGGTGCGGTCGTCGCCGGCGTAGGTCGCCCGTTCGACCCCGTCGCTGGCCAGCAGCGAGGCGACGGCGCCGTCCTTGCCGCCGCCCCCGGCCGGCCGCAGCTCCAGCACCTTGCGCCCCCAGCGCACGTCGAGCCCGGCGTGTCCCGCCTCGACAGCGATCTCGTGGGCGCGCCCCTCGGCGGCCGCCTCGTTGGCGGCGCCGCGCCAGTGCAGGGCCTGGATCGGCCCCTTGTCCTCGGGACGCAGCTCCGCCGCCGCCACGGCGCCGGCGTCGAGCCCGGCGAGGAAGGCGGCGGCGTCGCCCTCGCGACCCGCGATCGAAGGGTCGGGACGGGGCTCGGCATCGCCCGGCAGCAGCAGTTCGAGGCCGTGGTTGCCGGCGTAGGCGATCTCCTCGAGCCCGACCAGCCGCCGCGCGTCGAGCGCTTGCCGCCCGGAGATGCAGCCGACCAACCCGTAGCGCCCCGCCAGCCTCGCCATCGCCTCGCGCGCCGCCGCCGGCACCGCCGCGTCCTCGGCCCGGGCGACGATCGGGGCCAGGGTGCCGTCGACGTCGGTGAGAACAGCCGCTCGCCGCGGCTCGGCCCGGAACGGCTCCAGCAGCGGTGTCCAGGCTGCCTCTCCCGTCGGCGATTCACGCGGCACGGCATCTAGTATCGCCGCGATGCCATCCCAGGCGGCCGCCGCGCCCTCCCACGCGACCTGGAAGCTGGCGGCGATCGGCACTCTCGCCGGCCTCTTCAGCGGCCTCTTCGGCGTCGGCGGCGGCACCGTGATCGTGCCGCTCCTGATCCTCTGGTTCGCCTACGGCGAGCGCCTCGCCACCGGCACCAGCCTCGCCGCGATCGTCCTGATCGGCGCCCTCGGCGCCCTCGCCCAAGGGGGCATTTACGGCAACGTCCACGTCGTCACCGGCCTGCTGCTGACGATTCCGGCGATCCTCGGCGTCATCCTCGGCACCGCGATCCAGCAGCGCATCCCCCAGAAGGCCGTCTCCTACCTGTTCGCCGCCCTGCTGGTCGCGATCGCGATCGAGCTGATCCTCAAATGAACGAGCTGCTGGCAATCCTGATCGCTGTCGCCGGCGGCCTCGCCGGCGGCCTGGTCGGCGTCGGCGGCGGCGTCCTCTTCGTGCCGGCGCTGACGATCTTCCTCGGCCTCGACCAGGTCGACGCCGAGTCGACCTCGCTGCTGATGATCGTGCTCGTCGCCCTGGTCGGCGCCCACCGCCAGAAGGGCTACGGCAACGTGCGGGTCCGCGAGGCGCTGATCATCGGCGCCCTCTCGCCGCTCGGCGTCCTCGTCGGCGTCGCCGTCGCCAACAACGTCCCCGAACGGGCGCTCCAACTCTCGTTCGCCGCCCTGGCGCTCTTCATGGCCGCCCAGCTGGTTCGCCGCGCCCGCTCGGCGCCCTGATCGCAGCTCGTCCATCGTCTACGCTCAATCGGTGGATTCGCTCACCTGGGAAGGCGACCTGCCGCACCTGCGAGCTCCGGTCATGGTCTGTTCCTTCCGGGGCTGGAACGACGCTGCCGCCGCGGCCTCGACGGCTCTCGGCGCCGTCACCGCCTCGCTCGACTCCGAGCAGATCGCCAGCATCGACCCCGAGGACTACTTCGACTTCCAGTCGACCCGACCGACGATCTCGCTGCACGAAGGCAGCACCCGGCGGATCGACTGGCCCGAGAACAACCTGATCGCCGCCCGCGTCCCCGGCGGCGACCGCGACCTGGTCCTGCTCGACGGCACCGAGCCGAACCTGCGCTGGCGCACCTTCTCGGAAACGATCGCCACCGCCGCCGACGCGCTCGGGGTCGAGCTGGTGATCAGCCTCGGCGCCCTGATCGCCGAGGTCTCCCACACCCTGCCGGTGCCGATCACCGCGCTCGCCTCCGACGAGGACCTGGTCGTCGAGCTAGAGCTCGAGCGCTCCAACTACGAGGGGCCGACCGGGATCGTCGGCGTCATCCACGAGCACTGCCGTCAGGTCGGCATCGACTCCGCCTCGCTCTGGGCGGCGGTCCCGCACTACGTCGCCGCGGTCCCGAACCCGAAAGCGGCGCTGGCGCTGCTGCGCCGGCTCGAGGGCCTGACCGGCATTGCCGTCGACGCCTCCGAGCTGGAGGAGGAGACCGTCGACTACGAGGAGCAGATCGGCCGCGCCGTCGCCGCCAATCCCGAGATCGAGGAGCTGGTGGCGCGGATCGAGGCCGAACAGGTGGACCTGATCGAAGACGAGACCGGCGACCTGCCCTCGGCCGACACGATCGCCAGCGAGTTCCAGCGCTTCCTGCGCCAGCGCGGCGACCAGGGCTGAGGCCTCAGCTCTCCGCCGCCGGGCAGATCAGCCGATAGTCGCACCAGCCGCAGACCGTGGGGGAGGGGCGCGGCTCGAAGTCCTGGCCGATGATCCCCTCGCCGACCTGCAGGACCGTGCGCTCGACCCGCTCGGCGTCGTCCGGCTTGCTCGGCGCCACCACCTTGTCGCCGTCGAGCACGTAGTAGTAGCTGCCGAAGCTGGCCTCGACGTCCCAGGCCTCGCGGGCGGCGAGCCGGTACAGCGCCAGCTGCAGGTCGCTCTCCAGCTCGGCCTCGCTCTTGCGTTCGCCGGTCTTGTAGTCGATCAGCTCGTAGTCGCCGTCGGGGAGGCGGTCGACACGGTCGACACGGCCGCGCACGTGGTGCTCGCCGACCTTGAAGTCGAACTTGCGCTCCAGCCAGACCGGCTCCCCCTCGGCGACCCGCTCGCGCTCCCAGTAGAGCCGCAGCGCCTCGCGGGCGCGGTCGCGGAACTGCAGCTCGTCGTCGGTGGCGCCGAAGCCGGTCCGCCGCCAGCCGGTCTCGAAGAGGCCGTTCAGCTCCCTCAGCCCGTCCTCGCCCTCGGCGGGCGGATCCTTGTGGAAGCGTTCGAGGACGTTGTGGATGAGGATCCCGAAGCGCTGGTTGATGGTCGGCTCCTGGGGGATCCCGAAGACGCGGGCGAACTTGTACTTGAGCGGGCAGGTCAGGTACAGCGTCAGATCCGAGGCGGAGAGGCTGAGGCGACCGTCGCCGCGGCGCGGCAGGAAGGCCGCCAGTGAGGGCTCGGCGCCGGCGGCGATCAGTTCGCGGCGGCGGCCGCGCTCGCCTTCGGAATCGAGCAGGTAGGAGTCGAGCGAGGAAGCGTCGAGCTCGGCCTGCTGCTCCGGGGTCGCGACCTGGCGCAGCAGCCCGTTGACCGCCTGGATCGCCTCCGCGGTCGGCTCGTCGCCCGGCCGCTGCGCCAGCGCCGCCAGCTTCAGCAGCTCCAGGTAGCGGGCGATCGCCCGGTTGACGTCGATCGCGGTGTCGAGCCGCGGCTCGGAGAGCTCGCGGCCGGCCCGCCAGGAAGCCTCCAGGACCTGCTCGCGGAGGGTCCGGTAGGTCGCGTGCAGCCCCTCGGCCGGGCCGAACAGCTCCTCCTCGTGCGCCTCCTCCTCGGCGTCGGCGGCGGCCAGGGCCCGGGCGTAATAGGAAGACGGGCGGGCCTCGCCGTCCTCGTCGCGCTCCAGCCGCGCCAGCACCAGAGTCGTCCGCGCCGGCCAACCGACCCGCTCCCACTCGGCGTCGCCCTCGAGGCCGACGACGAGGACGTGGTCGAAGCCGATCCCCTTGACGCTCTCGAGCCCCAGTCCCTGCACCGCACCCGGTGCGGGCGGCTCCTCGCCCCCGGCCGGCTCGACGCCCGCCTCGGCGACGGCGCTGAGGTATGCGACGAAGCCGCGGGTCGACCCGTGCGGCTCGCGTCGCGCCCAGGCGGTCGCCAGCTCGGCCAGCCGCGAGAGCCCGAGCAGCCGCTCCGCCACCTCCGGCTGGGCGGCGAAGAGGCGCTGGCGGCGCAGCCCGACCCGCTCGATCAGGCGCCGCACGAAGACGTCGGCCCGGCGCTCCTCGAGCGCCCCGGCGGCGGCGTTGTAGAGCTTCAGGAAGGCCCCGATCCGGTCCCGCGCCTCGGGCTGGAACTGGGGACTGTCGAGGGCCGCCTCGCAGGCGGCGACCATGTCGAGCTTGCGGCGCCGGCCGATCGTCGTCAGCCGCGCCAGGTCGCCCGGCCGCAGCTCGATCGGCGGCCGGGTCAGCGCCCGCGCCGCCGCCGCCGAGTCGTCGGGAGCGGCCAGCACCCGCAGCCAGGCGATCGCGTCGCGGACCTCGGGCCGCTGGAACAGCGCCACCGGGCCGGAGAGGTGGAAGGGGATGCCGCGCTCTTCCATCGCCCCGGCGACGGCGCCGCCCTGCCGGGCGGGGTCGGCGAAGACGACGCAGATTCCCTCCGGGTCGGCTCCGCCGGCGATCAGGTGCTCGGCCTCGCGGGCCACCGCCTGAGCCTGAGCGCGCTCGTTGGCGCAGCGCCAGAAGCGCAGCCGCGGCTCCCGGAAGCGGTGCTCCAGCTCGACCACCTCCGCCTCGGGGTGCAGCTCGCGGAACCAGATCTCGGCCGCGGCCGACTCGGTCGCGCAGAGCTGGTTCGGGCATTCCTCGCCGAGCGCGCCCAGCACCGCCAGCTGCGCCGGCGTCGCCTCCTCCAGCTCGTCGACCATCGTCAACGGGAAGCGCTCGACGATCTGCCGTTGCACGTCGGGACGCTCGACCAGCAGGCAGTCGAGGGCGAGGAAGACGTCGCCGCGGTCGAGGCTCGCCGCCTCGGCGAGGATCCGGTCGTGGACGGTGAACAGCTCCGCGAACTCGAGCTCGCGCCGCACCGCCTCGCGGTCCGCCTCGTCCCGGGCGCTCGTCTCCTTCTCGCGGGCCAGCTGCTCCAGCCGGGTCGGCCCGACGCGTTCCGCCTTCAGCGCGTCGATGCGCGCCAGCAGCCGGGCCAGCAGACCGGCCGGGTTGCCGCGGATCTCGTGCCGGCGCAGCGGCAGCCGGTCGAGCCGGTCGAGCAGCATCGCCAGCCGCTCCGCCGGTCCCAGCACGTCGAAGAAGGGATCGAGTCCGGCCGCCTCGGCGTGCTCGCGCAGCAGCCGCTCGCCGATCGCGTCCCAGCTGCCGACCCAGAGCTCCTCATAGGGGCCCTCGAGCAGCGCCTCGACGCGTTCGCGCAGCCGCGCCGCCGTGGCCCGGGTCGGGCCGATCGCCAGGACTCGCTCGGGGGCGGTGCCGCTCGCCGCCAGGTGGGCCAGCCGGCGCGCCAGCAGCTCGGTCTTGCCGGTCCCGGCGGCGCCGAGCAGCAGCAGCGGGCCCTCGGCATGGCCAACCACGCGCTCGCGCGCGCCGGTCTCCACCGTGGCGGTTTGCCACTCCTCGGGCATCGCCCAACGCTAGCGCGACGCGCGCGCCAACTAGCATCCGGCCAATGGACGTTTTCTCCGCAGACTGGCTGGGAATCTGCCGCCGCATCGTCGCCGAGCAGCGGCGGATCTTCGCGGCGACGCCGAGCAGCGCCGAGCGCACCGTCTACGAGGGCATCGGCGAGGGCGGCGACCGCACCCTGGTGATCGACCGCCGCTGCGAGGACGTCGTCTTCGCCGAGCTCGAGCGGCTCGCCGCCGACGGGGCGTCATTCGTCGCCATCTCCGAGGAGCGCGGCGAGGTCTCTTTCGGCGAGGGGGGAGAGGTTCGGGTCGTGGTCGACCCGATCGACGGCTCGCTCAACGCCCGCCGCACGATCCCCTCGCACAGCCTCAGCATCGCCGTCGCCAGCGGCTCCTCGATGGCCGACGTCGAGTTCGGCTTCGTCCACGACTTCGGTGCCGACGAGGAGTTCTCGGCCCGTCGCGGCGGCGGCGCCCACCTCGGCGAGACCGCGGCCCGGGTCGCCGCCGCCAACGGCAAGCTCGAGGTCGTCGGCCTCGAGTCGGCCGAGCCGGAATGGTCGCAGCCGGCCCTGGAGGCGCTCTCCGGCAAGGCCTACCGGGTGCGCGTGGTCGGCTCGATCGCGATCACCGCCGCCTACGTAGCCACCGGCCGCTTCGACGCGATGTTGAGCCTGCGGCCCTGCCGCTCGGTCGACGCGGCCGCCGCCCAGCTGATCGCCCGCGAGGCGGGCGCCGCCATCGCCTTCGGCGACCTGGCTCTGGAGGAAGCCCCCCTCGACCTCGCGGTCCGCTACCCGATGGCCGCCGCGAATTCCCCCGAGGCGCTGCAGACCGTCCTCGCCGCCCAGCGCGCCTAGCTGTAACCCCCTACCGAAAACGGGTTAGGAACACCTGTTCGCGGAAGAACATACGTTCGCTAGACTCGCGACCTTCCCTGGCAGGCAATCCCCAGATTCGAAAAGGACACCTCTCACCTTTATGGCAACTCAGAACGGCAGCAGCAAAACCAAAACTCAGGCCAAACGCGCCACCACCGAAGCGAAGAAATCGGCTAAGAGCACGGCGAGCGCCAGCAAGCGCGCCGCCACCAGCACCGCCGCGGCGGAGAAGAACCAGGTTCTCTCGGCCGCCGAGACCGCCGTCGACTTCCCGGTTGGAGTCGTCCTCAGCGTCAGCGAGCGCGTCTCTGACCTGGTCGAGCCGTGGACCGGCCGCAACAGCGCCGAGAAACAGCTGAAGAGCTACCGCAAACAGGTCACCAAAACCCTCAAGCGCACCGAGCGCCGCGGCTCCACCGCCCGCCGCAAGGCGACCACGGAAGCACGCAAGACCCGCAACCGGGTCGAGCGCGAAGCGCGCAAACACCAGCGCAACGTCGAGTCGACCCTGAAGCGCAACCGCAACGAGGTCGAGGAGCGAGTCCGCGCGCTGATCGCACGCTGAGAGAGCACTCAGTACCGGCGCGGTTCGCGCCTTCAAAGAGCCCCGTGTGGAACCACCACACGGGGCTCTTTTCATGCACGCCCCGCTTGGTCCTGAGCACTCTCAGCGCACGCTCTAGGTGGTGGGTCAACGGCCCGTTACCGCAATCGGTCGAGACGCTCCGGTGGCGTACGGCCAGCCCTTGCGGGCGGCGACCACGGCGCGGAACTGGAAGCGGACGCCGCGGCTGTCGTCGTCGGCGAAGGCGTAGCGGTAGCGGAACTCGCCGCGGCGGTTGGCGGTGACGGTGCGGAACTCGCTCCAGCGCAGGCCGGGGAGGCGGAACTGGAGCGCCACCGTTAGACCGCTGGCGGGCAGGGCGGCGCCGGCCGCGGCGACCCGGCCGCGGAAGACGACCGGGCGGCCGCCGATCCGCGCCGTCGCCGCCGAGGCCCGCATGCGGACGCCGCCGCGGACGTCGAGGCGCAGCGGCGCCGCCGCCGCGCGGGCGAGCGTCTTCGTGCCGGCGAAGGCCACCTCGATCTGGCGTCCCGGTCCCGGGGGAACCGGCACGGCGAAGTCTCCGTCGGCCCCCGTGCGCACGGTCGTGAGGCGGCTTTCCGGCACCGCACCCGGGTCGAAGCTCTCGATCACCCGGATCTCCTGCCCGGCCAGCGGCACCCGGCCGGCCCCGACCAGCCGGCCCGCTAGGCGGATGCTCCGCCCGCTGGCCACCGACCGCGGCCCCGGTCGGCGCCCGCCGAGCCGGGCCTCCAGCGCGGTCCGCGTCTTCAGGGGGTTGGCGAGCACCATCCGGGAGCCGTTGGCCCGCTCGACGCCGGAGCTGACATTGCCCGCCCCGTCGTAGCCGACCGCCTCGAATTCGTAGCTGCCGTCCGGGTAGGAGTCGGAATCCCAGTGAGCCACCAGGCGGCCCTCGCCGACCGCGGTCGGCAGCGGCCGGAACGGCTGCCGCGAGCGGGCGGGGCGGACCCCGATCGTGCCACGCGTCCCGCTCGCCCCGGAGAGGCCGTCGGCGACGATCGCTTCCAGGCGCTCGGGATCGGCCGGGTCACGCCGATCGGCGAAGGCGACCCGAGGGGCGCTGCCGTCGATCCGCACGGTCGCCGCCGCCGGCGGGTCCCCAGCCCCTCCACCGGGGTTGACGTTGCCGGCGGCGTCGCGGCCGTAGTACTTGACACGGTGGACCCCGTCCCCCGCGACCAGCACGGTCGCTCTCTCGCCGGCGGCGGTCGTCGGGGTGCCGCTATCGACGGCGATCGCCGTGAACGGCCCGTCAAGCCCGCTCGCCGCCATCCCCGAGAGCCCGTCGCTCGCTGTCGCCACCAGGCGGACCGGGCCTCGCGCCCAACCCGCCGGCAGGCCCTGCAACGCCACCCTCGGAACGGTCGCGTCGACGCGGGCGACCGCGGTCCCGACCTGTTCCGAGCTCAATCCCGCACCCGAGACGGCCACCGCGTGTACGTGGACGACGCCCTCGGGCAGGCTCGGCAGCAGCAACCAGTCACCACCCCCGGCACGGAGGTCTAGTTCGGCATCGGCGCAGCGCGGCGGCGAGGCGCAGGGGTGTCCGTCGGGGTCTCGGTCCACCGAGACCGCGTAGCCCCGCAGGCCCGACAGGGGCAGCGGCTCCCGCGGTTGGGTGACCCGCACCTGGACGGCGCCGGCGCCGATCCAGTCCCCCGGCAGCACCGGTTCGACCGCCGCCGGCCGGCCCCGGTCCATCCGCAGCGTCACCGCCGCTCGCGGGGTCAGCTGTCCCAAGGCGGCTTCGGCCCCGACCTCGGCCAGGTACTCGCCGGAGGCAGGCAGGACGATTGGGCCGGCATATGTGGCTCGCCAGGGAATCCGCCGCGGCGTCACCGCGTCCGGGTAGGTGGCCGAGTGGACCTGGTAGTGAATGGCCACCACCGCGGGAGCCCCGGCCGGGGTGTGCAGGCTCCATTGGAGCCAGAAGACGTTGTCGGCGCGCCAGCCACCGCCGTCTTCGACGCCAAGGTCGACGACCCGGGTCGGCGAGACCGGCGCCGCCACGGCGCCGCCGGGCAG
>CAMPIP010000093.1 GCA_946886425.1 uncultured Actinomycetes bacterium
CCGCTCTACCGCCGGTTCGCCCACGGCGCCTTCGTCGGCGGCACCCTCTCCCCGCGCCCGGCCGGGCCGAGCCCCGGCAACGTCCTCGCCCCGAGCCCCCCGCACCGGGTCGAAGGGCTCTGGCGGCGGCAGCGCCGGGCCAACCTCCGACACGCCATGCTCGGCGCCGTCGCGGCCGCGGCCGCGGGCTTGCTCGCGGCGCCGCGGAAACCGTCTGGCTAGGTTTGCCCGATGGAGGTTTCGCTTGGCCGCTACCTGGGGATCCGCCGCGAGCTCGTCACCGTCCTCGAGCGCGGCGGCTCGCTGGCCGAGGCGGCGCCCCCCTTCCTGGCGATGGTCGCCGCCGCCACCGACGGCGAGACGGCGGCGCTCTGGGCACCGGACGGCGGCAGCCCGATGCGGCTGCTGGCAAGCTGGGGGGGCGACCACGACTGGCCCGAGCAGGTCGAGCCGCCCTTCGCGGCCGGCCTGCCCGCCGGCGCCACGCCGGTGCCGATCGGCCCGGAGTCCCGGCCGCTCGCCCTGGCGGCCGTTCGCTTCGCCGACTCGGCCGCGCCGACGACCGAGCAGCGGGCCCTCCTGGCCGCCTTCGCCGACCAGCTCGCCGCCTTCTCGGCAATCCGCGAGGCGGAAACCGAGCTCCGCGAGCAGGAAGAGCTGACCGCCGAGGCCGAGCGCGTGCGCAACCACCTCGCCGAGGTCGTCAGGGGCACCGAGGACGCGGTGATGAGCAAGGACCTCGACGGCGTCGTCACCGCCTGGAACCCCGCCGCCGAACGCCTTTACGGGTACAGCGCCGAGGAGGCGGTCGGCCGCCACATCTCCTTCCTGATCCCGCCCGACCACCATGGCGAGGAGATGGAGATCCTCCGTCGGGTGATCGGCGGCGAGCGGCTCGAGACCTACGAGACCGAGCGAATCCGCGCCGACGGCACCCGGATCGCCGTCTCGCTGACCGTCTCGCAGATCCGCAGCCCCCTGCGCGGCGTCGTCGGCGCCTCGGTGATCGCCCGCGACATCACCGCCGAGAAACGCCGGCGCCGCGCCCAGGAGTTCCTGGTCGCGGCCAGCCGCCTGCTCGACACCTCGCTCGACCCGGCCGAGACGGCCCGCACGATCGTCGCCACCGCCGTCCCCGAGCTGGCCGAGCTGTGCCTGATCGACTTCGTCCGCGAGGACGGCTGGCTCGGCGACACCATCGTCGCTGGCGCGAGTCCGGAGCTGGCGGCCCGCCTGGAGCGGATCCGCCACCAGTCGCCGATCGACCCGGCGGGACAGCATCCGGTCGCGCAGGTCCTGCGTGAGGAGCGGCCGATGATCTGGCGCGAGTTGAGCTCCCCGGGCGTCGTCGAGGCCGTCGCCCAGAACGACGACCACCGCCGCCTGATGGCCGAGGCCGGCTACAACTCGGCCGCGGTGGTCGCGCTGCGGGCCCGTGGCCGGACCCTAGGTGCCCTCTCCTTCCTGCACGTCAAGCCGGACCTCCGCTACGACGCCGGCGATCTCGAGTTCCTCGCCGAGCTCGGCGACCGGGCGGCGATGGCGCTGGACAACGCCCGCCTCTACAGCGAGCGCGACCGGATCGCCCAGAACCTGCAGCGCGGCCTGCGCCCCTCCGGGCCGGCGCCGGTGCCCGGGCTGGAGGTCTCGGTCGTCTTCGAGGCCGCCGGCGAGGGAATCGACATCGGCGGCGACTTCTACGACGTGCTGCCGACCGACGACGGCTGCTGGATCCTGATCGGCGACGTCGCCGGCAAGGGCAGTGCCGCCGCCGGGGTCTCGGTCGCCGCCCGCCACTCGGTCGCTGGCCTGACCCGGGTGATCGGCGAGCCCGAGGAGGTGCTGGCCGGCGCCAACGAGCTGCTGCTGGCCGGCACGACGTTGAACGACTTCGCGACCGCGCAGCTGCTGCGGCTGCGGCGCCAGGGCGATGGCTGGCGGCTGAAGCTGGCCGGCGCCGGGCACCCGCCGGCGATCCACGCGGGCTCCCACGGCACCCGTCAGCTCGGCGGCGGGACCCTGCTGGGCGCTTACGAGAATTCCAATGTCAGCTCGCACGAGGTCGAGCTGGCCCCCGGCGACACCCTCGTCCTCTGCACCGACGGCTGGCTCGAGGCCGGCCCGCCCGACGACCACCAGGACCCCGCCGCGCTGGCGGCGGCGGTCGAGCCGCTGGCCGGACTCGACCTCGAGGAGGTGACCGCGCGGCTGCGCGCCGACGCGGTCGGTCGCGGCGGCGGCTCGCTCCGCGACGACCTGGTGCTGATCGCGGTGCGGGTAGCCAACTCCTCTTAGCGGCCCAGCTCGCGCTTCAGCAGCATCAGACCGACCAGGGTCTTGGCGTCGGCGATCCCGGGCAGGGCCGAGTCGATCTCGGCGACCGGCAGGCGCACCAGCTCGATCTGCTCCTCGTCATCGGGATCTGGATCGACCTCGGTGAGCCGGGTGGCGGCGTAGATCACGATCGCCTCGTCGACGTAACCGGGGCTGGCGTAGATCGTCTGCAGCTCCGACCAGCGCTCGGCGGCCAGCCCGACCTCCTCGGCGAGCTCGCGCTTGCCGCAGGTCAACGCGCTCTCGCCGGGGTCGATCTTGCCGGCCGGGATCTCCAGCAGCCGGTCGTGCTCGACCGCCTCGCGCGGCTGGCGGACCAGGTAGACGAAGCGCTCGTCGTAGGCGACGACGCCGACCGAGCCGGGGTGCTCGACGACCTCGCGCTCGACCTCGCTGCCGTCGGCGCGGCGGTAGCGCTTGCGGGCGACGTCGACGAACGCCCCCGTGAAGACCTTCTCCGAGCCGAGCAGCTGCACATACGATTCGTACCGCAAAGTGCCCCGGCTCAAGCGCCTCCTCCCCATCCTCCTCCTCGCCGGGCTTGCCGCGGCGCCGACCGCGGCCACCGCCGACCCCGCCCGCGAACCGTTCTTCCCGCGCACCGGCAACCGCGGCTACGACGTCTCCAGCTACGAGGCGCGGTTGCGCTACGCGCCGGCCAGCGGCCAGCTGCACGCGCGGGTATCGATCGAGGCGACCGCGACGCAGGGGCTTTCGCGCTTCTCGCTCGACCTTTACGGCCTGCGGGTCGGCGCGGTCCGGGTCGCCGGCCAGGAAGCCCGCTTCAGCCGCGGCCGCGGCAAGCTCAAGGTCGTGCCGGCGCGGCGCCTCGCCCCCGGCGACTCGTTCGGAATCGTCGTCACCTACGGCGGCCGGCCGCGCCGGGTCATCGACCCCGACGGCACCTCGGAGGGCTGGAACCGAACCGACGACGGCGCCTTCGCGGTCGGCGAGCCGGTCGGCACCCCGGCCTGGCTGGTCTGCAACAACGCCCTCGCCGACAAGGCCTACTTCAGCTTTGACGTCACCGTCCCGGCGAAGCTCGCCGCCGTCGCCAACGGCCGCCTCGCCAGGGTCGAGCGCGGCCGCTCGCTGGCCCGCTTCCGCTGGGAGGGCAGCGAGCCGATGGCCGCCTACCTGGCGGTGCTGGGGATCGGCCGCGGCAAGCTCGCCCACCACCGCGCCGCCGGCGTCCCGGCCTGGACCCTGGTCGACCCGCGCTTCGCCGAGCACCAGCGCGCCCTGGCGGGGCTGCCGCGAGCGATCCGGCTCTTCAGCCGCGTCTTCGGGCCCTACCCGTTCGACAGCACCGGCTCGATCGTCGACTACGCGCCTGAGCTGGGCTACGCCCTGGAGACCCAGACGCGACCGATTTACGCCTTCGCACCCGACGTGGCGACCGTCGCCCACGAGACCGCCCACCAGTGGTTCGGCGACTCGGTCGGGCTGCGGCGCTGGCCGGAAATCTGGCTCAACGAGGGCCTCGCGACCTGGGCCCAGTGGTACTTCGCCGAGCGCCAGGGCGGCCCCAGCGCCGCCCGGACCTTCCGCCGCCTCTACGCCACCCCGGCCGCGAGCAAGCGGTTCTGGGACCCGCCCTCGGCCCGGCCCGGCTCGCCCGAGCACCTCTTCGGGTACTCGGTCTACGCCCGCGGCGGCATGGCCGTGCAGGCGCTCCGCGAGCGGATCGGCACCCAAGCGCTGCTGAGGACCCTGCGCCGCTGGGCGACCGAGCACCGCCACGCCACCGGGACGATCCGCCAGTTCGAAGCGCTCGCCGCCGAAGTTTCCGGCGAGGACGTCCGCCCCCTCTTTCGGCGCTGGCTCTACCGCCCCGGCAAGCCGCCGCTCTGAGCCGCGAGGAGGCCGGCCTTAGGTCGTGCGCTGGTCCTTCGGCTCCTGGCGCGGCTCCAGCTGCAGCTCCCGCTCGGCCCGCGGCACGCCTTCGGAGATCTCGAGGCTGCGCTCGCGCTCGGAGTTGAGCTGGTGGCCGAAGAGAATCGCCAGGTTGGAGATCCAGAGCCAGACGAGCAGGGCGACGAGGCCGCCGAGCGTCCCGTAGGTCTTGTCGTAGGAACCGAAGTTGGAGACGTAGAAGGCGAACAGCGCCGAGGCGACCGCCCAGGCGACGATCGCGACCAGGCTGCCCGGCGTCACCCAGTGGAACCCGCGCAGCTTCACGTTCGGCGAGGCGTAGTAGAGGACGGAGACCATGGTGATGAAGATCGCCGCCATCACCGGCCACTTGGCGACGTTCCAGACGTCGACGGCGGTCCCGCCGATCCCGATCGGTTCGGCGACCGCGCTGACCACCGGGCCGGTCAGGACCAGGCCGAGCAGGAGCAGCGCCATCATCGTCACCAGCAGCAGGGTCACCGCGATCTGCAGGGGACGAAGCTTCCAGAAGGGGCGGCCCTCGGGCGTCTCGTAGATCACGTTGGAGGCGCGCATGAAGGCGCCGACGTACGCGGACGCCGACCAGATCGCCGCGACGAGGCCGAGCACGAAGGCGAAGCCGGCGGCTTTCTGGTCGGAGGCGAGCGATTCGATCGGCCCCGAGAAGGTTTCCGCCGCCGATTCGGGTCCGATTTCGGTGATGATCTCGGTCAGGCTCTCGGTGGTCGATTTGGGGTCGCCGAAGATCCCGATCAGCGAGACCATCGCGATCAGGGCCGGAAACAGCGAGAGCAGGCTGTAGTAGGTGAGCGCCGCCGCCCAGTCGGTGAGGTTGTCCTCGAGGAACTCCGTCGCGGTCCGCTTCAGGGTCGCCGGCCAGCCGGAGTCGCTGTCCACGCCTTCCGGGCGGTAGTCGCGGCGGACGGGGTCGAGATCGGCGTCGCGGTCGTCGGGCATAGGTCCCCGCTACCCGTTCGGGACGGAACGATTCGCCGCGAGGCGCGGGCTGCCGAGCCGGTCAGGCCAGGGCCAACTGGCGGAACGCCCAGGCCGGCTCCGGCGGCAGCCCGGCGGCGACGCGGCCCTCGAGCTCGAGCAGCGCCTGCTTGCGGTGCAGGCCGCCGCCATAGCCGGTCAGCGAGCCGTCGGCCCCGATCACCCGGTGGCAGGGAACGACGATCGGCGTCGGCGTGCGGCCGACCGCGGCGCCTACCTCGCGCGCCTGCCCCGGCCGCCCGATCCGCCGCGCCAGCTCGCCGTAGCTGACCGTGGAGCCGAACGGAATCTCCCGCAGCTCCTCCCAAACCCGCTGCTGGAAGGGCGATCCGAGCAGCTGCAGCGGCAGCTCGAAGCGCTGCCGCTCGCCGGCGAAGTACTGCTCCAGCTGCCGGGACGCCTCGGCCAGGCGGCCGGGATCGCGGTCCCCCTCCGCGAAGCGATCGCCCTTGCCGGGAAAGCGCACCGCCCGCAGGCGGCCCTCGCGCTCGACCAGGGTGAGGGGCCCGATCGGGCTCTGATAGACGCTCCAGGCGGGGCTCATCTCCATGCAGATCAAACGGCAGCCACCGGCGGAGCGTGAGGTCGACAGCGCAACTTCGCCCGAATTGGCTTGTTGAAGCCCGAAATCACGCCTAATCCCGGGCAGGAGCCCGGGAGCGGGGGACCCAAGTGTTTGGGGCGAGCCCACCGATTCAGGTGGGGGCGCAGGCTCCTTCAGCGCCAGCCCGACAGCTAACCCCGTCGGCCGACGAAGGAGGACCGATGTCCGCATCCCGCGCCCGCTGGCGCGCTCGCAATCTCATCGCAATCGCATTACTCGGCCTGGCGGCCCTGGCGACGCTCGCCACCGCCCGGGCCGATGCCGCCGCCTACGGCGGCATCTCCGGGGTCGCACCCCCGCCGCCGCCGACCGCGGAGGCGCCCGCCCCGGAAACCGGCAGCGGCCCGGTCGGCCGCGCCTCGCTGGTCGGCGGCAAGGCGATCGCCCCGGCCGACGCCCCGGCCGCGGTCAAGAAGGCGATCCAGGCCGCGAACCGGATCCGTACCAAACCGTATGTGTGGGGCGGCGGTCACGGCCGCTGGTGGGACCGCGGCTACGACTGCTCCGGCTCGGTCAGCTTCGCGCTGCGCGGTGCCGGCCTCCTCACGGCGCCGATGGTCTCCGGCTCCCTGGCCCGCTGGGGCGAAGCCGGTCCCGGCCGCTGGATCACGATCTACGCCAACGCCGGGCACGTCTACGCGGAGATCGCCGGCCTGCGCTGGGACACCTCCGGCACCGCCGGCTCCGGCCCGCGCTGGCACGAAGACGACCGCGGCGGCGCCGGCTTCGTGGTCCGACATCCGCCGGGTTACTAGGGCGGTCGCGCATGGGGCGGGTAACGTCCCCGCCCCATGCGGACCCGCCTGGCCCTAGCCGCCCTCGCCTGCCTGCTCGCCGCCGCACCCGCCGCGGCCGCCAAGCCCGCGTCCCGGGTCGCGCCGGCGCCGGTCGAGATCCAGAGCGTCGGCGTCACCGCGCCGGTCGCCGGCCAAGCACAGCTGCTGGTCGCGGTCCGCTACCCGATCCAGCTCGCCGGGCGGCCGCTGGAGCTCTCCGCCACCTTCCGCTGGCCGGGCCGCCAGCACCTTTACGTCTGGAACCTCGGAGATCGCGCCAACGCCGGGGCCCTCGGCACGCCGGAGCGCCGGCGCTCGTTCACCTTCGTGCACAGCACCCTGCTCACCCGCGAGCAGACCCGGCTGGCGCTGCGCGCGTCCCGCCCTCCGACCGTGGTCGTCGACGCCAGCGGCTTCCTCGACGTCGACGGCGATAGCGTCGCCGAGCTCGACTCGCGCGACCACGAGGTGCACCGGCTGCGCCCGCCCGCCGCGGCGCGGCGCCTCTGCGCCTCGGTGCCGCAGTTGCGGGCGCGGCCCGGCGAACGGATCGCGGTGGCGCTGCCGCGGTGCGGAGCCAAGGTGCGGTGGCGGCTCGCCGCCCGCCCCGAGGCCGGCAAGGCCCGCCTCCGCGGCGACACCCTCGTCTACCGCCCCGCCAAGCGCTTCCGCGGCACCGCCACCCTCTCCCTGCGCGCCCGCGCGAACGCGGGCAGAAACGGCCCCCATAGGGGCGGTAAACGACCGCGCTCGGCCGAGGCCCTGACGGCGCCCGTCCAGGTCGAGGTGCTCGGCGAACGCGCCGAAGGGGCCGTCGTCCGGGCGATGGGCGACTCGGTCACGGCCGGGTTCGGCTACTACGACAACGGCGAACCGATGCCGTTCGAAGAACTGCTCAACTGCCGTCCCGGCGAAGGCGAATACGACGACGCCTGCTCCTCGAACTCCGCCGTCCGCACCAACAAGAAGGGGACGAAGCTCGAATACGCCCCGGACTACGGCCTCGCCAACAACGTTTCCTGGGCCGCCCAGTGGGCCAATCAGCACGCGCTGAAGAACTACGCCAACTTCGCCGTCAGCGGCTCCGAACCGAAGGACTGGGCGCCGGGCGGCCAGCTCTACGCGACCACGAAGCGCCTCGAGTCCGAAGCGCCCGACTACGTCCTGATGACGGTCGGCGCCAACCCGCTGCTCTCCGACGTCCTCTTCGGGACCGGCAACATGGGCTGCGCGATCTGGTCGGACATCGCCGGCGGCTTCAGCGAATGCGTCGAAAAGGCCTTCGAGGAAGTCGAACTGCGCGCCAACCTCGCCAAGCTCTACCGCGAGCTGGTCGCCGAGACCAACGCCGTCGTCTACCTGATGCAGTACCCGCTGACGGTCCCCTCGGTCGCCCTCGCCTACACCTCGACCCAGATCGCCCAGATGGGCGCCCTCCTCAACCGCGAAATCGCCTCGGTCGCGGCCGAAGTCAGCAAGTCCCGCCTGCGCCCGGTCGCCCCGCCCCACTTCAACGTGGGCATCGACGTCTCGCCGGTCTACCCCTCCAAGTACACCTGCTCCTACCTCGAATACATGGTCGACGGCCCCAGCGTCCAGTCCGAACCGACCCAGGACGAGCTCGAGATCGCTCACCCCCTCTCCTTCTGCGAAGGCCCCACCGGCGGCACCCCGCCCTGGGTGATCAGCGGCGACACCGGCATCCACCCCAGCGCCACCGGCTACACCCAGATGGCCGCCCAGGTCCCCGCTCCCTAAAGCTCCGGGAACGGGGTGAGGGCCGCCCAGCGCTCGGGGACCCGGGAGTCGAGGTCGAGCGGGAGGATCCTGAGTAGGGCTTCGGTGCCCTGAGCGGCGCGGACCTCGCGGACGGCGGCGCCGAGCCGGCGGCGGCGGGGCTCCTCGCCCCCGACCGCCAGCTCGAGCTGATCGGCGGCTGGCGGGCCCAGGCCCAGCGCGCCCAGGCGGAGCGCGGTCGCCGGCCCGGGCAGCGACTCCAGGCGCGGCGTCAGCAGCGAGCGCAGCACCCGCGCCGAGGCGCTCGGCCGACCCAGGCCCTGCTCGACGCTCCAGCTGCCGCCGCCGGCCAGCAGGGCGCCGAGCCGGAGGCCGAGCAGGGTGCGGCCGCGGCGCTGCGGCGCTGCCAGCAGCCGGTCGACCAGCAGCGCCAGGGCGCGGTCGAGCTGCCGCCCCGCGGTCCCCTCCGGCAGATCGATCTGCTCGGCCAGGTCCTCGCGCGGACGGCCCGGGCGCAGCGGCTGTTCTTCCCCCCGCGCCAGCCGCAGCGCCGCCAGTCCCCGGCGCCCGAAGCGGTCGGCCATCTGCGCCGAGGCGATCCCGGCCAGCTCTGCCAGTGGCCCGACCCCGAGCCGCTCCAGGGCGACGACCAGCGCCGCCACCTCGTCCTCGGG
>CAMPIP010000094.1 GCA_946886425.1 uncultured Actinomycetes bacterium
GAGCTTGATCTCGCTCGTCTGCGCCGCCAGCCAGGCCAGCACGCTGACCACGTCGGAGCCGTAGGACTCGGCCGCCCAGACCGACTCGTAGCCGAGCCGCTCGGCGACGGAGACGACCTCGACGGCGTCCTCGCCGGCGGGCCCGATCCCCCAGTAGCCCAGGTTCAGTCCAAGCTTCAGCGCCATCCGTCCGGCACCCTATTGAATAGTCCCCATGGCCACCGCCCCGCCAGCCACCGACCAGGGCCTCACGAGCGCCGAGGCGGAAAGGCGCCTGCGCAAGCTGGGGCCGCCGCCGGAGACCTCCTCGCGCTCGACCTCGAGCATCGTCGCCGGCAACGTCTTCACGCTCTTCAACGCGATCATCGGCGTCTTCTTCGTCCTGATCCTCTCGCTGGGCCTGTTCGCCGACGCGGTCTTCGGGCTGATCGCGATCGTCAACTCCTACATCGGCATCCGCCAGGAGCTGAACGCGAAGCGGACCCTCGACGAGCTGGCGGTGCTGGTGGCGCCGCGGGCCAGGGTCGTCCGCGACGGCGCCGTCGCCGAGCTGCTCTCGACCGAGGTCGTCCCCGGCGACGTCGTCGCCGTCGAGCCGGGCGACCAGTTGGTCGCCGACGGCGAGACGATCGCCAGCCGCGGCCTCACCCTCGACGAGTCGCTGCTGACCGGCGAGGCCGACGGGATCCGCAAGCAGGAGGGCGACCGGGTGCTGTCGGGCTCGTTCGCGATCTCCGGCTCCGGGCACTACCTCGTCGACGCGGTCCGCGAGGACAGCTACGCCGGCCGCCTCGCCGGCGAGGCGCGCACCTTCCGCCACCCGCCCTCACCGCTGCAGGAGGAGGTCAACCGGGTGATCGTCGCCTGCACCTGGGCGCTGCTGCCGCTGGCGGTGCTGCTGATGATCACCTTCCAGGTCCGCAGCGTCGACCTCGTCGAGGCTGCCCAGACCGCCACCGCCGGCCTGATCACCCTGATCCCCGAGGGCCTGGTGCTGCTGATGAGCGTCACCTTCGCGGTCGCCGCGGTGCGGCTGGCCAACCGGAAAACGCTGATCCAGCAGATGAGCGCCACCGAGAGCCTCGCCTCGGTCGACACGATCTGCGTCGACAAGACCGGCACCCTGACCGCCGGCGAGCTGCGCCTGGTGGCGGTGGCGGTCGCCGACGGGGTCGAGCCGGGCGCCGCCGAAACGGCGCTGGGCCGGTTCGCCGCCAGCGCCGGCGACCGCAACCGCACCCTGGAGACGATCGCCGAGAAGTTCCCGGCCACGGCCGGGGCGGTCAGCGCCGAGGTCCCCTTCTCATCGGAGTGGAAGTGGAGCGGCCTGGCGCTCGGCGACGGCGCCTACGTGATGGGGGCGCCCGACGTCCTCGCCGAGGCAGGCGCTCTCGACCTCCCCCCCGGACTCGCCCGCAAGCTCGAGGAGGAGACCGGCGCCGGCCGCCGCGTCGTCGCCTTCGGGGAATCGAGCGGAGGGCTGCCCGACGACCCGGCCGCGACGCCGCCGCCGGCGTTGCGGGCGCTGGCGCTGGTCGTGCTCGAGGAGACGCTGCGGCCCGACGCGGCCGAGACGATCGCCTACATCCGCGAGCAGGACGCCGACCTGAAGCTGATCTCCGGCGATGCGGCGGCGACGGTGACCGCGGTCGCCTACGCGGTCGGGGTGCCCCGCGACGCCGGCGTCATCGAGGGCCCGGACCTCCCCGACGACCCCGAGGCGCTGGCCAGGGTGGCGCTGGATAAGACGATCTTCTGCCGGATCAAGCCCGAGCAGAAGAAGGCGCTGGTCGAAGCGCTGGTCGGGGCCGGGCGCTACGTGGCGATGATCGGCGACGGCGTCAACGACGTGCCGGCCCTGAAGCAGGCACGGATGGCGGTGGCGATGGGCTCGGGCGCGCAGGTCACCAAGGGCGTCGCCGACGTGGTCCTGCTCGAGGACGAGTTCGCGCGGCTCCCCGAAGCCGTCAGCGAGGGACGGAAGATCGCCCGCAACATCCACCGCCTCGGCCGCCTCTACCTGACCAAGTCGGTCTACGCCGCGACCCTGATCCTGCTCGTCGCGGTACCGGGCTTCGCCTTCCCGTTCCTGCCCCGCCACCTCACCCTGGCCGCCTTCCTGACGATCGGCATCCCCTCCTTCGTGCTCGCCCTGGCCCCCTCCGACGGGCCGCTCTACCGCGGCCGGCTGCTGCGGGCGCTGGCCGCCTTCGCGGTCCCGGCCGGGGTGGCGACGGCGCTCGGCTCGATCCTCTCCTTCTTCTTCGTCGACACCGTCTTCGGCGGCAGCCTCGACTCCGGCCGCACCGCGGCGACGACGACTCTGATCGTCCTCGGCCTCGCCTTCGTGCTGCTGCTCGAGCGCGGTCCCGGCCGCGAGCACATCGCGATCCAGAGCTACATGCTGGCCCTGATAGCGGGGCTCGGCGCCCTCTACGCGCTGATCCTCGCCGCCGCCCCGGTCCGCGACTTCTTCGAGATGGAGCTGCTCAGTTCGGTGCAGTGGTTCCTGGCGATGTTCGCCGCCGCGGTCGGCCTGACGATCGCCAGCATCCTCTGGCGCCTGCCCCAGATCGAACGGCTCGAAGCGCCGGTCGAGGATGAGGGCGCGCCGGAACTCGGCGGAACGGCCGCCTGACCCGTCAGGACGCCGTTCCCGGGTAGCGCGGTTCGAGGTCGCGGGCGGGAAACGGGAGCGGGCCGGTGGTGCGCTCGTACTCCTCCAGTTGCCCGGGGCCGAGGGCGGTGAAGGCGCGGCGGACCCGCTCGACGTACTGGCGACTGACGTAGACGTGCTCGCCGTTTTCGGCCGCCCGGACCCGGGCGGGCTCGGTGCCGTGGTAGACGAAGACGGTATGGGTGAGCGCCGGCTCGAAGGCGGCGGAGACCTCGGCCCGACGGTAGTTGCCCTCCCGCAGGTCGAGCTCGGCGAGGCGGTTGGGGTCGACCGGGATCGCCAGCCCGTTGACGGCCTCACCCGCCGCCTCCTCGATGTCGAGGTAGGCAACCGCGACTTTCGGTTTGAGGCCGCTCTCGGGATCGAGGAAGTGCTTCTGCGCGTCGGTCGTCTCCCAGTTGTTCATCGCCACGCCCCAGCGACGGCGGAAGCCGTTCAGCCTTCCCGGGACGGCCGGGTAAAGCCGGCCGTCGACCGCGAGCGGCTGCGTCAGCTCGACCAGCGAGCCGTAGCCGAAGACATAAGCGACGCGAGTCGCGTCTTCAGCCGGTCTCGCCACGGGTGCCCCTGCCCTCGCGGGGCGGCAGCACGAACTGGGTGACGATCAGGTTCGCGGCGAGCTTCGCCTCGCCGTCGCGGATGCGGTCGAGCTTGACCTCGACGACGGCCGTGGTGCGGCCGACGTGCAGCGGCGTCGCCGAGGCAATGATCTCGTCGCCGCGCAGGCCGGCGCCGAACACGTTCAGCTTCAGCTCGATCGTCGTGAAGTCGTGGTGCGGCGGGATGTTGCGGAAGGTGGTCCAGGCGGCGACGGTGTCGCCGAGCGCCGTCCAGACGCCGCCGTGGACGAATCCGCCGGGGTGCAGATGCCGGGCATCGACGAGGATCCGGCCCCGCGAGCGCTCGGCGCCGATCTCCAGCGACTCGATGCCGAGGTCGCCGGGAAAGGTCCCTTGCGAGAACTCGTGGAAGTGCTCGGGCTGAACCTGGGAGAGGTCGGGCACGGGCCTATGAAATCAGGAGGCGGCCGCGCCGAGCGCGTAGGCGCCGGGCTCCAGCGTCGCGGTGCGGCGCCGGTACTCGCTCCAGGTCCAGGGCCAGTTGCTGGGGTCGTTGCCGTGCTCGTCGACGTACCAATTGCCGCAGCCGCTGTGCCAGACCGACTGGGCCAGGGCGGCGCGCAGCTCACGGTCGAAGGCGTCGGCCACCTCAGGGCGCACCTCGATCGTGCGGGCGCCGCCGCGTTCGAGCTCGCGCAGGGCTGCCAGCACGTGCCCCAGCCCACACTCGATCGTGTTGACGACCGAGCCGGTGCCGCCGTTGGTGTTGGGCCCGTAGAGCAGGAACATGTTCGGAAAGCTCGGAACCGTGAGGCCGAGGTAGGCTCGCGGGACGTCGCCCCAGGCCTCGTCCAGGGTGCGCCCGCCGCGCCCGGCGATCTCCATCGGGGCGACGAAATCATGGCTGGCGAAGCCGGTGGCGAGGACGATCGCGTCGGCGGGGCGCTCGCCGGCGGCGCTGCGGACGCCGGTCGCCGTGACCGCATCGACGCGCTCGGCGACGAGCTCGACGTTGGGCCGGGTCAGGGTCGGGTACCACTCGTCGGTGAGCATGATCCGCTTGCAGCCGACCTCGTCGCTCGGGGTCAGCTTGCGGCGCAGCTCCGGGTCGTCGATCGCGGCGCGGATCTGGCGCTTGGCGATCGCCCGCAGGATCGGCAGCAGCCAGGGCCGGTCGGTCATTGCCATCGCCCCGAATTCCTGGAAGGACTGGATCGCGGCGCGGTCGAGCCGTCGCAGGGCGGGGAAGCGCCTGAACAGGGCGCGGGCGCGCGGCGAGTACGGGTGGTCGCCCTTCGGGAAGGTCCAGCCCGGCGAGCGCTGGTAGACGTCGAGCTGGGCGACTTCCGGCTGGATCGCCGGGACAACCTGGATGGCGCTGCAACCGGTCCCGATCACGGCGACGCGCTTGCCGGCGAGGTCGACGTCGTGGCGCCACTCGGCGGTGTGGAAGGCGGGGCCTTCGAACTGGTCGAGGCCGGCGATCGGCGGCACCCGCGGGACCGAGAGCTGCCCGCAGGCGGCGAGCAGAACATCGGCCTCGTGCGGGCCGGCGCTGGTCTGCAGCCGCCAGCGGCGGGTCGCCTCGTCCCAGGCGGCTCCCTTCACCTCGGTCCCGGTGCGAACCTTCTCGAGAACCCCGAAGCGGCGGGCGACGCCTTCGATGTAGGCGCGGATCTCCGGGCCCGGTGAGAAGCGCCGCGACCAGGCGTTGGGCGCGAAGGAGAACTCGTAGAGGTGGGAGGGGATGTCGCAGGCGGCACCGGGGTAGGTGTTGGCCTCCCAGACCCCGCCGACCCGGTCGCGCTTCTCGAAGACCGTGACGTCCTCGTAGCCCTCCCGGGCCAGGACCGTGGCGGCGCCGACGCCGCCGAAGCCGCCGCCGACGATCGCGACGCTGGGCCGCCGGGGACGGCCGTTACTCCCCGACACCGAAGCCCTCCAGGCCGTGGTCGCCGAACGGCTCGTCGCGCTCGCGGACCGCCTCACGGAAGCCCGACTCGGCGGCGCGGCGGACGAAGCCGTGGCCCTCCTCGGTGTGGCGAGCGACGCCGTCGAAGAAGGTCCCGAGCGCCTGTGCCTGCTGCAGGCCCTGGGCGTGAACGGTCTGATTGACCAGCAGCTTCATCATCACCAGCTGGTTGATCGGCATCCGCGCGACCCGCTCGAGCAGGCGCTCGAAGCGCTCGTCGAGCCGGTCGGCGGGCGCCGCCTCGGTCGCCAGGCCCCACTCCACCGCCTCGGCGCCGGTCAGCGAGTCGCCGGTGAGAAGCAGTCGCTTGGCCCGCATCGGCCCCAGCCGCAGCGCCCACATCGCCGTCGTCGGCGAGCCCCAGACGCGCGCCGGCGGGTAGCCGATCTTGGCGTCCTCGGCGACTACCAGCAGGTCCGAGCAGAGCGCCATGTCGGTGCCGCCGGCGACGCAGTAGCCGTGCACCTTGCAGAGCACCGGCTTCTCGGAGTGGAAGAGGCTCATGAAGCCGCGCACGTTGCGGCTCATGAACTGGTAGTCGGTGACGGGATCCCAGTTCGACTCCGGCGCGTGATTCGCCGCGATCGTCGCCGGGTCGACCGGCGACCCGGCCGGCGCCTCCACCCCACCGAGCCCGCTCATGTCCCCCTCGGCGGAGGCGACCAGGTCATAGCCGCCGCAGAAGCCAGTGCCATTGCCGGCGAGGGCGATCGCGTGGACCGCGGGGTCGAGGTTCGCCTGCTCGACGCATTCCGCCAGCTCGACTGGCATTCGCGGCGTGATCCCGTTGCCGCGGTCCGGTCGGTTCAGGGTAATGCGCGCGACTCGATCGCTCGTCTCGTAGGTGAGCGTCTCGAGTCGCGCCATCGCGATGCTCCTTAGTTGGTGCGCTCCACGATCATCGCCTTGCCTTGACCTCCTGCCACGCACATGGTCTCGAGGCCGACCTGGTGGTCGTCGGTCTCCATCACGTTGAGCAGGGTGCCCATGATCCGGGCGCCGGTCATCCCGAAGGGGTGGCCGAGGGCGATCGCGCCGCCGTGGGTGTTGAGCTTGCTTTCCTCGATCCCGCATTCGTCCATGATCGGGATCACCTGGGCGGCGAAGGCCTCGTTGAGCTCGACCGCGTCGACGTCGCCGATCGTCATCCCGGCCCGGTCGAGGACCTTCTTGATGGCGCCGATCGGGGCCACGCCCATCAGCTCCGGCTCGTTGCCGTAGGTGGCGGCGGTGACGATACGGGCGCGCGGGGTCAGGCCCAGCTCCTTGGCCTTGGTGTCGCTCATCAGCAGCACCGCGGCGGCGCCGTCGTTGAGCGGGCAGGAGTTGCCGGCGGTGACGCCGCCGCCGCCGAAGGCCTCCGGCAGTTCGGAGAGCTTCTCCAGGGTCGAGGAGGCGCGCGGGCCATCGTCCTTGGCGACCTCGGTGCCGTCCTCGAGCTTGACCGGGACGATCTCGCGCTCGAAGAAGCCGTCTTCCTGGGACTTCACGGCGAGTTCCTGGGAGCGCTGCGCGAACTTGTCCATGTCCTCGCGGCTGACGCCGTACTTGTTGGCGACGTTGACCGCGGTCAGGCCCATGTCGATGTAGGCGTTGGGCTGGCCGTTCTCGCCGATCAGGTTGGGGTTGCGGTCGTCGGCCCCGGCGGGCTCGGTGCGCTCGTTGAAGCGGCTCACCCACTCGACCCCGGCGGCGATGTAGACGTCGCCCTCGCCGGCCTTGATCGCGTTGCCGGCGTGGCGGATCGCGTCGAGGCTGGAGGAGCAGTAGCGGGAGACGGTGACCCCGTTGACCTCCTGCGGCAGCTTCTCGGAGAGCAGCGAGATGATCCGGCCGATGTTGAAGGCCTCGAGGCCCTGCGGCATGCCGACGCCGCAGAAGAGGTCCTCGACCAGGGCGGGGTCGACGCCGGGGTTGCGCTCGAGCAGCTGGTCGACCACGAAGGCGCCCATCTCCTCCGGGCGCAACGAGGCCAGCGACCCCTTGAAGGCACGGCCGATCGGGGTGCGGATGGTGTCGACGATGACTGCTTCGGGCATGCGGGTCCTCTCCTTGCCTTTGACGGGTGCTGAAGTGCGGAGCGGAGCGTAGTTGACTCGCGAGTCAACCGTTTCGTGCGATTGCGCACATACTCCGCCGGTCCTGTCCCCCAGCTCCGTTACATTCGGCTCAATCCAGGCTCGCGTAAAGGCGCGGGCCTTGCCGCTCAGCGGCAGCGAAAGGAGGGCCCGAGATGCCGGAGGGCTACTGCGTCAAAGAGCGCAAGAAGGTCGAGATCAAGGACGCCAAACAGGTGACCATGAAAAACGGTCGCCCGGCGATCCAGGGCGTCTGCCCCGATTGCGGGACCAAAATCTTCAAGATCGGGAAACTCTAGGCAGGGCCCAGTCTCAAGCTTGAACCCGGGCTGCATCCGCCTCCTAGACCAAGGCGGATGCAGCCCGGGGCTTGACACGAACGCGACGGACAGCCGTGAACAAGACGATCTTCGGACTGGCGCTGGTGGCGATACTGATCCTCGCCGGTTGCGACGGCAACGGCGGCGGCGATGCCGCCGACCACGACGGCGGCATCGCCAGGGAGAAAGCGCCCCCGGGGGCGGAAAGCGGTGTCGCCGTGATCACCCTCTCCAGCGCCAAAGGCGTCGGGCCGGTCCTGGTCGACCACGACGGGTTCACGGTCTACGGCTTCGGTAAGGACAGGGGGACGGCCCCGGCCTGTTACGGCGCCTGCGCCCGCTCCTGGCCGCCGGTTTTGACCGAAGGGCCGCCGACCGCGGGCGAAGGGGCGGGCGCCGGCAAGCTCGGCACGACGAAGCGCAAGGACGGAAACACCCAGGTCACCTACGCGGGCCACCCGCTCCACACCTTCGCCGGGGACAGGAAGCCGGGCGAAGCGAACGGCAACGACGTCGACGCGTTCGGCGGCGAGTGGTACGCGCTGAAGGGAAGCGGCGAGGAGGCTGAGGGATGAGCCCGGAGGCTTACGCCTCGACCGGCGCCCTGCCGCGCTTGCGATAGGAGAGCGACGGCGGGACCTGGTCGCGGATCTCGGCGAGCAGCCGGGCGGAGAGCTCGCCGGGGTCCTCGTCGGGACGCGGCTGGCCGCCGGCCGGGTCGAAGAAA
Organism: uncultured Actinomycetes bacterium; assembly: GCA_946886425.1. Next base: position 8,335 of record CAMPIP010000094.1, read on the forward strand.
CGGACCCGGACGCGCGGCCGGCGCGGGAAGCCGGTCAGGTCGGCGGTGCCCTCGATCGCGACCAGGGTGACGTGCGCCTCCGGCACCTCCAGCGCCAGGCGGCCGATGCCGCTACGGGCCCGCAGCACCTTGCCGCGCGAGCGGGTGCCCTCGGGGAAGACGCCGATGCAGGCGCCCGCGCGCAGGGTCTCGATCGCCTTCGCCAGCGCCTGCTTGTCGCCCTTACCGCGCTCGATCGGGATCTGGCCCATGCCGTCGAGGACCGGGGCGAGGCCGCGCACGTCCCAGAGTTCGGCTTTGGCGAGGGCGCGGATCTGGCGCCGCTTCAGCGCGGCCATCCCGACCATCAGCGGGTCCCAGTGGGAGTCGTGGTTGCCGACCACAAGCAGCGGCCCGCTCTCCGGCAGACTCTCCACGCCCTCGACCCGCAGACGCGACCAGAGCGCTACCGGCCGGTTGACGGCCATCGCGACGCGATAGGTGCGGGTGCGCTCGTTCACGGGCCGTGAGTTGTAGCGGAACGGGGCGGTCAGCCGCTGGCGCGCGCGAGGATGGCGCGCAGCGTCCGCTGGTCCTCGGGCGAGAGGTTCCGCATCCACTCCGGGGGCACCTCGACCGCCTTCATCAGCCGCCTGCGCAGGCGGCTG
>CAMPIP010000095.1 GCA_946886425.1 uncultured Actinomycetes bacterium
TGTCGCCGAGGACGACTCTCCCGCTCTGCGGGAGAGCTCATCCTCGACGCCACCCGCGGGCGGGGCCGCTGGAACCGCCTCCGGCGCCACGGCCGGGTCCGGCGGCAACGGCGCCGCCTCCTCAGATGTTCGCGCGACGCCAGTCGCGCGGAGAGTTGCCGCGGCCAACGGCGTTGACCTCGGCTCGGTAAGTGGGTCGGGACCGGGCGCGAAGGTGACCAAGGCTGACGTGCTGGCGGCCGGGAACGGGGCTGGCGCCACTGCTGCTCCCGTTTCTGGTGAGGCGAAGCAGTTGCGCGGGCCCGGAGCGATGCTCGCCAAGGCGATGGATAAGAGCCGGGCGGTGCCGACGGCGACGAGCTTCAGGACCATCGCCGTGGACACGCTCGATGCGAAACGGAAGGCGGTCAACCTGCTGCTGAAAGAGCGCGGGCTGAAGGTCTCCTTCACCCATCTGGTCGCCTGGGCGATCGTCCAGGCCTGCAAGGACTTCCCGGTGATGGTGCGGACGTTTGAAGAGCGCGAGGGAAAGCCGTTCGCGATCGAGGGCGGGCCCGTCAATCTCGGGATCGCCGTCGACGTCGAGCGCAAGGACGGGTCCCACAGCCTGATGGTGCCGGCGATCAAGGGCGCCGACGGGCTCGACTTCGCCGCCTTCCACACCTATTACGAGGAGCTGATCGCGAAGACCCGCGAGAACAAGCTCGGCCCCGACGACTTCCAGGGCACCAACGTCTCGCTGACGAACCCGGGTGGGATCGGCACGATCGCCTCGGTGCCGCGGCTGTTGAGCGGCCAGAGCGCGATCATCGCCACCGGCTCGATCGCCTACCCGCCCGAGTGGGCGCACGCGACGCCGGAGCGGATCAAGCAGCTCGGCGTCTCGAAAGTGATGACGATGACGTCGACCTACGACCACCGCGTCATCCAGGGCGCCGAGTCGGGCGCCTTCCTGCGCCGGGTCGAGCAGCTGCTGCAGGGCGAGGACGAGTTCTACGAGTCGGTTGCCGCCGAGCTCGGCATCGAGGCGGCGCCGATCTCTTCCGCCCACCCCGCCTCGGCCTCGCCGCTGCCATTGAGCGCCGCGGCGCCGACGGCGGAAGCGACCGCGGCGCCGACCCCGGGCGAAGTCGACGAGGAGTTGCTGCAGGCGGTCCAGGCGGCGACCTCGCTGCTGAAGGGCTACCGGACCCACGGCCACCTCGCCGCCCACCTCGACCCGCTCGGCTCCGAGCCGAAGGGCGACCCGACGCTGCAGCCCGAGAACCTCAACCTGACCCCGGAGCTGATGGCCCGGATCCCCGCCTCGATCCTGAGGATCGGCGTCCCCGGCGAGACCCTGCTGGAGGCGCTGCCGCGGATGCGCGAGGCCTACTGCGGGACGATGGGCTACCAGTTCGAGCACCTCTCATCGACCCAGCAACGCCACTGGCTGCGGGAAATGATCGAGACCGGCGCCCACCGCCAGCCCCTCGCCGAAGAGGAGAAGAAGCGCCTGCTCGACCGGCTGATCGACGTCTTCCAGTTCGAGCGGTTCATCGAGAAGGCGTACCTGGGCCAGAAGATGTTCTCGATCGAGGGGCTTGACGTGGTCGTGCCGATGCTCGACGAGGTGGTGACGCTGGCCCACCGGGCCGGCGCCGAGGAGGTCGTCTTCGGGATGGCCCACCGCGGCCGCCTCAGCGTCCTCGCCCACAACCTCGGCCGCCCCGTCGAGTCGATCCTGGCCGAGTTCGAGGGTTCGAAGCGGATCGACGCCGTCAAGGCGGTTGCCGGCATCCCCCACGGCGGCACCGGAGACGTCAAGTACCACTACGGCCACCGTGGGGTCTACGAGACCGCGGCCGGCGAGAAGATCTCGGTGCGGCTCTACCCGAATCCAAGCCATCTCGAGTTCGTCGACCCGGTCGTCACCGGCGGCGCCCGCTACCTGCAGTCCGACTTCGAGGGGCCGAAGTTGAGCCACGACCCGAAGCGGGCGGTGCCGGTGCTGCTGCACGGCGACGCCGCCTTCCCTGCGCAGGGGGTTGTCGCCGAGACGCTCAACCTGCAGTCGCTGAAGGGCTACTCGACCGGCGGCACGATCCACGTCATCCAGAACAACCAGGTCGGCTTCACCACCGACCCGACGGAGGCCCGCTCGACCCCCTACGCCGCCGACATGGCGAAGGGATTCAACGTGCCGATCATCCACGTCAACGCCGACGACGTCGAGGCCTGCTCGGCGGCGGTGCGGCTGGCGATGGCCTACCGCGAGCGCTGGAGCCGCGACATCGTCATCGACGTGATCGGCTACCGCCGCTTCGGCCACAACGAGACCGACGAGCCCGCCTACACGCAGCCGACCATGGCGGCAAAGATCAAATCGCACGCCCCGGTCTCGGAGATCTACGCCGAGAAGCTGATCGGCGAGGGCGTGGTCAGCGCCGAGGAGGTAGGTCACAACTCCGAGCACCGCCGCGAGGAGATGGCGGGCGCCCTCAAGGCCCTGCGCGAGAAGATGGAGGCGGGCGAGTACGAGGACCCGACCGTCACCACCAGCACCGGAGAACTCGACCGCACCGCCAGCCCTCCCGTCGACACGGCTCTGCCGGCCGAGGAGCTGCGCGCGATCAACGAGGAATTGCTGCGCACGCCGGACGGGTTCAACGTCCACCGCAAGCTCCGCCGCCCGCTCTCGAAGCGGACCGAGGCGCTCGAGCAGGGCGGCGTCGACTTCGGCCACGCCGAGGCGCTCGCCTTCGGCTCGCTGCTGACCGAGGGCGTCCACATCCGCTTCACCGGACAGGACACCGAGCGCGGCACGTTCTCGCACCGCCACCTCGTCCTCCACGACGAGAACACCGGCCTCAAGTACTGCCCGATGCAGAACCTCGAGGACGCCTCCGCCCCGTTCGAGCTGTACAACAGCCCGCTCTCGGAGACCGCCTGTCTCGGTTTCGAGTACGGGTACTCGGCGGCGACCCCGAGCTCGCTGATCCTCTGGGAGGCGCAGTTCGGCGACTTCGCCAACGCCGGCCAGGTGATCGTCGACAGCTTCATCGTCTCCGGCGAGGCGAAGTGGGGACAGACCAGCCGCCTCACCCTGCTGCTGCCGCACGGTTACGAGGGCTCGGGCCCGGAGCACTCCAGCGCCCGGATCGAGCGCTTCCTGGCCCTCGGCGCCGAGGGAAACATTCGCATCGCCAACCCCACCACCGCCGGCCAGTACTTCCACCTGCTGCGCCGCCAGGCGCTGATCCGCAAGCCGCGCCCGCTGATCGTCTTCACCCCCAAGGGCCTGCTCCGCCTCGACCGTGCGACCTCTGGCCTCGAGGAGCTGACCGAGGGCCACTTCCGGTACATCCTCGACGACCCCACCGCCGCCGAGCGGCGCGAGAAGGTCGAACGGCTGGTGCTGTGTACCGGCCGCGTGTACTACGACCTCGACTCCAACGAGCGCCGCGCCGGCACCGAGAACGTCGCGATCGCCCGGGTCGAGATGCTCTACCCGTTCGCGAAGGAACAGCTCGAAGGCGTGATCGCCGCCTACCCGAACCTGAGGGAGATCGCCTGGGTCCAGGAGGAGCCGCGCAACATGGGCGCCTGGAAGGTGATGTCGCGCCGAATGCCCGAGCTGCTTCCCGAGGGCGTCGCCCTCAACTACATCGGCCGCCAGGGCCGCGCCAGCACCAGCGAGGGCTACTCCGGCGCGCACTCGCGCGAGCAGGAGCGCATCGTCCTCACCGCGCTCACCGTCGGCGCTTAGACGGTGTCCCCGAGCTCACCGTTCGCCAAGCCCGTGCCCGGACCGCTGTTCGTCTGGGTGAAGCGGATCTCCTGGGTGGAGCTGGTGATCTTTGGCGGACTGCTGCTCTTCTGGCTGTTGCCCGGGTTCGAAACCGAGACGATGGTGTTCGGGTGGGCGCACGGGCTCGGGTTCATCGTCCTCTGCCTGGTGATCTGGGTCGCTTCGGTGAAGCGCGAGACGCCTTACACCCTGCTCGCCGCGACCCTTACCCCGGTCGGCCCGGTCGGCAGCGTGATCGGGATCGAGCTGATCGAGCGCAAGGGGTGGGGAATCGCCCCGACCCCCCAAACCGGTGCCAATCACGCACAAAGTGCACCCGATTCCTCATCAACCGGTTGATTGCGCTTGACCGCCGAGCCCTGACGCGGTATAGCTAGCGAAGACTGTTCCTTCTGGACAGTCCCGTCTAGGGGGAATAGCGGCGTCGGCATCCCTCCCTGGCTACCGGCGCTCAGGTGCAGTGCGGGTCGCGCGGACCCCCCTGCCTCCCGCGACCCCACTGCGCCTACCTTTTTAGCTTGCGCAGTACGGTCTGGAGGATTCCGCCGTTGTTGAAGTAGGTGACCTCATTTGGAGTGTCGAGCCGCACCCGCGCCTCGAACTCGACGATGTCGCCGTCGCCCCGGCGCGCCGTCACCGTGAGGGTTTTCGCCTCGCCGCCCCGGAGGTCGCCGACGTCAAAGGTCTCGGCCCCAGTCAGTCCCAGCGACTCGGCGCTCTCACCATTTGCGAACTGCAGTGGCAACACACCCATCCCGATCAGGTTGGAGCGGTGGATGCGCTCGAAGCTCTCCGCGATCACGGCCCGGACACCGAGCAGCTTGGTGCCCTTCGCGGCCCAGTCGCGCGAGGAGCCGGAGCCGTACTCCTTACCGGCCAGCACCACCAGCGGCACGCCCTCCTCGGCGTAGGCCATCGCCGCGTCATAGATGGTCGTCTGTTCGCCGTCGGGGAAGTGGCGGGTGAAGCCGCCGGCCCGGTCGACCAGCCGGTTGCGGAGGCGGATGTTGGCGAAGGTGCCGCGGATCATCACCTCGTGGTTGCCGCGGCGGGAGCCGTAGGAGTTGAAGTCGCGGACCTCGACCCCCTGCGCGGTCAGCCAGTGACCAGCCGGACTGTCCTTCTTGATCGCGCCGGCGGGCGAGATGTGGTCGGTGGTGACCGAGTCGCCGAGCACCGCGAGGGCGCGGGCGCCGACGATCGGCTCGACCCCGGGCGGGTCGGCCGGCATCCGCTCGAAGAAGCTGGGCTGCCGCACGTAGGTGGAGTCGGGCCAGGTGTATCGGTCGCCGGTCGGGACCTCGACCGCCTTCCAGGTCTCGTCGCCGGTGAAGACGTCGGCGTAGTTGCGGGTGAACATCTCCGAGGCGACCGATTCGCCGACCACCTTCTTGATCTCGGCGGCGTCGGGCCAGATGTCCCGCAGGTAGACCGGCTCGCCGTCCGCACCCTCGCCGAGCGGCTCGGTCAGCAGGTCGACGTCCATGCGGCCGGCCAGCGCGTAGGCGACGACCAGCGGTGGGCTGGCCAGGTAGTTCGCCTTGACGTCCTGGTTGATGCGGCCCTCGAAGTTGCGGTTGCCGGAGAGGACGGCGCAGACGGCCAGGTCCTTCTCGGCGATCGCCGCGGAGATCTCCTCCGCCAGCGGGCCGGAGTTGCCGATGCAGGTGGTGCAGCCGTAGCCGACCAGGTTGAACTGCAGGGCGTTGAGGTGCTCGGTGAGGCCGGAGCGGTCGAGGTACTCGGTGACGACGGTCGATCCCGGCGCCAGCGAGGTCTTCACCCAGGGCCTGCGCTCGAGGCCCCTTTCGACCGCGTTGCGGGCGAGCAGGCCGGCGCCGACCATGACGCTGGGGTTGGAGGTGTTGGTGCAGCTGGTGATCGCGGCGATGACGACGCGACCGTGGTCGAGGTCGAATTCGGAGCCGTCCTCGGCCAGGGTGACGCCGATCGCGTCGCTGGTCGGACTGCGCTGCGCCACCGCGGCGGTGCCGGCCTCGGCCGCCGGCACCGGCTTGTCGCAGTCCCTGTCGTGGTCCTCGGCGGACGGGTCGGAGGCAGGGAAGGATTCGGCGAGCGCCTGGTCGAGCCCGTCGCACATCTCCTTGGCGGCATCCGGCGCGAACTCGGACATCGCTTCGCGGAAGGCGTCCTTCGCGCTCGCCAGCGGTACCCGGTCCTGCGGCCGCTTCGGGCCGGCGATGCTGGGAACGACGTCGCCGAGGTCGAGCTCGAGCCGGTCGGAGAAGACCGGGTCCGGGGTCGACTCGTCGTGGAACATCCCCTGCTCGCGGGCGTAGGCGTCGACCAGCTCGATCGTCTCCGTCGGGCGGCCGGTCAGGTCGAGGTAGCGCAGCGTCTCGGCATCGACCGGGAAGATCGCGCAGGTCGAGCCGAACTCCGGCGACATGTTGCCGAGCGTCGCTCGGTCGGCGAGGGCGAGCGTCGAGAGGCCGGGGCCGTAGAACTCGACGAACTTGGAGACGACGCCGCGCTGGCGCAGCATCTCGGTGACGGTGAGGACGAGGTCGGTCGCGGTCGCCCCCTCGGGCAGCTCGCCGGAGAGCTTGAAGCCCAGCACCTGCGGCAGCAGCATCGAGATCGGCTGGCCCAGCATCGCCGCCTCGGCCTCGATCCCGCCGACGCCCCAGCCGAGCACGCCGAGGCCGTTGACCATCGTCGTGTGCGAGTCGGTGCCGACCAGGGTGTCGGGGTAGGCCTGGAGGACGCCGTCGTTCTGGCGGCTGTAGACGACCTGGGAGAGGTACTCGAGGTTGACCTGGTGGCAGATCCCGGTCGCCGGCGGCACAACCCGGAAGTTGTCGAAGGAGTGCTGGCCCCACTTCAGGAACGAGTAGCGCTCGAGGTTGCGCTCGAAGTCCCGCTCGGCGTTGACCTGGAAGGCCATTTCGTTGCCGAAGGCGTCGACCTGGACCGAGTGGTCGATGACCAGGTCGACGTCGACCAGCGGGTTGATCCGCTCCGGGTCGCCGCCGATCTCCGCCATCGCGTCGCGCATCGCCGCGAGGTCGACCACCGCGGGCACGCCGGTGAAGTCCTGCATGAGGACGCGGGCGGGCTGGAAGGGGATCTCGGCGCTGGGCTCTGCGGCGGCGTCCCAGCCGGCGATCGCCTCGACGTCAGCGGCGCTGACCGAGACGCCGTTCTCGAGGCGCAGCACGTTCTCGAGCAGGACCTTGATCGAGTACGGGAGCCGGGCGACGTCGAAACGCTCCTGCAATGCCCCGAGCCGGAAGATCTCGTACTGACGCCCGCTCACCGCGAGGGTCGAACGGGCGCCGAAAGAGTCGCTGCTCATCTGCTGTCTCCTGAAGTCGTCGTGGTCTATCTCTTGTCCTTGGAGTGCCCGTCGGCGATCTCCGCCGCCGACTTCTGGCCGGCCGATCCGCTCGAGACGCGGACCGCGATGCTGGGGCTGGCGAGGCCGAAGTGGGCGAGGAAGCGCTGCCGGGTCGGCGCCACCGCGATCTCGACCTTGTCGCCCTCGATCGCCCGCACGGTCGCCTTCGCGACCTCCTCGGGGGTCGCGGTGCCGAGCCCGGGCGGCGACTTGGCGCCGGAGTCGGCGAACATCCCGGCTTCGCGGATGAAGCCCGGCGAGACCAGCGAGACGCCGACGCCCTGCGGGGCGAGGTCGGTGCGGAGGGCGAGCGCGAAGCCGCGCAGGCCGAACTTGGTGGCGTTGTAGATCGAAGAGCGCGGTGCCGGCGACTTACCGGCCAGGGAGGCGACGAAGACGAGGTGGCCGGAGCCCTGCGCCAGCATCGCCGGGTAGAGCGCCTGGGCGAGCAGCATCGGCGCCTCGAGATTGACCCGCAGCGCTCGCTGCACCTCATCGGGGCTGAAGTCCTCCATGCGGCCGGCGCCGGGCAGGCCGGCATTGGCGACGAGGGCATCGACGGGACCGGCCTCGGCGGCGAGCTTCTCGGCGGCGCCGGGCTCGGCCAGGTCGACGGCCAGTGCCCGGTGGCCATCGCCGGGCAGCTGCTCGGCCAGCTGGGAGAGCTCCTCGGCCTTGCGGGAGCTGAGCAGGACCGTGGCGCCGCGAGCGGCAAGCGCTTCGGCGATCGCGCGGCCGAGGCCCCCGGTGGCACCGGTGAGAAGCGCTTTGCGGCCGGCAAGTTCCATCCCAAAGGGCAAGCTACCAGCCGCCCGGCCGACAGGAATCCGGGATGAAAGTGCGAACTGCGACTAAATGTTTGCGTTCTGTGAGCAAGGTGCCGGGCGATGGTCTAGACTGCCGCCGATCCAGAGCACCGAAACGCCGAATCCCAGACGCCCCTAGGCGTCACGGGAACGGGGGAACCACGTTTTCGGGGCTAACTCGCCTAAATCCAGGCGGGGGCGCAGGCTCCTTCCGCGCCAGCCCGACAGCTAACCCCGTAGGCCGACAAAGGAGATCGGGTTTGCTGTCGTACAACTTCAGGCTCAAGGCGGGTATCGCCGCAGGCGCCCTGCTCATGGCCATCGCCCTACTCGCACCGGGGAGCGCTTCCGCCCGCTGCACCGCTGGCGGCCTCAGCCCGGCGGAAGTCGATATCTGCACCCCTACCCCGAAAGCGCGCCTTCTACCGACCGGGGAACTGATTCCCCCGAAGAGCGCCCCGCCCAAGGTGAAGGCGGTCATCGAAGCGGCCAACAAGATCCGCACCAAGCCCTACATCTACGGCGGCGGCCACGCCCGCTGGTGGGACAGGGGCTATGACTGCTCCGGCGCCGTCAGCTACGCCCTCCGCGGCGGCGAATTCCTCACCAGCCCCCTCCCCTCCGGCCCGATGCAGAAGTGGGGCGAAGAAGGCGCGGGCCGCTGGATCACCATCTACGCCAACGGCGGCCACGCCTACGCCGTGATCGCCGGTTACCGCTGGGACACCAGCGGCAACGAAAACGAAACCGGCCCGCGCTGGCACGAGGATCTCAGGGACAACGTCGGCTTCGTCGCCCGGCATCCCGCCGGCTACTAACTAGGGACATGGAGGGGGGTGGGACCCCCCCCACACACGGGGATCCTCGGGGGGGGGGGGCCGGGGG
>CAMPIP010000096.1 GCA_946886425.1 uncultured Actinomycetes bacterium
TCCAGACGTGGAGGTCGTGGACGGAGCGGACGCCCGCCTCGCCGCAGATCGCCTCCCCCACCCCTTCGACGTCGATCCCCTTGGGCGCCGCCTCCATCAGCACGTCGAAGGGCTCCTTGATCAAGCGCCAGGAGGAGATGAGGATCAGGGCCGAGATCAGGAGGCTGACGATCGGGTCGACGATCGCCGAGCCGCCGAACAGGACCACGGCGCCGGCGACGACGACGCCGACCGAGCCGAGCGCGTCGGCGACGCTGTGCCGCAGCACCCCCTCGAGGTTGATGTCCTGGCGCTGGCCGCGGGCGAGGACGACGGTGGCGATGAGGTTGCCGGCGAGGCCGAAGACGCCGAGCGCGACGACGCCGGCCCCCTCGATCCCGGGCGGGTCGCCGAGCCGCCCGACCGCCTCGATCGCGATCACCACCGCGACGACTACCAGCAGCAGGCCGTTGACCAGCGCCGCCAGCACCTCCGAGCGCTGGTATCCGAAGGTGCGGCGGCCCGCGGCCGGCAGCATCGCCAGCCGGGCCGCGACCAGGGCGAGGACGATCGCGCCGGCGTCGGAGAGGACGTGCCCGGCGTCGGCGAGGACGGCCAGCGACCCGGTGAGGATGCCGCCGACCGCCTCGGCCACCAGCATCGCCAGGTTGATCGCCAGGGCGATCCACATCCGCCGGCGGCTGTCGGCTCGCCGCGCGTCGAGCGCGTGGCTATGCGAGTGGGAGTGACCTCCCGGGCCGTGCATGGCCCGAGCTTACGCCGGGACCGGCTCCTTCGAACCGCCCTCGGCCATCGCCTTGGCGGCCACCTCGGCGCCGAACTGGAGCCGCTCCGCGTATTCGCGGGCCTGCATGCGCGAGATGACCATCCGCTGGATCTCGGCCGTGCCCTCGAACAGCTGGTAGATCTTGGCGTCGCGGAACCACTTCTCCAGCGGGCACTCGGTGCTCTGGGCGTAGGGGCCGACCAGGTCCATCAGCGCGGTCGTCGCCCACATCGTCACGTCGCCGGCCTTGAGCTTCGACATCGAGCCCTGGCCGCCGCGCATCGGCACGCCGTTGCGACCCATCCAGGCGGCGCGCTGGACCAGCAGCCGGGCCGCTTCGATCTCGGTGGCGACGTCGGCCAGCGTCTGCTGGATCCGCTGCAGCTGCAGCAGCGGCGTGCCGCCTTCGCTCTGCCCGTCGAGGTACTCGAGGGTCCACTCGTAGGCGGCCTGGGCGATGCCGAGCGCCGAGGCACCGACCAGCGGCCGGGTCACCTCGAAGGTCGCCAGCGCGTCGGCGCCGCTCGATTTCTTGCCTTCGCGGCCGCGCTGCAGCTTCTTCTCGAGCTTCTCCTCGCCGCCGAGCAGGTTCTCGGCCGGGATCCGGCAGTCCTCGAGCACGACCTCGGCGGTGTGCGAGGCGCGGATCCCGAGCTTGGTCTCCTTCTTGCCCTGGCTGAGGCCAGGGGTGTCCTTGCCGACCACGAAGGAGGCCTGGCCGCGGGTCCCGAGCGTCGGGTCGACGGTGGCGACGACGACGTGGACGTCGGCGATGCCGCCGTTGGTGATGAAGACCTTGGTGCCGTTGAGGATCCACTCGTCGCCGTCGCGCTTGGCGGTCGTCTTCAGGCTCTTGACGTCGGAGCCGGCCTGCGGCTCGGTGACCGCGTAGGCGCCGAGCTTGATCTCCTCGGCGCTGCCGAAGCACTCGGGCACCCACTTCATGATCTGCTCCGGGGTGCCGGAGGAGGCGATGCCGGCGGCGGCCAGGCCCGAGCCTGAGATCGCCAGGGCGGTGCCGGCGCAGCCCCAGTGGAACTCTTCGGCGGAGATGACCTGGAACTGACCCTCCGGGTCCGAGGCGGAGCGCTGGATCGACTCGAGGGTGCCGAAGCCCTGCTTACGCGCCTCCCTGATCACCTCCCAGGGGATGCTCTCCTCTTCGTCGTGCTTGCGCGCCGCGGGGCGGATCACCTCGCGGGCAAACGTCCGACATTCCTTCTTGTACTCGAGCTGCTCCTCGTTGAGCGCGAAATCCATTGCTTCCTCCTGGCGTTGGACCGATTGACTGGTCAGTCAGCCAGTCGGATGGAACTGTACCCGAAGCCGCCGCGAGCTCGGTCACTTAAGGCCCTCATAGGGGCGTTAAGTGACCGAGCTTTGCGGCGCGAGCACCGGCCCGGCGCGTGTACCGTTCGGTCGGTGAGCCGGGAGCGCCCCATCAATGCCGACGTGCCCTCGTCGGAGAAGGGCGAGGGCAGGCAGGCCGAGGCCGCGAAGCCGCCCGCGCCGCCGGCGAAGCCTCCGCGCCGGCCCCGCCGGCAGATCCCGGGCGCCCTGAAGGGGATGGCCGCCTTGGTCGTGCTGGCGATCGTCTTCATCGTCGCCGCCGTGGTCGGCGGCAGTGGCGGCGGCTCCGCCGACGAGGAACCGACCGGACCGGCCCCGGTCACCAGCAGCTATGGCAGCAACGAGCCGGAGCGCGACGCCGAGCCCGGCTCCGAGTCGACGACCGACCTCGGCTTCCCCGCCTTCGCCACCAACAACACGACCCGGATCGGCGGCTCCGACCCCGCCGAGAACGCGGCGGCGACGGCGCTCGCGGTCTTCCCCTCGACCACCCCCTCGCAGCGGCCGGCGGCAGTCGCCCTGGCCGACGAAGCCGAGTGGCAGGGGGCGATCGCCGCGGCGGTCCTGATGGCCCCGCCCGTGCGGGCGCCCTTGCTCCTTTCCGTGGACGGCGAGCTGCCCGAGGCCAGCTCCGAAGCGCTCGCCGCCCTCGATCCGCAGGGCGGGCCGGACACCGGCGGCGCCGCCTACCTCGCGATCGGCGAAGTCGGGGCCCCGGCCGACAGGGAGGTGGCGAGGGCCGGCGGCCGCGACCCGGCCGCGATCGCCGCCGCGGTCGCGCGGCTGCGCGAGAAGCTCAACGGCGACGCGCCGAAGCACTTCGTCCTCGCGCCCATCTCGGCGCCCGGCCTGGCTATGCCCGCCGCGGCCTGGGCCGCCCGCTCCGGCGACCCGGTGCTGTTCACCGGTACCGGCAAGCTGCCGAAAGCGACCGCCGCGGCCCTGCGCGAACACCCGAAAGCCCCGGTCTACGTCCTCGGTCCCTCCTCGGCGATCGACTCCGCGGTCGTCCGCGCGGTCGAGAAGATCGGCAACGAGGCCCACCGTGTCTCCGGCGAGGACCCGATCGCCAACGCCGTCGCCTTCTCCCGCTACGCCGACGGCAGCTTCGGCTGGAACGTCAACGACCCCGGCCACGGCTTCGTGCTCGCCCGCGACGAGGATCCGCTGACCGCCGCCGCCGTGGCGCCGCTCTCGGCCTCGGGGACCTGGGGGCCGCTGCTGCTCACCGACAACGCCGCTACCCTGCCTGCAGCCGTGCGCGACTATTTCCTCGACGTGAAGCCCGGATACACCGACGACCCCACCCGCGCCTTCTACAACCACGTGTGGGTGATCGGGGACCAGGAGGCAATCGACGTGAACCAGCAGGCGGAAGCGAGCGAGCTGGCCGAACTGGCGAAGATCGGCGGCGAAGGACAGTGAGCCAGGCCGAGAACCCCGAACTGCTGGCGCCCGGCCACGAGTTGACGCCGGAGGACATCCGCGCCCTCTCCGGCGCCTCCACCCCCCACTTCGCGTTGCAGGTCCGCAACCGCATCCGCCGCCTGATCGAGCCGCTGCCTCCCGAGCACCCCGCCCGCCTCGAAGGCGAACGCCGGATCGCCAAGCTCGAAGAGCTCGCCCAGCACAGCGGCGACCCGCGCGGGACGCTCGGAATCGGCCATTGAAGTACCTCGCCCCCGGCGTCTGGCGGCTCAAGGAGTTCCCCGCTCCGAGCATCAACGTCTACCTGGCCGAGGACGTCCTCATCGACGCCGGCCGGACCTGGGACCGCGGCCGCATCTTCGCCGAGCTCAAAGGCCGCGAGATCTCGCTGCTAGCCCTGACCCACGCCCACCCCGACCACCAGGGGGTCGCCAAAGACGTCTGCGAGGCGCGCGGCATTCCCCTCGCCTGCCACGCCGACGACGTCGAGGCGATGGAAGGGAAGCGCCCGATCCAGGAGGCGGCGCCCAACAACATCGTCAACAAGACGGTCCGGAAGCTCTGGCAGGGCCCGCCCTACAAGGTCGAGCGGGTGCTGAACGAGGGCGACGAGGTGGCCGGCTTCCGCGTCGTCCACGCCCCCGGCCACGCCCGCGGTGAGGTGATCTTCTTCCGCGAGAGCGACCGGGTCGCCATCTGCGGCGACGTGATTCGCAACATGAGCTACGCCACCGCCCTGCCGGGGATCAAGGAGCCGCCGGCGATCTTCACCTACGACCCGGCCGAGAACCGCCGCTCGATCCGCATGCTGGCCGACCTGAACCCGTCGCTGATCCTCCCCGGCCACGGCCCCGCCGTGGCCGACATCGGCGCCTTCGAGCGCTTCGTCGCGGCGCTCCCCTCCGACGCTTGACCGCAGCCCCGCCGGGGGTAGGCGGGTTACCGAGTTTCAGCTACTGGAAGGGAGTCCAGGATGAGCAAGCTCAAGGGCCGGCGTCCCTCGCCGGCGATGATCGTCGCCCTCGTTGCCCTCTTCGTCGCCCTGGCGGGCACCGCCTACGCGGCGCAGACGATCAATGGCGGCGCGATCATGAAGCAGACGATCGGAGGCGGGAAGCTGAAGAAGAAGACGCTGACCGGCTTCCAGATCAACACCAACAAGCTCGGCGTCGTGCCGTCGGCACGCGTCGCGAACCGGGCAGCCCACACCTACTGGGCCGTCGTCAACAACCCGAACAGCCCGGGCAACGCGGTGCTGGCGCGCGCCAGCGATGCCGGCATCGCCGCGGGCGAGGGCGGCGGCGCCGTCACCGTCACCTTCCCGGTCAACGTCAGCGGCTGCGCCGACGTCGCCGGCCGCAACAACGCCGGCACCTCGGTGCCGAACGCGGGCTTCGCCCAGACCAACGCCTCGGCCGCCAACCCCAACGCGATCGAGGTACGGACCCGCGACGCCAAAGGTAACCCCGAGGACGCCGACTTCCATCTGATCGTCGTCTGCCCGTAGGCAGCTAAGGCCGCGGGACGCGGGCCGCCGCCATGTCGACGCGCTCGCCGCGGAAGGGCACGCCCTCCGCGACGAGCCGCCGGCGCTGGCGGCCGCCCTTGGCGAGCGAGCCGTCGGCGCGGACGACCCGCCACCAGGGCAGGTCGGGCTCGTCGGCGCCGAAGAGGACGCTGCCGGCGAAGCGCGGCGCCCCCGGGGAAACCTCGCCGTAGGTGCTGACGCGGCCGGGCGGGATCGCCCGGACCCGGGCCAGGACCTCCCCTTCGCGGTCGGCGCTCAGCCGGCCCCCGGGCCGAAGGCGTCGATGATCCGGTTCTGGAACTCGCTCAGCTCCCCGGGCGAGATGAAGTAGGTCGGCGGCGTCAGGAAGAGCCCGTCGGCGCGTTCGGCGGTCGCCTCGACCCGGGCCCGGACCTTGTCGAGCGGGCCGGCGGCGCAGTAGGCCTCGACCATCTCGTCGCTGATCGCGGCCGGGACCCCGGCCAGGTCGCCGCGCCGGAAGGCCTCGCCGGCGGCGACGGCGTTGTCGGCGAACCCGTGCAGCTCCCAGAGCGGCATGTAGGTCTTGACGGTCGCGTAGAAGGAGATCGTCCGGCGCGCCATCTCGATCGCCCTGCCCTCGTCGTCGTCGATCGCGCAGCAGACGGTGGGCAGGTAGTCGAAGTCCTTGCGGTCGCGGCCGGAGCGCTGCAGCCCGGTTTCGAAGGCGTCGACGACGACCTCGTCGATCCAACGCAGGCTCTGGATCGGGTGGCCGATCAGGCCGTCGGCGACGTCGCCCGCCATCCGCGCCATACCGGCCTGAACGGCGGCGGTGTAAATCGGCACGGCCTCGCGCGGCGCCGGATGCGGCCGGACCCAGCCCTTGATGTCGATGTCGTAATAGGAGCCCTGGTAGCGGATCGGCTCGCCGCTCGAGGCCTGGCGCATGATCAGCCGCGTCGCCTCGATCGCCTCGCGCAGGTGCGGCGCCGGCTTGCCGTAGTCGGCGTTGTGCCAGGTCTCGTTGAGCCGTTTGACGCCGGCGCCCATCCCAAACCGGAAGCGCCCGCCGGACATCTCGTCGATGTCGAGAGCGCTGACCGCGTGGATGAAGGGGCTGCGGGTGAAGGCCCAGACGATCCCGGTGGCGACGTCGATCCGCTCGGTCTTGGCGGCCAGGTAGGCGGCCTGGGTGACAGCGCTGCGGAAGAGCTCCGGTGCCCAGACGCACTCGACGCCGGCCGCCTCGGCCCGCAGCGTCTCGGCCTCGAGGTCGGGAACCGAGGTGCCGATCGCGGCGACGGAGATGCGGTCGAGGGCGCTCACTGCTGCTGGTTGCTCAGGCGGCCGCCGGCTCGGCGGCGCGGGTCAGCACGGCGTCGGCGACGCGCTCGCGGTGCCACTTGGCATCGCCGAACATCGCCGCGTTGGCGCGACCGCGCTTGAGGAAGAGGTGGAGGTCGTGCTCCCAGGTGAAGCCGATGCCGCCGTGGACCTGGATCGAGGCGTCGGGAACCCGCCAGCCGGCGTCGGAGGCGTAGGCCTTCGCCATCGAGGCCGCCAGCGGCAGCGAGTCGGGCTCGGCGTCGGCGGCCCAGGCCGCCCCGTAGACGGCCGAGCGCGAGTTCTCGGTCTCCAGCAGCATCTGCGCGCAGCGGTGCGAGACCGCCTGGTAGGCGCCGATCGGGCGGCCGAACTGCTGGCGGTCTTTGGCGTACTCGACCGCCATCTCCAGCGAGCGCTGGGCGACGCCGGTCGACTCGGCGGCGAGGGCGACGCAGAGCCGGAAGAAGACCGGGTAGTAGTCGGCCTCGGCGGCCGGCATGGTGTCGGCGGCGGCGACGCGGACGCCGTCGAAACGAACCGTGGAGAGGCGCCGGGTGGTGTCGATCGACTCCTCCTCGCTGACGCTGACCCCGTCGGCCCCGCTCTCGACCAGGTGGCGGCGGCCGTCGGCGGTGGCGACCATGAAGAGGTCGGCGCCGGCGGCGTCCATCACCAGCACCTTCTCGCCGTCGAGGACGACGCCGTCGCCATCGGCGCGGGCCTCCATCGTGTAGCTGCCCGGCGATGCCGGCGAGCCGGCGTCCCAGAGGGCCGGGGTCGCCCGCTTCTCGCCGAGGGCCAGCGGCCGCAGCCAGCGCTCACGCTGCTCGTCGGAGCCGCAGAGGCCGAGGGCGAGGGCGACGATCGTGTTCGAGAAGAGGGGCGAGGGAGCGAGCGCGTAGCCCAGCTCCTCGAAGAGCACGGCGAGGTCGACGATGCCGAGCCCCTGACCGCCCCACTGCTCGGGGACGGCGAGCCCGGTCCAACCGAGCTCGGCCATCTGGCCCCAGCCATCGGGGTCGGTGCCATCGCCGCTGGCGGCGATCTCGCGAATCCGGTCGGATTTGAAGCGCGAGGCGAGGAAGTCCTTGGCGGTCGCCTTGATCGCCTGCTGCTCGTCGGTGAGGTCGAAGTACATGGTTAAAACGCTCCCGCTGACATGACAAACGCTCCCGCTGGCATGACTAGCGCAGCCTCGGCAGGCCCAGGACCCGCTCGGCGATGATGTTCTTGAGGATGTCGGTGGTGCCGCCCTCGATCGAGTTGGCGCGCGAGCGCAGGAAGCCGTACTGCCAGGCACCGCCGGCGACGGCGTGCTCGGAGCCGCGACCGAGCGGCGCGTAGGCGCCCTCGATCTCCAGCGCCAGCTCGGTCAGGCCCTGGTTGATGTCCGCCCACTGCCACTTGCCGAGCGATCCCTCGGGACCGGGGATGCCGGACTGCATCGTCTTGGTGAGGCCGCGGTAGGCGTTCAGCCGCATCGTCTCCGCCTCGATGTGGAGCTGGGCGATGCGCTGTCGGTAGTAGGCGTCGTCGGCCGCCGAGCCGCCGTTGACGCGGACCTCGGTGGCGAGCCTGGCGAGCCGGCCGAGGCTGTTCTGGATCTGCGCGATCGCACCGAAGGCGAGCCCGGCCCGCTCGTTCATCAGGGTCGTGATCGCGACGCTCCAGCCGTTGCCGACGCCGCCGACGACGTTCTCCTCGGGGATCCGCGCTTCCTCCATGAAGACCTCGTTGAACTCGCCCTCGCCGGTGATCTGAACCAGCGGTTTCGCCTCCACCCCCTCCTGCTCCATGTCCATCAGGAAGTAGGTGAGCCCCTGGTGCTTGGGCGCGTCGGGGTCGGTGCGGGCGACGAGCATGCACCACTTCGCGTACTGGGCGAAGGTCGTCCAGACCTTCTGCCCGGTGACGACCCATTCGTCGCCGTCCTTGACCGCGCGCGTCTTCAGCGAGGCGAGGTCGGAGCCGGACTCGGGCTCCGAGAAGCCCTGGCACCAGATCTCCTCGCCGGTCAGGATCGGCTCCAGGTAGCGCTGCTTCTGGGCGTCGCTGCCGTGGGCGATCACCACCGGCCCGCCCATCGCGAGACCGAGCACGTTGGCGGGGCTGGGCGCCTCCTGGCGGGACGCCTCGCCGACGAAGATCGCCTGCTCGATCATGGTCGCGCCGCGGCCGCCGTACTCCTCGGGCCAGGAGATCCCGGCCCAGCCGCCCGCGTGCAGCTTCGCCTGCCACTCGCGGCGAAAGGACATGATCTCGTCGAGGCTGCCCTCCGGCTCGGGACCAGGGTGGTTCTCCTCCAGCCAGGTCCGAACCTCGTCGCGGAACTGCTCCTCCGATGGCGACAGCGTCAGGTCCATCGGC
>CAMPIP010000097.1 GCA_946886425.1 uncultured Actinomycetes bacterium
CAGCCGGGAGACCAGGGCCTCGATTCCCTCAGCCCCCGGGAGCTCGAGATCGCCCATCTCGTCAGCGAGGGCATGACCAACCGCGAAATCGGCGCCCGGCTCTTCCTCAGCGACAAGACCGTCGAGTCCCACCTCACCCACGTCTTCCAGAAGCTCGGCCTCCGCTCGCGCACGCAGGTCGCCGCCAAGGTGGCCGGCATGCGGTGATTTAGGGATCACCCCGATGACGAGGCTCCCGTGATCCTGAAACGAACCAGCCGCGCCGGCCACTATTTGGTCAAGGTCGGCGGCGAACGTAGATGGACCGGAAGCCAAAAAACCCCGCATTTGCGGGGCTATCTGGAGCTAGATTTGTTACCCCAAAGCCCAGCTGATCGGCTAGCCAGAATGGCTGGCAACTGAGACGCCGGGAAGTTCGGCAAAGGCCCGCTGGTCGGAGCTCACAACCTGCCGATTCTGGGCCCGTGCCGTCGCGGCGATGATGAGGTCGTGGGCGCCGCGTGGCGTTCCCGTCCGTCGAACATGCGCCAGGAGGTCGGCATGTGCGTCGGCCACGTCGAGGTCATAGGGCTCGATCGAGACTGCGTCGAGGATCGCCTCGACGAAGCGCTCTCGTTTGTTCCGCCGACGCCCTTTCGCCAGCCGAACGCCGACCTTCAACTCCGCCACGGTGACCGCTGCCACAGCGACATCATCGCCGTCGTCGATCACTTCGACCAGAGCATCTCCCCCCCGCTCGGCATCGACCAGCACCGTCGTGTCGAGAATCAAGCGCGCCAGGGGTCCGCCACCGGCTCCACGATCTCACGAAGCTCGCGCAGCTCACCTGCCCATGCATCGTCAGGCCGGTTGACGCGAAGCGCCTCCTTGAGCGCCTTCCCGGTTCCGCCGCCCGTCGGACCGATGGTCGCCACAGCGCGACCATGGCGAACCACAACGTAGGACTCGCCGTCCCGCTCCACGTCATCGAGAACCTCCGAGAACCGGCGGGATGCATCGGTGGCGCTCAACTGCTTCATGGAATCAGATTATCAGATTCATTGCCCACGCGACGCGCCGTGGACCTGCATCAAGCGGCCAGCGTGTCTCGGTTCTCGACCGAGCTAGCCAGCCTGGCGCTCACCACGGCGCGTCGGAGAAGCGGCGGGACGGCGTTGCCGATCTGGTTGTACTGACAGAGATGGCGCTCCCCGTGGCGGCCCTCTCGGGCGAGGAGCTTCTGGCTCACGACGGTCGGCTTTGCGCTCGGATCGATCGTGGCGCCGCCAGCCGACGATGCGATATCGCCGATTTTTCTCACCGCTTCCGAGGATGGGCCTCCTCGGGCTCGGCCCGAACGGCCGGCCGATCCGGCTCGGTCACACGGGGGCGGCTTCAAACTCGGGCAGCCCGGAATCCGCGCTGTCCGAGCATCCCGTCTGCAGCACGGAGGGCTGGAGGCCCAGCAGGCGCAGATCCAGCAACAGCTCGCCCATGCTCCGCTCGTCGAGCGGCGGCACCGGCGAGCCGGCGCCGATCTCGATCTGCCACCCGACGTCGATCTCACCCTCGGGACCCGGCTGGGTGAGCCGCAGGAGGCGAATCGCCGCCTCGGGAGCAGCGTCGCGCAGGCGCTCGATCTCCGACGTCAGCCAGCTCTGCAGCTCCTCGGGGGCAACGGGGGCGAATGGATGGCAGCGGACCGCGATCTGATTCATGCACCGATCGTCCGCCTTCCCACGGGGGCGGGCAATGGGTGCTTCTAACCATTTCGGGGCCGCGGCCCCTCAGGCGTCCGCGTCGTTCTCGTCCGGGGCCTGGGTCGATTCGCGGCGGCGCATCGCGGCGGCGATCGAGTGGCTCGAGAGCGGCGCGGTGATGACGACGAAGACCGCGACGAGGAGCGCGCTGGTGGTCGTCTCGACCTTCCCGGTCGCAAACGCGGCGAGCAGGATCGCGATCACGCCCGGCCCGGTGACGAGCCCCGCGGCGTGGGTCTGGAGGTAGAGGTCGGAGTTGCGCAGGAGCCCGATCAGCCCGATCGTCGCCAGCAGCAGGCCGGTCGCGATGAACAGACCCGCCAGAATGTCGAGGATCGGGTCGATCACCGGAACGGCCCACCCCGGCTGGCGTACTGCGTCGCGGCGACGGTGGCGGCGAAGGACAGCAGCGCCAGGGCCAGGGCGGCGTCGATGTAGAACGAGACGTCCCGGAGGTAGGAGAGCAGCGCCAGCAGCATGATCACCAGCGAGACCAGGACGTCGAGGGCCAAC
The DNA here is from genome assembly GCA_946886425.1 of uncultured Actinomycetes bacterium. Next base: position 2,253 of record CAMPIP010000097.1, read on the forward strand.
ACGCGGTGCAGCGCGTCCTCGGCCCGCAGCATCAGGATGCCCCCGCCGACGAGCAGGAGCACGGCCCAGCCGGCGGCCACGTTGAGGACGACGTCGGGCATTCAGCCGGCCACCCGGCGCTGGCGCGGCCGCTCGCGGGAGTGGCGCTCACGGACGCCGTCCGGGTCGCCGGCTTCGAGCAGGTGGACGAGCAGGGTCCCGCGCTCCTCGTCGACGTCGACCACCACCTCGTCGGGCGCCTCGCCGGTCAGCACGCCCCAGAGGGCAACCGCGGCGGACGACCGGCCTTCCCTCGGGATCTCGACCAGCCCCGGGCTGGCGGGGCGCCCCAGGCAGAAGCGGCTCACCCGCCAGCTGCCGCGGACCACCTCGGCGATCGTCACCGCGGCCACGGCCAGCGCGGCGGATGCGCGGCTGAGGAGCGGCAGCCGGGCATCGCCGCTCTCCGGCACCCGCAGGGCATAGGCGATGGCGAGCGAAAGCGCCGCCCCCACCAGCACGTCGCCGGGCCGGAGACTGGTCAGCACCAGCAGGTAGATCAGCAGGAGCCCGGCCGCGCGTTCCACCACCCTCCTCATCGCAGGGCCCCCGGCACGCTGAGGGCGGCGTCACGGCTGAGGTCGAGCAGCGGCTCCGGCACGATTCCACCGGCCAGGATAAGCAGCGCCAGGGCCGCGACCAGGAGCCTCTGCGCCCGCGGGCTGGCGGTGGTGGCCGGGTTCGGGCGCCAGAACTCGTACTGGTAGATCTGGAACATGTAGATGAAGGAGAGCACTCCCCCGAGGAAGAGGAGCCCGACGAGGACGGCGCTGTCGGCGGCGACGCCGGCCCGGAAGAGCTCGAGCTTGCCGATGAAGCCGGCCGCCGGCGGGATCCCGGCCACGCTGAGGGCGCCGACGGCGAAGGCGGCCCCGACCAGGGCGCCCCGCATCCCGGCCGCCAGGAACAGCAGGGTCTTGTTGAGCGAGTTGACGACCGCGTAGAGCACGGCCGCCGCGAATCCCACCGGACCGCCGACCCCGATCGCGACGAGCACGTACCCGACCTGCCCGATCGTCGAGTACGCCAGGACCTCGGCGGGGCCGCGGCGGGACACCGCGAGCACTCCCCCGTAGAGGATCGAGGCGGACCCGATCACGATCAGGGCGACCGCACCCAGCGCCAGCTCATCCGGCAGCAGCTCGCCGCCGAAGCGCAGGAGGCCGTAGCTGCCGATGTTGGCGAGGCCGCCGCTGAGGATCGCGGCGACCGCCGGGCGCGCCCCCGTATAGACGGTCGGGAGCCAGAAGTGGAACGGGAAGAGCCCCAGCTTGACGCCGAAGGCGACCAGGAAGCCGATCGCGATCAGCAGCGCCGCGTTCGGCTCCACGGTCGAGATCCGCTCCCCGATCGCCTCCATGCTCAGGGTCCCGGTCACGTGGTAGAGCCCCGCCACGGAGATCAGGAAGAAGAAGGTGCCGAGCAGGTTGACCGCCGTGAACACGAAGGCCGCGCTGAGCTCGCGTCGCCCGCCGCCGTAGGTCGCGAGGATGTAGGAGGCCGTCATCGCGACCTCGAAGAAGACGTAGAAGTTGAACAGGTCGGCGGTCAGGAACACACCGGACAGCCCGGCCCCCAGCAGGACGACGAGCCCCGGGAAGGTCCGCTCGCGCACGCCGCCGAGCACCTCGTGCGTCATCGCCGCCAGCAGCGCCAGCGCGGAGAGCAGCGCGAACAGCACCCCGAGGCCGTCGGCCCGAAGCGAGATGCCCACCCCGGCGGGCCAGTTGCCGGTCGTCGCGGCGATCGGCTCGCCCGGCACCACGCTGGCGGCGAGGACGACGAGCGACGCCAGGCTGGCGGCCAGCGCGGCCACCGCGCACCAGCCGACCAGCGGCCGGCGCCCGTCGAACGCCAGCAGCAGGGCACCCGCCGCCCAGGGGACGATCAGCGGCAGGGAGAGCTCGATCACAGCGCCGCCCTCTCCTCTTCGTCGTGCTCGGGGGCGTCCTGGCGCTCCAGCTCCTCTTCCTCCTCGGCCTCGGCCTCGGCCAGCCGGTCGAGCTCCCTGGTCCGGTAGGCGAGGACGACCCGGAGCAGCAGGGCGAGCAGGAGCGAGGTCATCCCGAGCCCGATCACGATCGCGGTCAGCGCCATCGCTTGGCTGAGGGGATCGCTGATCTCGCCGTCGGGGAGCGGATAGATCGGGGCGTTGCCGCGCCCGATCCCGGAGGCGATCAGGGTCAGGACCGCCGACTGGGAGATCAGCAGGAAGCCGATCACGACCCGGACCAGGTCCCGGCGCAGCAGCAGGTACGCGCCGGTGCCGAACAGGGCGGCGATCGCGGCGGCGAAGACGAGCCTCATCGCCCCTGCTCCGGCGGCGAGGAGGCGAGGTGGTGGATCAACATCGTCAGGACGCCGACCACGAGCACGAACAGGGCGAGGTCGAAGGCGACGGCCGCGATCACCTCGAGGGACCCGACGTGCACCGGCTCGTCCCCCGGGTGCGGCAGGTAGGTGAAGGGCGGATCATCGCCGAGGAGGCCGGAGAAGCCGACCGCGAGCGCGACCAGCAGCCCGCCGATCGCGGCGGCGGGCGCCGCGCGCAGGACCGGCAGCATCGCCTCCACCCGCTCCGCGCCGAGGGCGATGTACTGGAGCGCGATCGCAAGGGCGACGATGACGCCGGCGCTGAAGCCGTCGCCGACGTCCGCGTAGCCCTTGACGATCAGCGCCGCGGCGACGATCAGGGCGGGCGCCAGCAGGCGCTGGGCCAGCCTCTCGATCACGACCGTCACCAGAGCCTCCCGCGACGCAGGAGGGTGGAGGCGCCGAACACGGCGATCGCCAGCACGGTGATCTCGCCGAGCGTGTCGAGGCCGCGGAAGTCGGCGAGGATGACGGTCACCACGTCGCCCCCGTGGGCGCCGGGCGCGAGGCGGATCTGGTCGGCCGCGACGCTCGCCGCCACGGTCGGCCGCGAGAGCGCCCCCCAGACGGTGGCGAAGGCGCCGGCGGCGGCCAGGACCCCGACGAGCAGGTTGCGCCGGTTCTCGTGCCGTGAACGCGGCGCCGAGAGCCGCTGCCGTCCGGCGGGGAGCCGCGCCAGGATGCCGAGGAAGACCAGGGTCAGCACAGACTCGACGACGACCGCGACCAGGGCCACGTCGGGGGCGCCGATCACCGCGTACACCGCGGCCAGCCCGAAGCCGAGCACCGAGAGCGCCAGCACCATCCGCACGTGCCCCTGGTCCCTGGCGACGACCACGCCGGCGAAGACGACCAGCCCCAGCAGCGCGATGATCGGCAGGTCCCGGCCGTGGATCGGGCCCGCCTCATAGGCACCGGCGGTCGGGGTAACCGCGAACCCGCAGGCGATCAGCAGGCCGGCCGGCATGAAGACCGCGGCGATGCTGTTGCGCAGGTCGCGCACCTCGCGGCGGTGGGCGATGTCCGAGGCCGCGTGCAGCAGCTCGAGGGCGCGCCCGTACGCGCGCCGCGGCCCGAACCGGTCACCGGCCCTGGCCAGGCTCCCGACCACCGCCTCCCGGGCACCGCGCAGGGCCAGGAAGATCGCGCCGAGGCCCCAGGCGGCGAGAGCCATCAGGGTCTCCGGGCTCAGGTGGTAGCCCGGGGCGACCGAGACCGCGCCCGCGTTGGTCACCGTCGCGGCGTCGCCCGCCAGCTCGGCGAACGGCTCGGAGACCACCCCGCCGATCACGGCGACCGCGGCCAGCGCGCCGATCGGGAGGATCAGCAGGGCCGGGACCGGCTTCACCCGGATGGCGGTCGGGCCGCCGAATATCCCCCACCAGAAGCGCCCGACGTAGGCGAAGGTGAGGGCGGCCGCCAGCACCGCGAGACCTCCCACCAGCCAGCCCTCGTCGCGGGCCGCGGCGAAGAACAGCTCGTCCTTGAAGTACCCGAGCGTGAGCGGAAGCGCCGCGAGCGTCGCCGCGGCGACGCCGCTGGCGACGGCCAGCGCCGGCATCGCCCGGGCCAGCCCGCCGAGGCGCGAGAGGCGCGACTCGCCGGTGGCCGTGGTCACGGCGCCGGCGGTCATGAACAGCGAGCTCTTCGCGATCGCGTGCGTGATGACGTAGAAGGCGGCGGCGCCGGCAGCCGTCGCGCCGGCGATGCCGTAGAGGGTGACCACGTAGCCGTACTGGGAGATCGTCGAGTGGGCGAGGACCTGCTTGAGGTCGTCCTGGGCGAGCGCGAGGACGCCGCCGACGACGATCGAGAGCAGCCCGACGACGAGCAGCCCGTCGAGGACCGTCTCGTTGAGCGCGAGAAGCGGATGCACCCGGCCGATCACCAGCACCCCGGCCGCGACCATCGCCGCCGAGTGCAGGTAGGCGGAGGCGGGGGTCGGCGCGACCATCGCCCGCGGCAGCCAGAAGTGGAGCGGCACCTGAGCGCTCTTGGCGAGCGCCGCCACGGCCACCAGCGCCCCGGCGACGGTCGTGGTCGTCCCCGGCTCGGCCGCCGCGAAGATGGCCGGCAGCGAGAACGTTCCGTGCTCCGCGTACAGCATCGCCCCGGCGATCAGGATGCATGCGGCGCTGGCGCCGGTGATCAGCATCGCCATCAGCGCCGCGCCGCGCGCCTCGCGGCGCTCGCGGTCGAACCCGATCAGGAAGTACGAGGCGATCGCGGTCAGGTCGAAGAAGACAAAGAGGAGGATCAGGTCCTGCGAGCAGGCGAGGCCCAGCATCGCGACCATGAACAGCACCATCCACGGCCAGAAGCGCCGCCGCTCGTCGGCCGGCCGGTGGTTTGCCTGCAGCCGCATGTAGACGGCCGCGTAGGCGAAGACCGCGAGGGCGATCCCGGTGTCGATCAGCCCGTAGAGCGAAGCGAGCCCGTCCAGCGAGAAGTACAGCCGCAGCCCCAGGGTCGGTGCCCAGGGCAGGTTGGTTTCGACGCCCCCGGCCAGCCAGCCGACGAGGCAGGCGATGAAGGACAGCGCCGCGGCGGCGACCGCCGCCCAGGCGACGGCGTCTCGGCGCAACCGCCTAGCCCCCGGGCGCGTCAGGGATGGCGGCTCCGGGCGGGACGACCACGACAGGGCCGCCAGCCAACTCCAGGAGGCGGTTGGAGACCGAGCCAAGAACGGCGGCGCGGACCTCCCCGCGCCCCCGCGACCCGACCACGACCAGCGCCGCCCGGTGCCGGCGGCCGGACTCCGCGAGCTCCTCGGCCGCATCCCCGTCGCGCTGCTCGACCTTGACCCGGGACGGGCCCGCGATCAGCTCCGCCGTCGCCACCGTCCGAGCCAGATCGGAGTCGCCCGCCTCCGAGACGGAGGCCAGCACGAGGTCGTAGTCGCAGCGTTTGGCGAGGGCGGCCGCCGTGCGGGCGGCGTGGTCCGCGTCATCCGATCCATCGATGCCGCAGACGATCAGGGGGCGCGCCTCCTCCCAGGAGTCGCCGCTCCCCTCGGCCACGACCAGCACCGGGCAGGGCGCCTCGCGGACAAGCGCGCCGCTGGTGCTGCCGACGACGACCCGGTCGAGAGCCCCGAGCCGGCGGTGGCCGACGACCAGCAGCGTCGCCCCGTGCTCCGCCGCCGCCTCGCGCAGCGCCCGGGCCGGCTCCTCGAACCTGACCAGCGCCTCGACCTCCTCGCCGATGCCCTCAGCGACCGGCTCGAGGACCTGCTGCACGAGCCCCGCCCGTTTCAGCTCCTCGGCCTCCCGAATGCGTTCGGACTGGCTCGAGAACGGCCTGTCGGCCACGTACGGAGCTTCGGCGGCGTGGGCCAGGACGAGCCCGACCCCGAGCCTCGAAGCCTGCGCTGCGGCAAAGCGGGCCAGACCGCCCGCCTCGGGCGAGGCGATGCCGCAAACCAGGGGTCGTGCCGCTGCCGGCATGCAGGCACCATAGTCAGCGCCCTCCCCGACCAGCGCCTGGGGGATTCCTTTGTTGGTGGCGCCGGCCACCTGCCGCAGCCGGCGGGTTGGCCACAAGGTGGTCGGGTCGTAAGACTTCTGTCCGCATTTACCGGGTTCGGAGAACCCCACCGCTGACCTGGCGCTATGGTCGGGAATGTGTCGTCCGCCGCGCAAGCTGTGACCTGGGGGAGCGTGCGCGGGAGCCGCGGACGGTGTGCGCTCGCGGCGCTGCTCGTTGCGACGATGGCGCTGGCGCTGCTGGTGCCGGCCCTGGCGCAGGCGGCGACGGTGAGCTTCGAGTCGGGGGGCGCCGGAACCAAAGTCAGCACCCAGTTCGAAGGCAGCGGTGTCTACTTCACCGAGGCACCCGCCGACAACATCTTCCTGCCCGAGATCGCCACCGACCTGTCACGGTCGCCCACCCGCTCGCTCGACATCACGACGGGACCCCCCGCCGAAGAGTTCCCTTATCCGGGCCTGGAGGGACGCTTCCCGAC
>CAMPIP010000098.1 GCA_946886425.1 uncultured Actinomycetes bacterium
GAGGCCGCCCGCCGCGGACTGGTCGCGGCGGTCTCGCACGACCTGCGCACGCCGATCGCCGCGCTGCGCCTGCTCGTCGAGGCGGTCGAGGACGAGATCGTCGACGAGCCGACGCGACACCGTTACCTGGCGACGATGCAGACTCACATCCGCTCGTTGAGCGCGATGATCGACGACCTCTTCGAGCTCTCGCGGATCGAAGCGGGGGACATCGACTGGTCGATGCGCCAGGTCGAGCTGGCGCTGCTGGTCGACGAGACCGTCGCGGCGATGCGGCCCGAGGCCGGGGTCAAGGGCATCGAGCTGCGCACCCGGCTCGGCGCCGAGGGGCTCTCGGCGCGGGCCGATCCGGAGAAGATCCAGCGCGTCCTCTTCAACCTGATCCGCAACGCGATCCGCCACACGCCCGCCGACGGCAGCGTCACCGTGCGGGCCGAGGCGGGGCGCGACGGCGTCGAGGTCGAGATCGTCGACACCGGCGAGGGCATCCCGGCCGCGGAGCGGGAGAGAGTCTTCGACGCCTTTTTTCGCGGCGGCGAAGACGCCTCTCGTCACTCCGACGGGGCCGGGCTCGGCCTCGCCGTCTCGCGGGCGATCGTCGAGACCCACGGCGGTCGCATCTGGCTGGCTCCGGCGGAGCGGGGGACCCGCGTGCGCTTCAGCCTGCCGAGGTGAGCGAGCATCGCCTCAGCGTGGGGTGACCTTCCGGACCAGCAGGTTGTCGTTGAGGCTGACCGGGCCGCCCAGCGAGATCGCCCGCTGCACCAGCCGGCGCTGGTCCTCGTTGCCGTTGCCAACCTCGACCACGGTCGCGCTCGAGTGGGAGACGGGGTAGGCGGACTCGGAGACCGGGAAGAAGACGTAGCCTCCGCCGTCGCCGGCCGGTTGCCCGCCGACGAAGAGGCGCGTCGCCGCCGCCTCGGCGCCGCCACCCGCTTTGCGCGCCTGTCCGGTGGTTTGCACGAGGTAGGTGCCCGGATCGAGGATCGCGGTCCGCCAGGCCTCTCCGTCGGTGGACTTCGGGATCGGGTCGGCGGAGCTGGGGACCGCCGCGGCGATCGCCTGGGACCCGCGCGGCCACGAGATGCAGCAGCTGCCGCCGTGCGCGCGGGCGTCGAAGAGGACGCCGGCGTTGAGGAGCGCGTTCGCCTCGGCGCTCAGGTCGACGGGTTCGATCGCGCCGTCGTGCACGTCGACGCCGCGGATCGCGCCGTCGCGGAGGTCCTTGGTGTTGAGCTGGTTGTCGCGGACGTCGCGGGTCGTGATCGTGCCGTTGCGCAGGTCCCTGGTGTTGACCTGGTTGTCCTTGATGTCCCTGGTATTGATCGAGTTGTCGGGGATCGCCCGGTTCGCGGTCGCGATCCCGGCGATCGAGAGGACCGCCACTGCGGTGATCCCGATGACGGTCGGTCGCGCTCTGAGGAGAAAGCTCCTCATGCATGTCACCTGCCTTTGGGCTGGAACGGGTTCAGGGCGGGTCTGCCTCCAGCCGGAGCGAGCCCGTCTTCCGTCAACCGGCGGAGGCGCCGTCAGTGGCCAATCGGTGTCAGAAGGCTGACGCCCGGCGAGCAGCGGCGGACGGGTTCGCGCCGCCGCGCCGCGGGTAGAGGCGACTCACGTGAGCGCCACCCTGGAGCTGCGGGACCTTCACAAGCGCTACGGCGACACCGTCGCGCTCGACGGCGCCTCCTTCTCGGTTGGCGAGGGGGAGATGTTCGGGTTCGTGGGGCCCAACGGGGCCGGCAAGACGACCTTGATGCGGATCGTGCTCGGGGTGCTCGCGGCCGACACCGGCGAGGTCTTGTGGCGCGGGGAGGCGATTGGGGAGGAGGAGCGGCGGCGGATCGGATACATGCCGGAGGAGCGGGGGCTGTATCCGAAGATGCGGGTGCGCGACCACCTCGTCTACATCGCCCGGCTGCACGGCGTCTCCGCGGAGCGGGCCGGGGAGGCGGCGGAGCGGTGGATCGAGCGGCTGGGCCTGGGGCGGCGGGCCGATGAGGCTGTCGAGGCGCTTTCGCTCGGCAACCAGCAGCGGGTCCAGCTCGCCCTGGCACTGGTGCACGAACCGGATCTGCTCGTGCTGGACGAGCCGTTCTCGGGGCTCGATCCCGACGGCGTCGACGCGTTGAGCGGCGCGCTGCGCTCGGAGATCGAGGCGCGGCGGGTGCCGGTGATCTTCTCCTCGCACCAGCTCGAGCTGGTCGAACGGCTCTGCGACTCGGTGGCGATCATCCGCGAGGGGCGGATCGTCGCCAGCGGGGCCGTCGGGGACTTTGGGGGCTCGCTGGTGGACGCCTTCCGGGAGGCGACTCGGCGGTGAGGCGGCGGGACAACGTCGCGCTGGTCGCCCGCCGCGAGGTCGACGAGGGGCTGCGGTCGCGGGCCTGGCGCGCCTCGGTGGCGATCCAGGCCCTGATCGTCGCCGCGATCGCGATCGTCTCGATCGTCTCCTCCGGCGACGACGGGCCGAGCACGCGGAAGCTTGCCGTCGCCGGCACGGCGGCGGAGCGGGTCGAGGCGAAGGCGCGCGGCGAGCAGGGCGCCTACGGGATCGAGCTCGACGTCACCCGGGCTCGCGGCCCGGCGGCGGCGCGGCTGCTGGTCCGCGAAGAGGACGTCGACGCGGCGCTGACCGCCCGCGGGATCGTCGCCGGTGAGGATCCCGACCCGGCGCTGATCGCGCTGCTCCAGAACGCCGCCCGCGTGGTCGAGGGCGAAGCGCGGCTGCGCCGGGCCGGGCTCGGCCCGGCGGCGCGGCGGGCGGTGCTGGAGCCGCCGCCGCTGCGCACCACCGAGATCGAAACCGGCGAGGGCGCGGGTGGCGAGGGGCTCGCCTTCCTCGGTGCCCTCCTCCTCTACATCGCGATCCTCACCTTCGGCTACTCGATCGCCTCCAGCGTCGTCAGCGAGAAGAGCTCGCGGGTGGTCGAGGTGATCCTCAGCGCGATCCGGCCGGGCGAGCTGCTTGCCGGCAAGGTCCTCGGCATCGGCATGCTCGGTCTCCTGCAGATCGGGCTGATCGCGATCGCCGGCCTCGCGATCGCTGTCCCGAGCGGCGCCATCTCCCTTCCGGACTCGACGGCCGAGACCGTCGCGCTGGTTGGCGTCTACTTCGTGATGGGCTACCTCTTCTATGGCTGTGCGTTCGCCGCCGCGGCCTCCCTCGTCTCCCGGCAGGAGGATTCGCAGAGCACCACCTCGCCGCTGCTGATCCTCGCGATCGCCAGCTATATCGCCACCAACGCCGCCCTCGGCAGCCCCGACGGCACTCTCGCCCAAGTCGGGCCCTTCCTGCCGCCGATGGCGCCGATGGTCGTCCCCGGACTGGCCGCGCAGGGCGCCCTGGCCGGGTGGGAACTGGCCCTCTCGCTGCTGGTGATGGCGGCCTCGATCCTGCTCGTGGTCAGCGTCGCCGGACGGATCTACCGGCGCTCCGTGCTGCGCTTCGGCAGCCCGATGAAGCTGCGCGAGGCGGTCGCCCTGCTGCGCTCCTGATAGTGCTTGGCGGAACCGCCTCCTAAGCGCCCACTTCCACCGCTCGTCCCAGGTTGTCGAGCGCCCCCGACCAGCCGCCTTCGTGGGAGCGGACCGAGTCCTCGTCGCGGAGGTTGCTGTGGGTGAGGCGGACGGTGGTGGTGCCGTCGTTCTCTTCGAAGTCGAGCTCGATCATGGTCTGGCGGTCCTCGTCGTCGTCCCAGATCCAGGTGAAGGCGAGGCGGGTCGGGGGGTCGATCTCGGTGTAGGTGCCGCCACCGCCGTACTCGACGCCGTCGTGGGGGTTGCGCATGACGACCCGGACGGCGCCGCCGAGGCGGAGGTCGACCTGGGCGTCCGGCGTCTCCCAGTCGTGCTCGGCGTGGAACCAGCGTCGCATCACCTCCTCGCTGGTCCAGGCGTCGAAGACCGCCTCGGCCGGGGCCTGGAAGGTGCGTTCGATCTGCAGGGTCTCGCCGTCGGTCACTTGGCCCCCACCGCCTCGTAGTTGTCGTGGTAGTTCCACCAGGAGTAAGGGGGCGTCTGCGGGTAGCCCTCCGGCGAGTCCTCCCATTCCTCCTGACGGCCGAGCGCGGTGATGTCGAGATAGGCCCAGGTGCCGCCCATCGCCTCGTCGCCGCGGGCATCGACGAAGTAGGTGCGGAAGATCTCCCCGCCGTCGCGGAGGAAGGCGTTGGTGCCGTGCCATTCGGCGACGTCGAAGTCGGCGTCGAACTCGTCGGTGATCGTGTACCAGGGGATGTCCCAACCCATCCGATCCTTGAGGCGGGCGATCTCCGCCTGTGGCGCCCGCGAGGCGAAGACCAGGGTGGTGTCGCGCGCGTTCAGGTGGGCGAGGTGGGCGACCTGGTCGGCGACGAAGGAGCAGCCGGGGCAGCCGCGCTCCGGCCAGTTCTTCACTCCCGGCTCGAAGAAGAACCGGTAGACGATCAGCTGCCGGCGGCCGTCGAACAGGTCGGCCAGGCTTACCGGCCCGTCCGGGCCCTCGAAGCGGTACTCCCTTTCCACTCGCTGCCGCGGCATGCGGCGGCGTTCGGCGGCCAGTGCGTCGCGGGCGCGGGTCAGCTCCTTCTCCTTGACCAGCATCTCCTCGCGGGCCGCCTTCCACTCCTCGGCTGAGACGACGGGTGGCGAGTTCATCTCGATTCCTCCTTCAAGTACTCGTCGACGACATCGAACAGGCGGCCCCAGAGGGCGCGCTGGCGATCCATCCACTCGGCTGCCTCGTCGAGCGCCTCCGGCTCGAGCGAGAGCCGGTGCGTTCGTCCCTCCACTACCCGGCTGACCACCCCGGTCTCTTCGAGGACCTTGAGGTGCTTGCTGATCGCCGGCTTGGAGACCCCGAAGCCGCGGGTGACTTCGCCGACGGTGGCCGGGCCGGCGGCCAGGCGTTCGACGATCCCGCGGCGGATCGGGTGGGCGAGGGCCCTGAACGGATCGTTAACCATGTGGTTAACAGTAGCAGCGTGGGAGAACGGGGCGGGGGAGTGCGAGCCCCGGCCAGGCAGGTCAGTCAGTCAGCGACAGTAGGAAAGGCGCGGCGCACTTTCTTCCCTCACGGGGAGGAACAAGGTGCGCCACCGCCCGGTCGCTACTTGCCCAGCAGCGCGCAGACCGCGCTGGCCTGGACGCCGCGTAGCTGCGCGAGCAACTTGCCCTTGGGGGCGGGGATGTTCAGCGAGGTGGTGACGGAGCGGCTGCCGTCGGCGGTGGCGGCCGCCCACTGGGTGTAGCCGGGGAAGTTGCCGGTGTGGCCGTAGACCGTCCCGCACTTGCTCTGGTACCGGAAGAGGGCGAGGCCGGCGGAGTTCTTGCCGGGCCCGGGAGGGCTCGACTTGCCACCGACGAACCAGCGCATCTGCTGCTCCTGCTGGGCCTTGTCGAAGTACTTCAGCCCCAGGTAGGAGCGAATGAAGGTGTTGAGGTTCGCAGGGGTGGAGACGATCCCGCCCGAGGCCCAGGCGCCGCTGGGGCTGAGCGCGGTCGAGACGTCCGCGGGCTTCTCCCCGGGCGCGACCTGGTAGCCGTGGATGTAGGGGCTCGGCAGGGCGGCCTTGGTGGGGAGCGAGGTCTGCCGCAGCCCGGTCGGGCCGAAGACGATCTGTTCGAGCGCCTGGGTGTAGGTGCCGCCGGTGACGGCTTCGACGATCAGGCCGACGACGATGTTGTCGGTGTTCGAGTACTCGTAGGTGGACTCGGGGGTGAACTCGAGCGGGTCCTTCGCGACCCAGCTGATGATCGTCCGCGGCGAGACGTAGCCGTGCGGCTTCTTCTGCGCCTGTTCGACGAAGCCCTTCGACTGGGTGTAGTCGGGCAGGCCGCTGGTGTGGTTGAGCATCTGCCGGACCGTCACCGCGCTCCAGGCCGCCGGCATCCCGGTCAGCCGCTGGCCGATCGTGTCGTCGAGGCCGAGCTTCCCGGCCCGCACGAGGTTGAGGGCGACGGCGCCGTTGAAGGCCTTGGCGACGCTGGCAATCCGCATGTGGTCGGTCGCCCGCGGCGCGGCTTTCTTCTTCACGTCGGCCTGGCCGGCGCGCAGCACGGTCAGCTCGCCGCCCCTGTTGAGCGTCGCGATCGCGCCGAGCGGGCCGCCGGGCGCCCTGACCAGCCGCTCCAGGCCGCGCCGCACGTCGGCGTTCGTGGTCGCCGCGCTGGCCGAGCTGGCGAAGCCGATCGTGGCGAACAAGGTGAGGAGGGCTCCGAGGCGGAGCGATAGGCCGGATCGCATCCGCGCATCCTAAGCGGCACGTCCCGGCGCCGCGCAAGAATCCCCACAGATGGGCGCCGAACCGGAGATCGCGATCGCCGACAACCGCGACGAATCCCGCTACGAGATCCGCGTCGACGACGAGCTGGCCGGCTTCACCCAGTACCGGCCGCGCCCCCGCGACGCGATCGCCTTCCTTCACACCGAGATCGACGGGCGCTTCGAGGGCCAGGGCCTCGGCAGCCGGCTGATCGCGTTCGCGCTCGACGACGCCCGCTCCCGCGGCCTCGGGGTGCTGCCGTTCTGCCCCTTCGTGAAGGGCTACATCGAGCGCCACCCCGACTATCTGGGCCTGGTGCCGGAGGCGGAGCGGGAGCGGTTCGGTTTCTAGGCGGCTCGGTTGAGCTCGGCGACGTTCGCCCGCAGCCGCCCGCACCACAGCCCGAACAGGGCGACGGCGAGCAGGGCGCCCGCCCAGTGCAGGGCAAAGAGGACGGCGACGAGGCTCGGCAGCCCGGCCAGCACGGCGCCGGTCAGGGTCGGGACGACCGCCAGGTCGAGGACGCGAGCCGTGAAGGCGGCGCAGAGCATCCACGATGCCGGGCCGGTCAGCCAGCCCCAATCGACGAAGAACTCGCGGGGGAGCGCCAGGCCGAGGGCGGTGGCGAGGACGGCGACGACGACCAGCTGCAACAGGGCCGCGCGCCAAAGAGTCGGGACGTCCATCGGGGCGAGGCTAGCTGCCACTCGAGGCTCGGGCATAATCGCCGCACCGGCCCGGGCGGTTAGCTCAGTTGGGAGAGCACTTCCCTTACAAGGAAGGGGTCACAGGTTCGAGCCCTGTACCGCCCATTCTCAGCGCGGCTCGACGAGCCGGACTCGCGTCCATGCGGTAGATCGCCCGCGCCTGGCGCTACTGCAGGGCGAAGACGACGCGGACCGTGGCGCTCACCGTGGAATCGCCCGGCTTGGTCGGGGGCGGCGGGCCGGCGCAGGCGTCGGCGGAGACCCGTCTGGCCGGCGCCGGGGCGATCGCGCAATCGGTCGCCCCCACCGACTTGGCCTGCGGCGCGGGAGCGAATTCGGCGCCGCCGCCTTCGTCGATCGAGAGCGCCTGGCCGAGGCTCGCCCCGGCCGCTTTCGCCAGCGCCGTCGCCCGTCCCCGGGCCTTTTCGAAAGCCGCGGTCAGGGCCGAGGTCGCCGCCGCTTCGGTGTCGCCGACGAAGAAGCTGGGACCGCGGACGCCGGTGGCGCCGGCGCCGATCGCGGCGGCGACGAGTTCGCCGGCCTTGTCCGGCTGGTGCAGGGTGATCCCGATCCCCTCGCTGGCCCGGTAGGTGGGCCGCTCGCCCCGGAAGCTCTTGCGGACCGAGATGCGGCCGGTGCGGACGTCGCCGTCGCCGACGCCTGGGATCGCCTGGACCGTGGCGATCACTCGCCGAAGCTTCGCCGAGACCGCCCGCAGAGCCGCCGCCCGCGAGCCCCGTTCGAGGTTGACCGAGAGGCCGACGCTGGCGCTGTCGTTCGGGACCTTCAGGGTGGCGCTCGCTTGGACCGTCACCGTGCGTTCGGTCGCCGCCGCGGCCGTCGCCGGCGCCACGGCGGCAAGGCAGAGTGCCACCAGGGCGAGGAACGGGGCGATCGTCTTCGGGCTGGTCCGCATCGCCTCAACCGTACCCGCCGGGCGAGCGGCTCAACCGAAGGCGCGCCAGGCCAGCACCGCGGCGACGACCAGGCCGAGCAGGGCGATCGCCACCCGCAGCGTCTCGCCGTCGACGCGGCGCGCGTAGCGGGCGCCGAGCCGACCGCCGATCAGCGACGAGACCCACAGGCAGACGGCGTAGCGCCACTCGACCGTGGCGAGGAAGCAGTAGGCGACGGTGGCGAGCAGGTTGGCGCAGCCAGCGAGGAGGATCTTCAGGCCGTTGAGGTGCTGCATCGAGTCGGCGACGAAGAGGCCGAGGAGCCCCAGCAGCAGGATCCCGACCGCGGAGCCGAAGTAGGCGGCGTAGGCGCCGGAGAGGAGCAGCCCGACGGCTAGGAACGGCGAGCGCTCGTTGCCGGCGTGGGCGATCCGCGCGGTCAGCCGCGGCTGGAAGAGCAGCAGCAGGCAGGAGCCGGCGACCAGGGCCGGGACGATCGCCTCGAAGGTGTTGTCGGAGGTGACGAGCAGCAGCGCCGTCCCCGCCGCCGCCCCGGCCAGGGTCGGCACCAGCAGCCGCAGCACTCGGGCGCGCTGCTCGCGCAGCAGGTCCGCGTACCCGATCGCCCCGCCGACCGCGCCCGGCACCAGCCCGACGGTGCTGGTCACGTTCGCCGACAGCGGCGGCACCCCCAGCGCGACCAGGGTGGGGAAGGTGATCAGCGACCCGGCCCCCGCCAGTGCGTTCGACG
>CAMPIP010000099.1 GCA_946886425.1 uncultured Actinomycetes bacterium
CCCTGGGACCGCGACGACGCCGCGGCGGCGCGGGTCCTCGAGGTCGAACGGGCCGAGCGCTACCGGGCACCCCTGGTGCTCGAGGGCGGCGCGGTCCACGTCGACGGCGAGGGCACGGTGCTGACCACCGAAGAGTGCCTGCTCAACCACAACCGCAACCCGGGTCTCGGCAGGGAGAGGATCGAGGCGCACCTGCGGGACTACCTCGGCGCCGAGAAGGTCGTCTGGCTCGGCCGCGGCGTCCACGAGGACGAGACCGACGGCCACGTCGACAACCTCGCCTGCTTCGCCCGTCCCGGCCTGGTCCTGCTGACCTGGAGCGAGGACGAGTCCGACCCCCAGCACGCGATCTCCGCGGATGCCCGTCGCCGCCTGGAAACCGCCACCGACGCTCGCGGGCGACACTTCGAGGTCGTCCTCCTCCCCTCTCCCGGCCCGCTGACCGTGACCGCAGAGGAGGCCGCCGGCGTCGAGGCGGCCGAGGGAACCATTCCGCGGCGCCCCGGCGACCGGCTCGCCGCCTCCTACGTCAACTTCTACCCGGCCAACGATCTCTTAGTGATGCCGCTGCTCGACGAGCGGCACGACGAGGAGGCGGCGGCGGTCCTCGGCCGCGCCTTCCCCGACCGCGAGGTCGTCGGCGTGCCGGCGCGCGAGATCCTCCTCGGCGGCGGCAACGTCCACTGCATCACCCAGCAGGTGCCGACGGCCTGAGGGCGCGGCGCGTCAGGCGGGAGAGGCGAGCGAGAGCGCGTAGTCGCCGCCGGCGTCGGTGAACCAGCCGCGCAGCTCCATTCCGGCGCCGGCGTAGACCGACTCGAGCCGCTCGCGCGTGAACTTGGTCGAGATCTCGGTCCGCATCTCCTCGCCGGCGGCGAAGGAGACCTCGAGATCGAGCCCGTCGAGGCGGACCTCCTGGTCGGCCAGGGAGCGGAGGCGAATGTCCATCCGCTCGGCCTCCTCGTCGTAGCGGGCGACGTGCTCGAAGGCTTCGAGGTCGAACTCGGCGCCGAGCTCGTTGTTGAGCACCGCGAGGACGTTCTTGTTGAACTCCGCCGTGACCCCGGCGGCGTCGTTGTAGGCGGCCTCGAGGCGAGCGGTGTCCTTGATCAGGTCGGTGCCGAGCAGGAGGTGGTCGTTCGGTCCGAGCAGGCCGGCGATCCGTTCCAGGAACTCCTGGCGGGGCCGCGGGTAGAGGTTCCCGATCGTGCCGCCGAGGAAGGCCAGCAATCGCGGATGGCCGTGGTCGGGGATTCGCTCCAGATCCCGCTCGAAGTCGCAGACCAGGCCGCGCACGCTGAGACCCGGGTACTCGCCGACGAGCTGGGCGGCGGTCCGCTGCGTGATCTCCTCGGAGATGTCGACCGGGACGTAGGTGTCGAGCACGCCCTCGGCGCTCATCGCGTCGAGCAGGTGCCGGGTCTTGGCGGCGGAGCCCGAGCCGAGCTCGATCAGCGTGCCGGGGCGCCCGGCGACGGCGAGGATCTCGGCGGAGCGGTCGGCGAGGATCTCGCGCTCGGCCCTGGTCGGGTAGTACTCGTCGAGCTCGGTGATCTGCTCGAACAGCCGCGAGCCGCGGTCGTCGTAGAAGTACTTCGGGGCGAGCTCCTTCGGGTAGGCGCAGAGCCCGAGGCGGACGTCGCGCGCCATCGTCGCGGCGGCGTCGGCGTCGAGATGGACGTCGATCGCGATCACGTCGCGTCCCTCGCGCAGCGCAGCCCGGAGAAGATCTGGCGGCGCCGCGGCAGGTCCCAGTTGCGGAAGCTGGGACGGGCGACGTTCGAGTGGGTCGCCCAGGAGGCGCCGCGCAGCACCTTGTACTCGTCGCCGAAGAAGACCTCGGAGTACTCGCGGTAGGGGAAGGCGGCGAAGCCCTCGTAGGCGAGGAAGTTCGAGGAGGTCCATTCCCATACCTGGCCGACCGCGTCGAGTCGCGGGGCCGCCGCCTCCCACTCGAACTCGGTCGGCAGTCGCTTGCCTGCCCAGCGGGCGAAGGCCTCGGCCTCGCTCCAGGAGACGTGGACGACGGGATGGTCGGGCTCGACCGGCGCGCGCCGGCCCCTCGCGGTGTCGACCCAGCTCGAACCGTCGCGCTCCCAGTACTGCGGCGGCCCGGCGCCGGTGGCCTCGATGAACTCGGTATACGCGCCGTTGGTGACCGGGGTTCGATCGATCTCGAAGGCGGCCAGCTCGGCGTCGTGGCGCGGCCGCTCGTTGTCGTAGGCGAAGCCGATCGGCGGCGCGCCGATTCCATAGGTGCCGCTCTCGACGAGGAGCATCTCGGGGCCGCTGGCATCGACCGGCGTCGTGCCCAACCGGCGCAGCGGCTCGTAGCCCTCGACCATCTGCAGCAGCTGCAGCATCGTCTCCTGGTGCTGCAGCTCGTGGGCGAGCAGCATCTCGTAGACGAAGCCTTCGCGAAGCAGCGGGTCTTCGGCGTCGGCGCCGATCTCGACCGTATCGAGCACCTCCAGGGTGCGCTCGCGGACGTCGGCCATGTAGGCGCGCAGCTCGGCGTCGCGGAGGATCGGCAGCTCGCCGCGGGTCTTGCGCGGGTTCTCGATCGCGTCGTAGAAGCGACCGAGCTCGCCGTGCAGCGGCTCCCGGCTGCCGATCGTCCGCACCAGCCAGAGCTCCTCGAAGTTGGCGATATGGCCGAGATCCCAGGCCAACGGGCTGAGGATCGGCGAGTAGACCCTGTTGAGCTGCTCGTCGTCGAGCGGCTCGATCAGCGCCAGGGTCCGCCGCCGCGCCTCGGCGAGACGTGCCGCAATCGCTTCCTTGGAGCTTGCCGTCACCTCGGTGGCGATCTGAAAACCCTATAGCGCCCGAAGTACCGGGATGTCATTTCCCCGCCAGGGGGGCGAACCGGGGGCGTGTCTGAGCTTAGGGGCCATATCTGGCCCCCTAGCTCAGACACGCCCCCGGTAGGGTGCGCGCGATGGACGTCCGGGAGGCAGGAGCGTTGGTGGCGGGAGGAGCGTCGGGACTCGGCGAGGCGACGGCGCGGGGGCTGGCCGAGGCCGGCGCGCGGGTCGTGATCGCCGATCTCAACGTGGAGAAGGGCGAGGCGCTGGCGGCGGAGATCGGGGCGAGCTTCGTCGCCGCCGACGTCACCGACGCCGAGGCGGTCGCGGCCGCGGTCGAGCGGGCCGCCGTTGCGGAGGGCGGGCTGCGGGTCTCGGTCTGCTGCGCAGGGATCGGCTGGGCGGAGCGGCTCAGCCACAAGCGCGGACCGCACAACCTCGAATACTTCTCCAACGTCGTCAAGGTCAACCTGATCGGCAGCTTCAACGTCCTCCGCCTCGCCGCCGCGGCGATGAGCGAGAACGAGCCGGACGCCGAGGGCGAGCGTGGGGTCTGCGTCAACACCGCCTCGATCGCGGCCTACGACGGGCAGATCGGCCAGATCGCCTACGCCGCCTCGAAGGGCGGGATCGTCGGCATGACCCTGCCGGCCGCCAGGGACATGGCCTCGCGCGGCGTCCGGGTGATGACGATCGCCCCCGGCCTCTTCGACACGCCGCTGCTGGCGGCGCTCCCCGAGGAGGCGCGCACGGCGCTCGGCGAGGGGATCCCCTATCCCTCCCGGCTCGGCCGTCCCGAGGAGTACGCCGAGATGGTCCTGGCGATCGCCGCCAACCCGATGCTGAACGGCGAGACGATCCGCCTCGACGGCGCCCTGCGAATGCCGCCCAAGTAGCGCTGCTCAGTCGGTCCCCGCCGCCTCCGGGTCGCGCCAGGCCTTCTTGCGCCAGGGGGGTTCGACGGCGAAGGCGGAGTTGTCGTTCGCCGCGATCTCCTCGAGCGGGATCAGATGGACGCGGCGACCGGGGACGAAGCGGGTCCGATCGTGGTCGCCGGCGGCGTTGCCGGCGTGGCTGCCGCCGGAGACGAGCAGCAGGCCGGTCTCGGGGCCCCAGCCGTTGGCGGCGCGGGTGCCGAGCGACTCGGCGAGGTCGCGAAGCGGGTCGAGGCCGGCATCGGCGCCCCAGTTGGCGGCGCTGAGCTCGTAGTTGTAGCCGTGGTGGGAGGAGGCGCGCTGGTCGACGCGGCCGTCGGGGCCGATGCGGAGCTGGACCGACTCCCAGTCGTCATGGTGGTAGCCCCGCTCGCCGACCACCGGCAGGTCGCGCAGCGTCGCCGAGTCGGCGTAGTAGGTCCAGAACTGGATGTAGAGATTGCCGGCCCGCGGCGGCGAGCAGTCGGCGCCCGCCTCTTCACTGCGCTCCGCCTCCTCCGTCCGGCAGTCGACGACGTGGACGAACGCGGTCAGCGGCAGCCGCGCACCGGTGCGGTGCACCAGGCCCTCGCTCGGCCCGTCCCCGCAACTGGTCTCCCGGCAGCGCCGGAAGTCCACCGGCATCGCCCGCGACCCCGCCTCGAAGACGATCGTCGGCATGTGGCGCCGCACCAGCTTCCCGACCTCGGTCCCGTACGCGGCGATCAGCCGCGGCTGGTCCCCGCACCCGTCCGCCAGCGCCGCCGCGCAGAGAATCTTCTCCCCGATCGCCCGCGCCAAACCCGTCATTGGCAACCGCACCCCGGCCGCGACCAGCGCCGCCAGCAGCAGCGCCACCCCGAGCAGCATCCCGACCCACTCGACCGTCGACTGTCCCCTCTCCCCGCATCGCATTCCGCTCTAAGTGATGGAGCTCGATCGGGTCGCCCCCGAGAAGGACGCGGAAACAAGGAGAAAAGGGGAAAAAAGGAATCGAGGCCGGCGAGGGAGGGGATCGTGGGTGGCTGGCGTGCGCCGGACCAAGCGAGGCAAGGACGCAGGAAGCCCGAATAGCAGCGCTATTCGGGCGACCGAGGACGCCGCATCGCGCCGCGTCCGCCGCCGCCAGGCGCCCGCGAGCGCCGACCGAGCCGGGCTCCCTACAGGTTCTGGATCTCAGCCGCGATGTCCGCGGCCGCCTGTTTGGCGTCCGCGAAGAGCATCGACGTGTTCGGTTCGTAGAAGAGGTCGTTGTCGATGCCGGCGAAGCCGGGGCTCAGGGAGCGCTTGATGACGATCACCTGCTGGGCCTCGTTGACCTCGATGATCGGCATGCCGGCGATCGGGCTGTCCGGGTCGGTTTTGGCCGCCGGGTTGGTGACGTCGTTGGCCCCGACCACGACGGCGACGTCGGTGCGCGCCATTTCGGGGTTGATCTCCTCCATCTCCTTGAGGTTCTCGTAAGGCACGTCGGCCTCGGCGAGGAGAACGTTCATGTGGCCGGGCATGCGGCCGGCGACGGGATGGATCGCGTAGTTGACGGTGACGCCGCGCTTCTCGAGCTCGTCGGCGACCTCCTTGATCGCGTGCTGCGCCTGGGCGACGGCGAGGCCGTAGCCGGGCACGATCACGACCGTGTCGGCGTAGGCGAGCTTGATCGCCGCGTCCTGGGCGCCGATCGCGACGTGCGGCTTTTCCTCGCCGCTGCCACTGCCACCGCCCGACGGAGCGCCGCCGAAGCCGGAGAAGAGGATGTTGGCGACCGAGCGGTTCATCGCCGTCGCCATCTCCATCGTCAGGATCGTTCCCGAGGAGCCGACCAGGGTGCCGGCGACGATCAGCGCGACGTTGTCGAGCGCGAAGCCGGCGGCGGCGGCGGAGAGGCCGGTGAAGGCATTCAGCAGCGAGATCACCACCGGCATGTCGGCGCCGCCGATCGGCAGCACCACCAGGTTGCCGAGGATCCCCGCCGCGATCAGGATCCCGATGAAGGTCAGCTGCGAGGGGTCGTCGTTGCCGACGGCGATGCTGACGCAGGCGGCGATGATGCCGATCACCAGGACCGCGTTGATCACCTGCTGGCCCGGCGCCGCGATCGGCCGGGTCGGGATCAGGTCCTGGAGCTTGGCGAAGGCGATGTTCGAGCCCCAGAAGGAGACCGAGCCGACGACGCCGGCGAAGAGGATCGGGATCAGGGTTTCGAGCGGGATCGAGGCGATCGTCCCGTGGTCGATCTCGGTGATCCCGTGGCGGATCTCGGCCCAGGCGATCAGGGCGACCGCGCCGCCGCCGACGCCGTTGTAGAGGGCGACCATCTGCGGCATCTCGGTCATCTGCACCCGCACCGAGGCGATCACGCCAACGGCGGTGCCGACCCCGAGGCCGAGCGCGATCAGGCCCCAGTTGCCCATCCCGTCGAGCAGCAGGGTGGTGACCACGGCAACCGCCATGCCGACCGCGGCAATCAGGTTCCCCTGCTTGGCGGTGCTCGGGTGGGTGCCGCGTTTGATCCCGATGATGAAGAGGGAGAAGGCGACGATGTAGAGCGCGGTGGCTCCGTCGCCACCGGGCTGGAGAACGGCCTCGAACATCAGCCGCCGCCCTTCCCGTCAGCCTCGGCCTTCGGTTTCGGCTTTTTGCTGAACATCGCCAGCATCCGGTCGGTGACCATGAATCCGCCGACGATGTTGATCGCGCCGAAGGCGACCGCGATCGTGCCGATCACGTACTCGAGCCCGTCGTCGGCGAAACCGAGGGTGATCAGGCCGCCGAGCATGACGATGCCGTGGATCGCGTTGGTCTGCGACATCAGCGGCGTGTGCAGGGTCGTCGGCACCTTCGAGATCACCTCGAAGCCGACGAAGACGGCGAGCACGAAGATCGTGATCTCGGTCATCAAGCTCATTACTTGGCGGCCCTCTCGTTCTTGATCTCGCCACCCTGGGTGATGCAGGCGGCGGCGATGATGTCGTCCTCGAAGTCGACGTTCAGCTGGCCCTCGTCGGTGATCATCAGGCCGAGCAGGTTCTCGAGGTTCTTGGCGTAGAGCTGGGAGGCCGGCACCGGCATCTCGCTGGCGAGGTTGCGCGGGCCGAGCACCGTGACACCACCCTCGACGACGGTCTCGCCGACCTGGGTCAGCTCGCAGTTGCCGCCGGTCTCGGCGGCGAGGTCGACGATCACCGAGCCGGGCGCCATGTTGCGGACGGCCTCGGCGGTGATCAGCAGCGGCGCCGGGCGGCCCGGGATCGCGGCGGTGGTGATGATCAGGTCCTGTTTGGCGGCGTTCTGGGTGAGGGCGTCGCGCACCTGCGCGTTCTCCTCGTCGGTCAGTGGCCGCGCGTAGCCCCCCTCGCCCTCGGCGTCGGGGATGAAGTCCAGTTCCAGCGGGCGACCGCCGAGCGAGGCGATCTGCTCCCAGGCGGCGCGGCGGATGTCGAAGCCGGTGACGATCGCGCCCAGCCGCTTCGCGGTGGCGACCGCCTGCAGCCCGGCGACGCCGGCGCCGAGGACGAGGACCTTGGCGGGCGGCACGGTGCCGGCGGCGGTGGTCATCATCCCGAAGAAGCGGCCCGACTCGCGCGCCCCGATCAGGGTCGCGGCGTACCCGGCGGCGGCAGCCTGAGAAGAAAGAGCGTCCATCGCCTGGGCGCGGGTGGTGCGCGGGATCGCCTCCATCGCGAAGCTGGTGACGCCGGCGGCGGCCAGCGCCTTGTTGGAGTCGGCGGCGGTCCAGGGCGAGAGATGGGAGATCAGCACCTGCCCCGACTTGAGCTTGCCGATCTCGGCATCGGAGGGGGCGGCGACCCGGAGGACGACGTCGGCGCCGAAGGCGGCATCGCCGTCGACGAGCTCGGCCCCGGCCTCCTCGTACTGGGAGTCGGGATGGCCGGCGGCGTCGCCCGAACCACGCTCGACGAGCACCGCGACGTGCTCGTTCTTGACGAGCGATTTGACCACGTCAGGGACCAGCGCGACCCGGCGCTCCCCATCCGCGGACTCTTTTGGAACTCCGATTCTCATACCCGTGCGGCGCGGTAGGTTATGCGAAAGGGTCAGGAACGCGCCGTGACCCCGGAAACCGAGGCCAGACGCTCGAGGGTGTGCAGCTGTTGAGCCCGGTCGACGTGCACCGGTGAGACGATCAGGCGGTCGATCCCGGCGCCGCGGAAGCGCTCGATCCGCTCCGTCACCTCGGCCTCGGTCCCGACCAGCGAGGTCGCCTCGACGATCTCGTCCGGCATCGCCTCGAAGGCGCCGGCGCGGTCGCCGTCCTGGAAGCGCTTCTGGACCTCGTCGGCGACGTCGCCGAAGCCGAAACGGTGGGCGAGGTCGACGTAGAAGTTGGTTTTGCGGCTGCCCATGCCGCCGAAGTAGAGGACCAGGCCGGCCTTGACGACGCTCTTCGCCGCCTCCAGGTCGCCGTCGATCGCGACCTGCAGCGAGGGGCTTACCTCGAGGTCGGAGCGCTGACGGCCGCCCTTGGCGAAGCCGGCCTCCAGGTGCTCCCCCCAGGTTTCCTCAAAGGCGTCGACGCTGAAGAAGATCGGGATCCAGCCGTCGCAGATCTCCGCCGCCAACTCCACCGATTTGCGCCCGATCGCGCCGACGAAGACGGGGATCTGGTTGCGCTCGGGATGGAAGTTGAGCTTCAGCGGCTTGCCCTCGCCACCGGGCAGGGGCAGCTGGTAGTGCTCGCCCTGGTGTTCGACCGGCCCTTCGCGGGCGATGATCTCGCGGACGACTTCGATGTACTCGCGGGTGCGGCCCCAGGGCTTCGCGTAGGGGACGCCGTACCAGCCCTCGGAGACCTGGGGGCCGGACGGGCCGAAGCCGAAGATGAAGCGACCGCCG
>CAMPIP010000100.1 GCA_946886425.1 uncultured Actinomycetes bacterium
CACCTACGCCAAGGGCGGGTCGGTGCTCAAGCAGCTCGTCGCCTGGGTCGGCGTCGACGCGTTCTTCGCGGGCGTCGGGGCGTACTTCCGCAAGTACGAGTGGGAGAACACCGAGCTCTCCGACCTGCTGCTCTCCGCCTTCGTGCAGCGCCGCGAGCTGCTTCAGCAGCGCCAGGGGATCGGCATCGAGATTCTCGGCCCGCGCCACTCCGATGCGACCCGGGAGATGGTCGAGTTCGCGCGGCGGATGCGGCTGCCGAGCAGCTGGCGCGACCCGGCCGAGGACCTCGAGGCGGCGACCCTGATCGAGGGCGTCGCGGCCGCGGAGCTGCCGCTGGTGCGGCTGCCGGGCGGGACCGAGCTGCGCAACCCTGCCCACGGCGAGCTCTCGCGGGCGCTCGGGATCGGGCTCGAGCTGGGCGACCGCGAGGAGGTCGACCTGCTGGTCCTCGGCGGCGGCCCGGCCGGCCTCGGCGCCGCCGTCTACGGCGCCTCCGAGGGACTCGACACCCTGGTCGTCGAGGGCACCGTGCTGGGCGGCCAGGCCGGCGCCTCGCGGCGGATCGAGAACTACCTCGGCTTCCCGGCCGGGATCAGCGGCACCGAGCTGATCAGCCGCGCGATCACCCAGGCCCGCAAGTTCAGCGCCCGCACCGCGACCCCCTACCGGGCCGAGTCGCTGGAGCCCGGCGACGAGCGCCACCTGGTCCGGCTGGAAGGAGGCCACGAGGTCTCGGCCCGCGCCGTCCTGCTCGCCACCGGTGCCGAATACCGCCGCCTGCCTGTCGACGACCTCGAGGACTACGAGGGCTTCAGCGTCTTCTACGCCGCCGGCCCGCCCGAGGCGCAGATCTGCGCCGGCCAGCGGGTCGGGGTCGTCGGCGGCGGCAACTCCGCGGCGCAGGCTGCCGTCTGGCTGGCCCGCGGCGGCGCCCTGGTCACTCTCCTGCACCGCCGCGCCGACCTCGCCGAGACTATGTCCCACTACCTGATCGAGGAGCTGGAGCGCTACGGCGTCGCCGTCCGCGACCGCAGCGAAATCAACGCCCTGCACGGCGACGACGGCAGCCTCGAGGCGGTGACGCTGACCGACGGCACCGAGCTGCCGCTCTCCTTCCTGTTCCTGTTCCTCGGCGCCGCCCCCTGCACCGAGTGGCTCGGCGACACCGTCGCCCGCGACGCCAGGGGCTTCGTCCTCACCGGCGAGGAGGCGGGCGCGATCGGACTGCTGGAGACCAGCGTCCCCGGCATCTACGCGGCCGGCGACGTCCGCGCCGGCTCGATCAAGCGCTGCGCGACCGCGGTCGGCGAGGGCGCCGCGGTCGTCCGCTTCGTCCACGAGCGTCTCGGTCAGCCCGCATAGAAGGGGTCGCCGAAACCCGCGTCAGTCGCCGGCGAGCGTCCGATCGCGAGACAGGCGAGGCCGAGCCACCACTCAAGATCGACTGCGGAACTTTTCGGCCCCCAGAGGGGCGCAAAAGTTCCGCAGAAGTACTTGAGCCTCGCTAATCTCCCAGAGCGCTCAGGCGCGCGGGCGGAGCGCAAGTGGACGACCCCGCTCGCGAAGCGGCGCTGGTCGAGCAGCTCGAGGTCAAGCTGGACGGCAACCGGCAGGGCCGGTTTGCCGCCGCCGATGGCGATCGGGTGCAGGAAGAGGTTGACCTCGTCCGCCGGGCCGGCGGCGAGCGCCACACCGGCCAGCTCGGCGCCGCCGACGCTGAGGTCGCGCTGGGCATCGGTCTTCAGCGCCCGCACCGCCTCAGGATCGAGCTCGCGCTCGAGCCGCGTCCGGGACGTGTGTGCTTCCTACATCCGTTTGGCCGCCCTTGCGGGCCGCCGGGTCCGGGTCCTAGCCTGGGATCGAGCTCTGCACCCCAGAGGCTGGGAGGCCCCGATGCGACTCGTCGCCGCAAACGCTCGCACGATCGCCGTCGCCGTCGTCGTCGCGCTGGTCGTCGGCGGCTCCGCGTACGCCGCCAACTCGATCAACGGAGGCCTGCTGCGGGCGGAATCGGTCGGCCTCGGCAAGCTGACGAGGAAAGCGCGCCAGCGGATCTTCCAGTCGCAGAGGCGCGGGCCCGAGGGCCCGAAGGGCGATCGTGGACAGCGTGGCGAGCGCGGTCGGCGCGGCCCGGCGGGACCGCGGGGAGCGAGGGGCGAGCAGGGGGCCCAAGGCGCCCAGGGCCCGACCGGGCCGACCGGCCCGACTGAGCACAGCTACGGCGTCACCGCCCTCTACCTCGACGGCGCCTTCGTCCCGGTCAGCGCCAACTGGACCCCGACGATCCCGCGCGATGGCAACAACGCCGCGGCCGCCTCGCGCTCGACCGTGATCGTCTGCGCCCCGGGTCCCTGCACGCTCACCGCCCGCGGTGCCGTCCGCTCCGACGTCGCCTTCAAAGGCCAGGCCGGCGGCGGCGTCCTTGTCCACGACACCGTCGGCGCCCTCGTCGCCGCGGGGCAGACCCCGCCCAATCCCGAGTACGGCAACCGCTCCGTGGTCGACGTCGAGACGGTCCCCCTCGCCTCGCCGGCCCCCAGCTCGCCGAACGGGTCCGGCACCGAGATCCCCCTGCAATGGACCTTCGGCCCCAGCCAGCTCCCCGGCGGCACCTACGTCGTCGACGGCACCGTGCAGTACTTCGGCTTCCCGTAGAGAGGACTCCTCTTACCCGATCAGGGCCAGGACCCGGCGCTCGATCGTCCCCTGCCGGCGCGGCGTGACCGGGCCCCTGGAGACGCGGCCCGGCAGCTCGATCGTCTTCCCGTCCCGGAAGCGGTCGATCACCCTGGGGTCGACGTAGGAGCGGCGGCAAACCGCGGGGGTGTTGCCGAGCCGCTCGGCGACGCGGCCGATCGCGGCCCGGATCGCCCGCTCTCCCCCGCCCTTGGTGCTCGGCGGCTCCTCCCGGGCCAGCTCGACGGCGGCGAGGACGGTGCCGTGCCAGGTGCGGAAATCCTTGGCCGAGAATTCCTCGCCGGCCTGCTCCTGCAGGTAGGCGTTGACGTCCTCGGAGCGGACGTCGCGCCAGCCGCCGTCCTCGCGGTAGACGAGCAGGTCCTGGGGACCGCCGCGCCGTCGCCGCATCGTTTCGATCGCCGCCTTCACGGCCGAATCGCGGACCGACTGGACGCGGCGCTGGCCGCTCTTGGCCGGGAAGTCGAAGACGACCTCGCCGTCGGCGATCGAGACGTGCTGGCGGAGGATCGTCGCCACCCCGTAGCTCTCGTTCTCCTCGGCGTAGGACTCGCCGCCGATCCGGAAGAAGCCGAGGTCGAGGAGCCGCACCGCGCAGGCCAGCGCCCGCTCCCGCGGCATCCCCTCGCGACCGAGGTCCCGCTTCACGGCCCGGCGCAGCTTCGGCAGGATCGCCGCGAACTCGCGCATCTGCTCGAACTTGCGCTGCGCCGCCCGCTGCTGCCAGCGCTCGTGGTAGAGGTACTGCTTGCGACCGGCTTCGTCGACCCCCGTCGCCTGGACGTGGCCGAGCGGGTCGCCGCAGATCCAGACCTCGCGCCAGGCCGGCGGGATCGCCAGCTCGCGGATCCGCGCCAGGGTCTCCTCGTCCCTGACCGCGCCGCCTTCCGGGTCCAGGTAGCTGAAGCCGCTGCCGCGGCGCCGCCGCCCGATCCCCGGCCCCGAGCAGTCCGCGCGCCGCAGCCGCCCGCGCGGCCGAGACCCGGCTTCGCTCATCCCGAGGGCGGCGCCGGGTTCGCCGCCAGGGCCCGCCCGGTCGAGTGCGACCACTCGTGGCCCTCTTCGGTTTCCGAGTCGCCCTCCGACAGCATCGCGTCCATCCGCTCCAGGACCCGCTGGGCAATGCTCGAGGGCCGGCCCAGCCAGGTCGGCGTGGCGAAGAGGAGGATCTCGGCGGCGAGCGGCTGTGCCTTCACGGAGCTTCAGGGCTTGAGGACGACCTTGATCGCCCCGTCTTCCTTCTTCTGGAACATCTCGTAGGCGCCCGGGGCGTCCGTCAGCGGCAGCTGGTGGGTGGTGAGGTCGTCGACGCCGAGCGGGTCCTCCTCGCCTTCCAGCAGCGGCAGGATCTCGTCGGTCCAGCGCCGCACGTGGGCCTGGCCCATGCGGACCTGCACGCCCTTGTCGAACAGCTGCATCATCGGCAACGGGTCGAGCTGGCCGCCGTAGACGCCGGAGATCGAGATCGTGCCGCCGCGGCGGACGGTGTCGATCGCGTCCTGCAGCGCCGAGAGCCGGTCGACCGCGAAGCGTTCGGTCGCCTTCGCCGCCAGCGGGTCGGGCAGCATCCCGGTCGCCTTCTGCATCAACTCGGCGGCGGGGGCGCCGTGGGCCTCCATGCCGACCGCGTCGATCGCCGCGTCCGGGCCGCGCCCCTCGGTCAGCTCGCGGATCGCGGCCGGGACGTCCTCGTACAGCGATGAGTCGATCGCCTCGATGCCGTGGCGGCGGGCCATCTCCAGCCGCTCGGGGACCGAGTCCACCCCGATCACAGTCTCGGCGCCCTGGTGACGGGCAATCCGGGCGCACATCTGCCCGATCGGCCCAAGCCCGAAAACGGCGACGCTGCCGCCCTTCGGGATCGCCACGTACTCGACCGCCTGCCAGGCGGTCGGCAGCACGTCGGAGAGGAACAGGTAGCGCTCGTCGGGGGCGCCGTTCCCAGGCACCTTGATCGGCCCGAAGTGCGCCTGCGGCACCCGCAGGTACTCGGCCTGCCCGCCCGGGACCTCGCCGTAGAGCTTCGTGTAGCCGAACAGCGCGGCGCCTTTTTCGTGCTCGCGCACCTGGGTCGTCTCGCACTGGGCGAACAGCTTCTGCCTGCACATCCAGCACTCGCCACAGGAGATGTTGAAGGGGATCACGACCCGATCGCCCGGTTCGATGTGGCTGACCTCGGCGCCTACTTCCTCGACGATCCCCATCGGCTCGTGGCCGAGGATGTCGCCCTCTTCGATGAACATCCCCAGCACCTCGTAGAGGTGCAGGTCGGAGCCGCAGATCGCCGTCGAGGTGACCCGGACGATCGCGTCGGTCGGCGCTTCGATCCGCGGGTCGGGCACCTCGTCGACGCGGACGTCGCGTTTGCCGTGGAAGGTCAGCGCTTTCATCTCAGTCCTCCTCCGTCTCGTTCACGAGGCCAGCCCCAGAGGAACGTCGGGGCGGTCCCAGGTCGCGGCGACCCGCTCGGCCGCCCGCCGCTCCTCGGCGAGGATCTCCTCGGCGGCCGCGACGACGCCGGTGTCGCCGGCCCGGGCCGCGACCCGCTTCAGCAGTTCGTAGGCGGCTACCTCGAGGTTCTCGAAGGCGAACGCGAAGCCAGCGAGCTTGGTGGTCGAGTCGGGCTGGGCGCCGAAGAATGCGGAGAGGTTGAGCCCGCCCGCCTTCAGGGCCGCGTCCTTGACGCTCGAGGTCTCGGCGCCGCGCTCCTCCAGCAGGCGCCCGATCCGCTCGCGGTGGCGCTGCGTCTCCTCCAGGTGCTCGCGGAAGGCGGCTTCGAGCGCCTCGTCGTCAACGCGCTCGGCGCCCGCTTCGAGCAGCTCGCCGGCCTGGCCCTCGAGGGCGTGGACGTCGCGCAGGTAGGCGAGCAGCGACTCCTCGACCTCTTCGCCCTCGGCACCGGCGAGGGCAGCCTCGACCGCGGCGTCGAACGACCGCTCCAGCCGCTCGGCCATCCGCTTCTCCTCGGCGCCGATCTCGGCCGCCATCCGCGCCGTCGCCTCGTCGCCGGCCCGCTCGGCGAGGCGCCGCAGCAGCTCGTAGGCGGCCAGCTCCATGTGCTCGTAGGAATAGGCGTGCATGGTCAGCTTCACCGGCGTGTCGGGCTGACTGGCCGCGAAAGCCACCATCGCCCAGCCGCCGGCGGCGCCGGCCGCGTCCTTCAGCTTCGCGGGCGAGCCACCGAGCGCTTCCAGCCGCTCGCGCACCCGCTCCTCCTGGACTTCGGTCTCGGCGAGGTGCTGCTCGAAGGCAGCGGCGAGGCGCTCGTCGCCGGCGATCTCCGGCGCCGCCCGCATCTGCGCCAGCGCCTGCTGCTCGATCGAGTGCACGTCGGCCAGGTACTTGACGATCTGCTCGTCGCGGTCGCGATCCCACTGGCGCCCGCCGACCCCGGTCTTCAGGTCAACGATCCGGGCCGCGGCGCTGTCCTCCTCCAGCGGCGGCGTCCCGCCGCCGTGGCCGTGGCGCATACCCTCCAGCAGCTCTTCCAGCGCCTCGAGGCTGCTGTGGCGCGGCTGCCAGCCCAGCTCCTCGCGGGCCCGCCGCGAGGACATCAGCGGCACGGCGAGAGCCATGTCGAGCCAGCCTGGCGGGGTCGGCTGCAGGCGCAGCCGCCAGCTCAGGTCGGCCAACCCGCGGACCAGGCGGGCCGGTACCGGGAAGCTGCGCACCCCAAGCCGCTCGGCCATCTCGCCGCCGCTGATCGGGGGCTCGGCGGCGATGTTGAAGGCGCCGCCGACGTCAGCGAGGACGGCGCGCAGGTAGGCCTGGCCGACATCCTCGGAATGGACCGCCTGGAAGCGCAGCCGCTCGATCCGGGGCAGCGCCAGCAGAAGGTTGCGACGCAGGAGGAAGTTGGGCAGGAACGGCCCGACGAAGAGGCGGCGGATCTCGGTCGCCGCCTCGTCCTTGAAGATCAGCGCTGGCCGCAGCCGCACCACCCGCGTCCCGGGGTTCGCGGCTTCGAAGCGGTCGAGCTGCTTCTCGACGGCGACCTTGTGGCGCGAGTAAAAGGAGGTCGGCGTGCCCTCGGTGGGCCAGGTCTCATCGACCTCCTCGTCCTTGGGGCCCCGCGAGTAAGCGCCAACCGAGGAGGCGTAGACGAGCTTTGGCACCTTCGCCGCGGCCACGGCTTCGAAGACGCGCTGGCTGCCCTCGACGTTGATCCGCTGCAGCATCGCCGCGTCGCGCGAGGGCTGGATCGCCCAGGCGAGGTGGATCACGGCGTCGGCACCGCCGAAGATCTCCTCGAGGTCGGCGCTGAGGATGTCCCCCTCGACCCACCGGGTCTTCGCCGGCTCCTCGGCCGGCCGACGCCTTGCCAGCCCGACGATCTCCTCGATCTCCTCGCTACGGCCCAGCGCTTCGACGGCGCTGGTTCCGGCGTTCCCGGTGGCCCCGATGACGATTACCTTCATCTTCGCCATCTACCCAAGGCACCGGGACGAAAACGCGGCGGGGGCGGCTAGAGCGCCAGCGCCGCCGCCTTAACGTGCAGCGCCTCGAGGCGGTCCAGCTGCGCGGTCGCCCGCTCGGCCAGAGCCCCGAGGTCGAAGCTCGCCAGCTCGGCGGCGTGCGTGTGCTCGAGCGCCCGCCAGAGCCGGCGCTTGCCGGCGACGCCGATCTGCAGCAACTCGATCTCGTCGAGGCGACTGAGCGGCGAGTAGCCCCGCAACTGCCCGTTCGGCTTCAGCCGGCCGAGCCGCTCGCCGGCCACCGCCAGGGCGGGTTTCAGCCGGCCCCGTCCGACCCCGAGCCGCTCCATGATCGCGATCAGGGTCTCGCGATCGGCCTCGATCTCGGCGCAGATCTCGGCGACCGCCGGCCCGAACTCGGGATTGCCCTCGTTGCTGCCGCGCAACCGCCGCGCCAGCTCGAGGCCCGCCGTCGCTCCCGCCAAGTGGTCGTTCAGGTAGATCGAGAGCCGGCTTCCCATGGCCTCCGCCTACCCACGCGGGAGCCGCGCCGAAACCCGGCGACACGCCCGATCGCGATAGGAGCGCTCAGGCCGCCAGGTGGAGGTGCTCGCGGCGGCGACGCAGCTCGATCAGCTCACCCGTCTCGGCGTGGACGGGCTCGAAGCTCGCCACCGCCAGCGTCACGAAGCTGTAGCCGCACGCGCAGACCTCGCGCTCGACGTCGTCGAGGCTCTCGACGACGACAT
The DNA here is from genome assembly GCA_946886425.1 of uncultured Actinomycetes bacterium. Next base: position 7,863 of record CAMPIP010000100.1, read on the forward strand.
CGCGCTCCTCGGCGCAGCTCGAACAGAAGACGGTGACCTGCCACATGCCGCGATGGTTGCGCTCCGCTCGGACGGACCGGCGTGGCAGCCACCTGAAGGGGGTAGGCACAACCCATGGCGAAGCGGCGGGTCCGGATCGGCTGCTCGGGCTGGAGCTACGACGACTGGCGCGGCGGCCTCTATCCCGAGGGGCTGCCGCGGCGGCGCTGGCTGGAGCGCTACGCCGAGGTCTTCGACACGGTCGAGGTCAACGCGACCTTCTACCGGCTCCCGAAGGAATCGACCGTCGCGGCGTGGGTCGAGCAGGTCCCCGGCGACTTCCTCTTCGCGGTCAAGGCGAGCCGCTACCTGACCCACGTCAAGCGGCTCGCCGACATCGCCGACGGGGTCGCCCGCTTCTGGGAGCCGCTCGAGCCGCTGCGGCGGGGCCGGCGCCTGGGCCCGGTGCTCTGGCAGCTGCCGGAGAACTTCCACCGCGACGACGACCTGCTCGCCGCCGCGCTCGACGCGCTGCCCCGCGCCGAGCACTGCTTCGAGTTCCGCCACCCGAGCTGGTTCGCGAAGCCGGTCCGGGAGCTCCTCGAGGAGCGCGGCGCCTCGCTGGCGATCGGCGACGACAAGCGCCGCCCCCTGCCCGACGCCGCCCCGGTCGGCCCCCTCGCC
>CAMPIP010000101.1 GCA_946886425.1 uncultured Actinomycetes bacterium
GGCGATGGAGACGGCGGACGTGGTCCTGGCGGCTACGATCCAGTCGCTCTCGCACACCGCGGCCCGCAAGCTGGCCAGCGAAGCCGGCGCCCGGATCGGCTCGCTGCCTGGCGTCACCGAGGAGATGCTGGCGCGGTTGATGAACGGCGATCTGGAGGAGACGCGGCGGCTCGGCTGGGCGGTCGCGGAACTGATGAACGAGGCCTCGGAGGCGCGCATCACCTGCGCCCATGGCAGCGACCTGCGGCTCGGCCTCGAAGGGCGGATGGCGATCGCCGACGGCGGCGAACTCGGCACCCGCGGTGCGTTCGGCAACCTGCCCTGCGGCGAGGGCTTCATCGCGCCGGTCGAGGGGACCGGCGAGGGCACGCTCGTCATCGACGGCTCGATCGCCGGCGTCGGCCTGCTCGACACGCCGGTTTCGCTGACCGTCGAGGGCGGCCACCTGACCGCCGCCACCGGCAGCGACGGCGAGACGCTGATGGGACTGCTCACCGCCCACGGCAAGGACGGCACCAACGTCGCCGAGCTCGGGATCGGCACCAACGACGAGGCGATTCTGACCGGCAACATCCTCGAGGACGAGAAGATCCTCGGCACCGCCCACGTCGCCTTCGGCGCCTCGGCCGCGATCGGCGGCACCGTCCAGGTCCCGGTCCACCTCGACTGCGTGATCCTCGAACCGACGGTCGAGATCGACGGCCGCACGATCCTCAGCGGCGGCGAGCTGCTGCTCTAGCCTGGGCGCCATGCCCGAGCTGCTCGCGGTTCCGAACGTCTCCGAGGGCCGCGACCGGGATCGGCTGGCCCGGCTCGAGGCCGCCTTCAGCCGCGGCGCCGCCCTGCTCGACCGCCACTCCGACGCCGACCACAGCCGCACCGTCTTCACCCTCGCCGGCCGGCCCGGGCCGCTGGTCGAATCGCTGCTCGCCGGCGCCGAGGAGGCGCTGGAGACGATCGACATGGGCGTCTACGAGGGCGCCCACCCCGCGATCGGCGCCCTCGACGTCTGCCCGCTCGTCTGGATCGACCCGGCCGACCGCGAGGTGGCCCGGGCCGAGGCGGTGGCCGCGGCCACCCAGCTCGGCAGCCTCGGCGTTCCCGTCTTCCTCTACGGCGAGCTGGCCCGCCGTCCCGACCGCGGCGAGCGCGCCTACTTCCGCAACGGCGGCCTCAGCGAGCTGTGGTTGCGGATGGAGTCCGGCGAGCTGCGACCCGACTTCGGCCCGCAGCTGCCGCACCGCAGCGCCGGCGCCACCCTGGTCACGGCCCGGCCTCCCCTGGCCGCCTTCAACGTCGAGCTCGACAGCGGCGACCTGGAGCTGGCCCGCGCGGTCGCCGCCGGCCTGCGCGAGTCCGGCGACGGGCTGCGCGGGGTGCGGGCGATCGGGCTGGTCCTCTCCAACGGACGCGGCCAGATCTCGACCAACGTCCACGACCCGCTGGCGGTGCCGCTCGGCGCGGTCGTCGAGCGGGTCCGCGACCTGGCGTCGCCGCTCGGCGCCCGGCCGGTCGAGGCGGAGCTGGTCGGCCTGGTCCCGGAGGCGGCCCTGGCCGGCTACCCGGCCGACGTGCCGATGCGCGGCTTCGACCCCGAGCGCCACGTGATCGAGCGGCGGCTGACGGCGGCGAGCGGCTAAATTCACGGGCATGGCTCAGACGAAGAAGAAGCGCCAACGCAAGCGCCGCGGCACCCAGGGCGGCAGCATCGACGCCAAGCGCCGCGCCGGTCGTCCTCGCAGCCGCGAGGAGGCCAAAGCGCGCGCCCGCAGCAACCGCAAACCCGCCGCCAGGGGCGAGTTGCCGCCGACCTGGCGCGGCTCGATCACCCGCGGCCTGTTCGCCGCGGTGGTCTTCGCGGTGCTGCTGCTACTGATCTTCAAACGCCCGGTTGGCGTCTCGCTGGCGCTCGGCGCCTTCATGCTCGCCTTCTACATCCCGGCCGGCTACTTCATCGACATGACCCTCTGGCGGCGGCGCGAGCGGCAGCGGATGCGAGCGGGAGGGAGTTAACGTCATGGCGCTCGACGTCGAGATGCTGACGGTCGGCGCCATTGCCGAGAACTGCTTCCTCGTCCGCCCCCAGGGTGGCGAGCGGATGCTGATCGTCGACCCCGGCGAGGAATCGGAGCGGATCCTCGCCACCGTCGAGCAGATGGGAGGAGAGGTCGAGGCGATCCTCCTCACCCACTGTCACTTCGACCACATCGGCGCGGTGGCGCCGGTGGCGGCGGCAACCGGGGCGCCGGTCTACTGCCCGCGGATCGAGGTCCCGATCCTCGCCGACATCATGGCCTTCGTCCCCTGGGACGGCTTCGGCCCCTACGAGAGCTACGACGCCGACGAGACCGTCGCCGGCGGCGAGACCCTCTCGCTGGCCGGCCTCGAGCTGGACGTCATCTTCACCCCGGGCCATAGCCCCGGCCACGTCACTTACTCGGTGCGGGGCGAGGAGGCGATCTTTTCCGGCGACGTGCTGTTCCAGGGCTCGGTCGGCCGCGTCGACCTGCCCGGCGGCGACGGCCCGACCCTGATGCGGTCGATCGCGACCCTGCTCGAGGGCCACTCCGACGAGACCGTCGTCCACCCCGGCCACATGGGCCTGACGACGCTCGGCGCCGAGCGCGCCTCCAACCCCTTCCTCGCCTCGCTGGCGCGCTAGGCGCGTTGCGCGGGCGGTAAGTAAGGTCGCCGCGATGGCCAGCAAGTACCAGGCGCCGCGCGGGACCTTCGACGTACTGCCCAGGATGGGGCGCGCTCGGGCCCGCCTGCAGGCGACCGCGGCGGCGATCTTCGCCCGCGCCGGCTACGAGCCGATCGCGACCCCGGCCTTCGAGGACACCGAGCTGTTCGAACGCGGCGTCGGCAAGTCGACCGACATCGTCCGCAAGGAGATGTTCACCTTCGAGGACAAGGGCGAGCGCAGCCTCACCCTGCGTCCCGAGGGAACGGCGCCGATCTGCCGCGCCTACGTCGAGCACGGCATGCACAAGCTGGCGCAGCCGGTGAAGCTCTCCTACCTCGGCCCCTTCTTCCGCCACGAGCGCCCGCAGGCGGGCCGCTACCGGCAGTTCCACCAGCTCGGGGTCGAGTGCATCGGCACCGCCTCGCCGCTGGCCGACGCGGAGACGATCATGTTGCTCTCCGACCTGCTCGGCGAGCTCGGCGTCCCCGGGGTGGAGCTGCGGCTCGGCAGCCTCGGCTCGCTCGACTCTCGGCGCGCCTACCTGGAGGAGCTGAAAGCGCACCTGCACGCCCACGAGGGCGACCTGTCCACCGACGTGCGCGAGCGGATCGACGTCAACCCGCTGCGCGCCTTCGATGCCGACGACGAGGGGACGCGGGGGGTGATGGTGAGCGCACCGACGATCGTCGAGCGGCTCGAGGGCGAGGACGCCGAGCACTTCGCCGAGGTCCGGGCGCTGCTCGACGCGGCCGGGATCGGCTACGCCGTCGACCCGACCCTGGTCCGCGGTCTCGATTACTACACGCGGACGATCTTTTCCTTCGTCTGCGACCGGCTCGGGGCCCAGTCGGAGGTCGGCGGCGGCGGCCGCTACGACGGCCTGGTCGAGCAGCTCGGCGGCCCGGCGACGCCGGCGATCGGCTGGGCGGCCGGGATCGAGCGGATCCTGCTGGCGATCGACGAGGAGGGCGAGCCGGCCGGCCGCGACGCCTTCGTCGCGATCGCCGACCCGTCGCAGCGGCAGCGGGCGATGGCGCTGGCCACCGAGCTGCGCCACGCCGGCCTCTCGGCTGAGATCGACCTGGCCGGCCGCGGCCTCAAGGGCCAGCTCAAGCACGCCAATCGGATCGGCGCCCGCCAGGTGCTGATCCTCGAGGCGGACGGCAGCGCCCAGCTGCGCGACATGGCCAGCGGCGAGCAGCGCCCGGCCGATACCGCCAACCTTGTCGACGAGATGACTGGAGGGGAATCGTGAGCGAGAGCGAGGCCGCCGCGCGCGGTGCGGGGGAGAGTGCGGCGCCGCCGCTGAGCGCCAACGGGTTCCGCGACATCTGGTGCGGCCAGGTGCTGCCGGACCGGGTCGATTCCGAGGTGCGGGTCGCCGGCTGGGTCAACCGCCGCCGCGACCACGGCGGCCTGATCTTCATCGACCTTCGCGACCGGACCGGGATCGTCCAGCTGGTCTTCCACCCGGACACCTCCGGCGAGGCTTTCGAGCTGGCCCACAAACTGCGCGCCGAGGACGTGCTCAGCGCCAGCGGCACCGTGGTGCGGCGCTCCGAGGAGACCGTCAACCCGGAGCTGCCGACCGGCGCGGTCGAGCTCAGCGTCGCCGCCGCCGATCTGCTCGCCGACGCCGAGACGCCGCCCTTCCAGGTCGAGGGCTTCTCCGGCGAGGTCGGCGAGGACGCCCGGCTCCGCTATCGCTACCTCGACCTGCGCCGGGAGCCGATGCGCGAGGCGCTGATGCTGCGCCACCGGGTCACCCGGGCGATGCGCGAGTTCCTCGACGGTGAGGGCTTCCTCGACGTCGAGACCCCGGTGCTGACGCGTTCGACCCCGGAGGGCGCCCGCGACTTCCTCGTCCCCAGCCGCCTTCAGCACGGCTCCTTCTACGCGCTGCCGCAGTCGCCGCAGCTCTTCAAGCAGCTGCTGATGGTGGCCGGGTTCGAGCGCTACTACCAGGTGGCGCGCTGCTTCCGCGACGAGTCGACCCGGGCCGACCGCCAGGCCGAGTTCACCCAGCTCGACGTCGAGATGTCCTTCGTCGAGGTCGAGGACCTGCTTGACGTAAACGAGCGGTTGTTGAGCCACGTCTTCGCGGCGGTCGGCGGCCCCGAGGTCGAGCTGCCGATGCGGCGGATGGGCTACGACGAGGCGATGGACCGCTACGGAACCGACCGCCCGGACCTGCGCTTCGGCCTCGAGCTGGTCGACCTCGGCGACGCCCTGCGCGAGACCGAGTTCAAGGTCTTCCGCTCGGTGCTCGACGGTGGCGGATCGATCCGCGGCCTCAACGCCGGCAAGCGCGAGATGCCGCGCTCCGAGCTCGACGGCCTGATCTCCCGCGCCCAGGAGCTCGGCGCCAAGGGCCTGGTCTGGGCCTTCCGCGAGGGCGACGGCTGGCGCTCGCCGACCGCGAAGTTCCTCAGCGAGGCCGAGCTGGCCGACCTCAACGCCCGGCTGGGGGCCGAGGAGGGCGACCTGCTGCTGTTGGTCGCCGACCAGCGCAAGGTCACCGACACGGTGCTGGGTCAGATGCGCATCGACCTGGCCGAAAAGTTCGGCCTGATCGACCCCGACGACCACCAGCTGGCCTGGATCGTCGATTGGCCTTTGATGGAGTGGAACGAGGAGGAGCGGCGCTGGGATTCGCTGCACCACCCGTTCACGGCCCCGGCCGGCGAGTTCGACCCCGAGAACCCGGGCGCGGCGCGGGCCCAGGCCTACGACGTCGTCTGGAACGGCCAGGAGCTCGGCGGCGGCTCGATCCGTATCCACGACGCCGAGACCCAGCAGGCGGTCTTCGCGGCGCTGGGGATCGACGCCGAGGAGGCCGAGGCCCGCTTCGGGTTCCTGCTCGAGGCGCTCCGCTTCGGGGCGCCGCCGCACGGCGGCATCGCCTACGGCGTCGACCGGATCGTGCAGCGCCTCTGCGGGGCTGAGACCATCCGTGACGTGATCGCCTTCCCGAAGACCGCATCCGGCTTCGACCTGCTGACCGGCGCCCCGGCCCCGGTCGAGACCGCGCAGCTGCGCGAGCTCGGCGTCAGCCTCCACGAGCGCAAACTGCCGGGGCACTGATGGGCCTGCGGGACTGGATGCCACGGCGCTGGCGCTCGGCTCCCGGTCCCGGCCAAACCCCGGTCCTCGTCGACGATCCCGGCTACGACTCCTGGGAGGTCGTCCGCGACTTCGGCGACGTGCGGACCGCGCGGGCCTGGCACCAGGCCCTGATCGAGGCCGGGATCGAGGCGGTCCTGACCGCCGACTGGCCGCTCGACCGCTTCGGCCTCGGCGACATCGCCCTGCGGGTCCCGCCGGACAGTTGGAGCGAGGCCGAGCTGCTCCTCTCCAACCTCGACCTGGACGAGTATTAAGCGCGGGCCGCGGCGCCCGCTGGCGCCCTGGCCGCAGTGCTACGGTTCGGCCAAGGCTCGAGCCCGTACGAGAGCCGTCTCACCGTTTGACCCAACACAAACGGCGCGGGAGCCACCGTCTCCTTGGTCCCTTGGGCCCGGGAGCAGGCACCCACCTTCACTTGAAGGGATCAAAGCCAGAGGCGGTAACGGCGGGCTGGAGCCTTGTTTGCTTCCGAGTTGACGAACTCGGCACACGCTGCGCACCACAAATGCGCCGCCGCCCGTCAGCCTGGGTCGCATGCCCGACGCTAGCCGCGTTCGTCCCGATGGTGCGAGCTGCATTTGCCCTCACATGCGAAGCAAACGCATCGCGCACGGTCGGAGCGGGCGGGAGGACGGGAGGCTTGGAGTCGATGGGGTGCTGGCGGAGCTTGCGGAGCTGCAGCATGGGGTGGTGGCCCGGACGCAGCTGCTCGATCGCGGTGTCGCGAGGAGCGCGATAGACCGTCGGCTTGCCCGGGGCCAGCTGCATCCACTCCATCGCGGCGTGTATGCGGTCGGGCACCGCGTCATCAGCCAGGAGGCAAGGTGGTTGGCGGCGGTGCTCGCCTGTGGACGATCCGCGGTGTTGAGCCACAGGGCTGCCGGTCAGCTCTGGCGCCTCATCTCGGCGCCGTCAGCTCTCCCCGAGCTGACGAGGCCAACCGCGCACCGTGGGGCGCCCGGCATGACCGTGCACCGAGGGGCGCTGGCGGAGGACGAGATCGAGGTGGTCGACCGAATCCCGGTGACCTGCGTGGCGCGCACCGTCTTCGATCTCGCGGGGTCGGCGAGGCCGCGGGAGCTGGAGCGGGCCTGGAACGAGATGGAAGTGCGGCGGCTGACCAGCCGGGTCTCGGTGCCCCAGCTGTTGGAGCGCTATCCGGGGCGGCCGGGGGCGGCGGCGCTGCGGGCGCTGCTGCGGTCGGAAGAGCCGGGTGGGGTGACCCGGAACGACTTCGAGGAGGACTTCGTGGCGCTGCTCGACGCGCACGGGTTGCCGAGGCCGCGGCTCAACGCCGACCTCTGGCTGCGTGGGCGGTTCATCGAGGTCGACTGCCTCTGGCCGCGCGAGCGGCTGGCGCTGGAGCTGGACGGGCAGGCGGTCCATGGGCGGGAAGTTGCCGTCGAGAGCGACAAGCGGCGCGACCGCGAACTCCTCGCCGAAGGCTGGCGGACGTCGCGGGTGACCTGGTGGCAGCTGCGCGATGAACCGGAGGCCGTCGTGGTGGACTTGCGCGACGCTCTCGGTGGTGCCTGAGCGCCCGCGCCCAGGCCGCTTCCGAGTGCGGCTACTAGGAGGGATTGGCGAAACCCGGGTGCGCGGGCCGGCGAGCGCCGGACCAAGCGGGACAAGGACGCAGGAAGGCCGAATAGCAGAGCTATTTGGCCGACCGAGGACGCCGAACCGCGCCGCGTCCGCCGCCGCCGGACGCGTGCGGGGGTTTCGCCAATCCCTCCTAGGACGTACCGCCTACCCTTGACCTGTGGATCGAGATCTGTTCGAGCATTACTTCGAGGACGGGACCCGGCTCGGGCCGGCGGTCGATGGCGCCTTCACCGGGGCCGCCGGGGGCGCCGCCTGCGGCGACTACTCGCGCGTCTCGCTGACCGTCGAGGACGGCCGGATCGCCAAGGTCAGCTTCGACACCGAGGGCTGCGGGGCGACGCGCGCCGCGACCGCGGCGGTGGCCGAGATGGTCGACGGGGCGCCCGTATTGGACGCGGCGCTGATCTCGATCGACGACGTCGCCGACTCCCTTGGCGGCCTGATCCCCGCCAAGCGCCACGCCGCCCAGCTCGCCGCCGACGCACTGCACCGCGCGCTCCAGCGTGCCGCCGCGTCTGATCTGCCCCTCGCCGCCGAGCCCGGCGAGCGCGTCGCCGTCGCCATGTCCGGCGGTGTCGACAGCGCCGTCGCCGCCCTGCTCGAGCGCGAGCGCGGGCTGGAGGTGGTCGGGATCACGGTCAAGCTCTGGGCCGACCCGGAGACCGACGGGACCAAGGCCTGCTGCTCACCGGAGGCGGTGCTGGGCGCCCGCGGTCTCGCCCACTCGCTCGGCATCCCGCACTTCACGCTCGACCTCGAGGAGGAATTCCGCCGCCGCGTCGTCGCCCGCTTCGTCGACGGCTACACGGCCGGTGTCACTCCCAACCCCTGCATCCTCTGCAACGGCGAGGTGCGGCTCGCGGCGATGCTCGACCTCGCCGAGCGGCTCGGGGCGACGCGGTTGATCACCGGCCACTACGCCGGGATCGTCGAGGACGAGGAGGGGCCGCTGCTGGTCTCCGGCGCCGACCCGGCCAAGGACCAGAGCTACATGCTGGCGGCGCTGCCGACCGAGCTGCTCGGCCGGCTCTCCTTCCCGCTCACCGAGATGACCAAGGCCGAGGTCCGGGCGGTCGCCGAGCGGCACGGCCTTCCGG
>CAMPIP010000102.1 GCA_946886425.1 uncultured Actinomycetes bacterium
GCCTCAAAGGCTCGTTCATCGCCCTGCGCGAAAACGAGGCCTACCTCACCGGCGAGGTCCTCGCGACCGCCGTCGCCTACGACGCCACAACCGGCGCCGGCGCCCGCATCGAAGACCGCGACCTGACCATCGCGGTCACCCGCTCCTAGCTCGGTGCCGCCGAAACCTCGACGCCGCTGGGGAGTTGTTGGGGTCTATCGGACCGAAGCTCGCATTCCGTCCTGACGGCGTCGCTCTCGCGGCGCTCCTGCTGCTCTCGTTGCTGTTGGCGCCTCGGGCTGCCGCGGAACCGCCCTCGACGGTCGAGCCGTCCCAGCCCCTCGCCTCGCACCTGTTGCTGATCCACGGCGGCTCTTTCCTCTACGACGACCCCAGCTTCGAAGCCCTCACCCGCGGGCCGGCCGAAGCGGCCGGTTTCGTCCCGCACTACCTCGCCTACCCGCTGGGCGACCTGCCCGCCGCCGTCCTCGCCGCCCGCGCCGAAGCGCGGCGGCTCGGCGAACGCTTCCGCGGGCGCCTCTACGCCTACGGGACCTCGGCGGGCGGCACGCTCGCGGCGATCCTCGCCGGCGACGGGCTGGTCCGCGCCGCCGTCGCCAAGGCGCCGGTCTCCGATCTGGTCGGCTGGGAGTGGCCGCTCGCCACCTACGGTCCCGACTTCTACGAGGCGATCGGCGCCGACGAAACGGCCCGTCGCCGCCTCTCGCCGGTGCGCCGGCCGGCCCGCCGCCCGCTGCTCGTCCTCCAGGGCCGCGCCGACGCCGTCGTCCCGGCGACGATGAACGCGGAGTTCGCGGCCAAGTTCCCCCGCGTCCACCTCTGGCTTGCCGCCGGCGGCCACGCCACCGAGCGGCTCCGCCCGCGGCTGCTCGAGGGCGCCTTCGCCTGGCTGGCGGCGCGTGCCGAAGGGCCGGGCAAGCCGCCTCTCTAGAGTCTTCCCGATGCCGTCCGACCGGCAGTCAAGCTCTCGCGGCTTTCGGCCGGACGTCGAGGGCCTCCGGGCCGTCGCGATCGCCGCGGTCCTGCTCTGCCATGCCGGTCTGCCGTTCATGGCCGGCGGCTACGTCGGCGTCGACGTCTTCTTCGTCATCTCCGGTTTCCTGATCACCGGCCTGCTGCTGCGCGAGCTGGAGCGGAGCGGCGGCATCTCCCTGGTCGACTTCTACGCCCGCCGTGCCCGGCGGCTGCTGCCGGTGCTGGTCCTCGTCCTGCTCGTCGTCGTCGGGCTCTCGCTGCTGCTGCTCTCGCCGGTCCGCGGCGAGGAAGTTTCGGGCGACGTGGTCAGCTCGTCCCTCTACGTCGCCAACTGGCACTTCGCGGCCCAGTCGGTCGACTACTTCTCCCAGGGGCTGGAACCGAGCCCCGTCCAGCACCTCTGGTCGCTGGCGATCGAGGAGCAGTTCTACCTCGTCTGGCCGCTGCTGCTGGGCGGGGTCGGCTGGCTGGCCGGCCGCCGCGCCGTCTCGCCCCGCCGCGCCATCTGGGTCGCGGTCGCCGCGGTTGGGATCGCCTCGCTCGCCTACGGCGTCTACCTGACCGGCAGCGAGCCCAAGGCCGCCTACTTCTCGACCTTCGGTCGCGCCTGGGAGCTCGCCCTCGGCGCCGTCCTGGCGCTGCTGGGCGCCACCCGCCTGCGCGGCGCGGCCGCCGCCGCGCTCGGCTGGGCCGGCCTCGCCGGGGTCGTGATCGCCGCCTTCGCCTTCGACGAGCGGACCGCCTTCCCGGGCCTGGCGGCGCTGGTCCCGACCCTCGGCGTCGCCGCCCTGATCCTCGCCGGCACCGCGCCCGGAGGCCGCGCGGCTCCCGCCCGCCTGCTCTCGCTGGCGCCGGTCCGCTACGTCGGCCGCATCTCCTACTCCTGGTATCTCTGGCACTGGCCGGTCGTCGTCTTCGCGGTGGGGCTCTGGGGAGCGTTGAGCCCGCTCGCCGGCCTCGCCGCGATCGCCGTCTCGCTGCTCCCCGCGGTTGCTTCCCACCACCTGCTCGAGAACCCGGTCCGCCACGCCCGCGGCCTCGCCCTGCCTCGCCCGGCCCTGGCGCTCGGTCTCGGCTGCGTGGCGGCGGCGGCGCTCGGCGGCGTCCTGCTCTCCTCACTGCAGCCGAGCCTGCGGACGGCGCCGATCGGCGACGTCCCCGGCGCTCTCGCCCTTGACCGGCAGCCGCTCCCCCAGCAGACCGCCGACGCGGTCCGGCCGAACCCGCTGCGCGCCCGCGAGGACCGCTCGCAGATGTACGAAGATGGCTGCCTGGCCGGGCTCGGCAGCACCGTCGCCCAGCCCTGCGTCTACGGCGACCCCGACTCGGAGCGAACCGTCTTCCTCTTCGGCGACTCCCACGCCATGCAGTACTTCCCGGCGATCCGCAAGATCGCCAGCGCCCACGACTGGAGGCTGGTCGCCCTGACCAAGTCCGAATGCACCCCCGCCGAGGTCGCCGTCCGCAGCGAAACCAGCGGCCGCGAGTACACCGAGTGCGAGGCCTGGCGGCAGGACTCGCTGCGTCAGATCGAAGCCGCCGGCAGCTCGGCGACGGTGCTGGTCAGCAGCGCCACCGACTACACCCCGCTGGACGACGACGGCGAGGAACTGAGCGGGACCGACCGGGCAAGGGCCCTCGAGGAGGGCTACCTGGCCACCCTGGATCGCTTCGACCGCGCCGGTCTGCGCACCGCCGTCCTCAAGGACCCGCCCAAAGCCGGCACCGACGTGCCCAGCTGCGTCTCACGCCAGCTCCAGAACCTCCCCGCCTGCAGCTTCCAGCGGATCCGCGACGAAGGCGACGAATTCGACGCCCGCGCCGCCGAGAGGGCCCCCGGCGCCCACCTCGTCGACGTCACCTCCGAGATCTGCCCCGGCGAGATCTGCCGGGCGGTGATCGGCAACGCCCTCGTCTACCGCGACCGCAGCCACCTCAGCGCCACCTTCGCCCGCACCCTCGCCCCGGGCATCGAGCGGGGCCTCGAGAAGGCCGGCCTGGTCTGAGCCTCGCGGTTGCGCTTCCGGCGCAAAGAAGTCGCCAAGCCGACGCTTTCTTGCCTTGATCGATTGCAGACAGAGAGTTACGGTGCTTGAATGTCTGTCATGGAGAAGAGCCGCACCGACGAACGGATCGATCAGCTCGAGGCCAAAGTCGATTGGCGCTTCGACGAGGTCGACAGGCGCTTCGAGCAAGTCGATAGGCAGTTCGACAAGATCGACAAACAGTTCGACAAAGTCGACAAGCGCTTCGAAGGCATGGAGGCGCGCTTCGACACGATGAACAGCCGCCTCTACGCCCTGCACCTCACCCTCATTGCGGGCATCCTCGCGGCACTCGCCGCGGCGCTCCTCAGCTAGAGGTCTCGCCGATGACGAAATCGCTCTTCGAGGAGTCGGAGAACTTCACCCAGCAGTGATCGGGGGAGGCGCCGGCCACCTCGGTCAGTGCCTCCTGGATCCGTTTGGCGATCTCCGCCTTCTGCTCGTCGCTGCGGCCCTCGAACCAGTGGACCTCTACGAACGGCATCGCTCTTGGCGAAGCGGCGCTCGCGTTACGCGAGCGCCGGCTCCAGCTCGGCCTCGAGGCGGCGCTTCGGCATCGCCCCGACGACTTTCTTGGCGATCGCGCCGTCCTTGAAGAGGATCATCGTCGGGATCGAGAGAACCTCGTAGTTGGCCGCCGTCTGCTGGTTCTCGTCGACGTTGATGCTGACGATTTTGAGGTCGTCGCGCTCGGCGTCGATCTCCTCGAGCACCGGGTGGACGACGCGGCACGGACCGCACCAGGGGGCCCAGAAGTCGACGAGCACCGGGCCGTCGGCGTCGAGGACCTCAGCTTTGAAGTTGGCGTCGGTTACGTCCGTCAGTTTCCCGGTCACTGGCTATCGCTCTCCCGAAATCGAGGTTAGCTGGGTCAATACTTCAGAAAGTATAGCGCTTTTCCGATCAGGTTTAAGGCATTTTCGAACGGTCGCGATGGCGCCAGCGCAGCAAGGGCACCCGCCAGGCCGCCTCGGCGACGATAGCGCCGTCCATCTTCGAGCTTCCCGCTCGGCGGTCGCGGAAAACAATCGGCACCTCGACGACCCGGAAGCCGAGCCGCACCGCCCGGTAGGTCATCTCGACCTGGAACCCGTAACCGCGGGCCTGGACCGCGTCGAGGTCGATCGCCTCCAGGACCTCGCGGCGGAAGCACTTGAAGCCGCCGGTCAGGTCCTGGACGTCGAGGCCGAGCACCGCCCGGGCGTAGACGCTGCCGCCGCGGCTGATCGCCCGTCGCAGCGGCCCCCAGTCGCTGACGCCGCCGCCGTCTACGTACCGGGAGCCGAGCACCAGGTCGGCCCGCCCCGAAGCCTCCAGCAGCCGCGGCAGGTAGGCGGGGTCATGCGAGAAGTCGGAGTCCATCTCCAGGACCAGGCCGGCGCCGGCCGCCAGGGCTTCCCGGAAGCCGGCGATGTAGGCGGGGCCGATCCCTTCCTTGCGGTCGCGGTGCAGGACCGCGACGCGCTCCTGCCCGGCGGCGAGCCGGTCGGCGATCGCGCCGGTCCCGTCCGGCGAGCCGTCGTCGACGATCAGCACCCGCGCCGAGCCCGGCAGCTTCTCGAGGACCGCCGCGACGAAGGCTTCGATGTTCTCGGCCTCGTTGTAGGTGGGCAGGATCAGCCAGGCCGGCCCCCTCGTCGACTCGCGCATCGGCCCGATGCTATTTCGGCAACCGAAACGCGGCTTCAAGACGCGCCCGCCTCCCGGGTAAGTTTGCGGACGTGACCAACGCCGAGATCGCCGCCGCCCTCGACGAGCTTGGGGTGCTCTACGAGCTCGACGGCGCCGTCAAATACCGGGTGCTCGCCTACGGGACCGCCGCCAAGGCGATCCGCGAGAGCCCGGTCTCGGTCGCCGAGCTGGCCCGCGAGGGCCGCGCCACCGAGATCCCGGGCGTCGGCAAGACGCTCGCCGAAAAGATCCTCGCCCTGCTCGAGACCGGCGAGATCCCCGCCGCGGTGAAGCTGAAGGCGAAGTTCCCGCCGACGCTGATCGAGGTCACCCGCGTCCCCGGCGTCGGCTCCAAAACCGCCCGCCGCCTCTTCGACGAGCTCGGCATCGCCTCGATGGAGGACCTCAAAGCGGCGGCCGAAGCCGAAAGGATCCGCGACGTCAAGGGTCTCGGCCCGAAAGCGGAGGAAAACGTGTTGGCGTCCCTGGAGCGGCTCGGCGAGCCGGGCGAGGGCCCCGGCCGGCTGCTGCTCTCGGCGGTCCGCCCGATCGCCCACGAGCTCGCCGACGCCCTCCGCGAGCACCCGGCCGCCAACAAGGTCGAGGTCGCCGGCTCGGTCCGCCGCTGGGCCGAGACCTGCAAGGACATCGACATCATCGCCACCGCCGAGGAGCCGGCGGCGCTCGCCGAGCATCTCGCCAGCCACCCGCTGATCGCCGCGGCCGGCACCCCCAGCGCCAGCGGCGTACGCGCCCAGACCCACAACGGCATCTCCGTCGACCTGCGGATCGTCGCCCCGGCGGCCTTCGGCAACCTCCTCCAGCACTTCACCGGCGCCAAGGCCCACAACGTGCAGCTGCGCGAAGAAGCGGTCGCCCGCGGCCTCTCGGTCTCCGAGCACGGCATCACCGAGACGGAGAGCGGCGAGGTCGAGCTCTGCGCCGATGAGGCGGCCGTCTACGAACGCCTCGGCTACGCCTACGTCGAGCCGGAGCTGCGCGAGAACCGCGGCGAGCTGAAGGCGGCGCGCACCGGCGAGCTGCCGGACCTGATCGAGCTGACCGACGTCAGGGGCGACCTGCACTCCCACACGACTCTCTCCGATGGCCGCAACACGCTCGAGGAGATGGCCGAGGCGGCGCGGGCGCGCGGCTACGCCTATCTGGCGATCACCGACCACTCGGCCAGCCACGGCTTCGGCGACCACGTCACCGCCGAGCGGCTCTGGGAACGGATCGAGGAGGTCCGCGAGTGGAACGAGGGCCAGGGCAAGGACAGCAAGGGCTTCCGCCTCCTCGCCGGCTCGGAGATCAACATCGGCCTCGACGGCGGCCTCGACTACCCCGACGACCTGGTCGAAGCGCTCGACTGGGTCGTCGCCTCGGTTCACACCTCCTTCTCGATCTCCGAAAAGGAGATGACGGGACGGGTCCTGGAGGCGATCGAGAACCCCAACGTCGACTGCATCGGCCACCTGACCGGGCGGCTGATCGGCCGCCGCGAGCCCTATGGGATCGACGTCGAGATGGTCGCTGCGGCGGCGGCCCGGACCGGCACGATGATCGAGATCAACGGCAACCCCAACCGCCGCGACCTCTCCGAGCACCACGCCCGCCTCGCGCGCGAAGCCGGCGTCTCGATCGTCCTCAATACCGACGCCCACGGCGTCGACACCCTCGACAACATGGCCTACGCCGTGGCGACCGCCCGCCGCGCCTGGCTGACCGCGGCGGACGTCGCCAACACCCGCGGCTGGCGCGAGTTCAAGGCGTTGCTCGGCTCCTGACCAACTCGGCTTGCTCGTGTTCGAAGGCCGGCGCCATCTCCTCGATTGCCCGGGGCCCGAGGCCGTGGTCAGCAGCAACCTCGCGCCAGCGTGCCGTAGCCGCCCCGACCTCGCCCAGGATCCGCCCTGCCATCTCCGCGTTTAGCCGGAAGTCCGCGGCGACGCCAAGCAGGAGGTCGATCCGGGCGCCGTCGTCGCCGAAGCCGATCGTCGTGCTGAGCCGCTTTGACCCAGGGCCCGGCTCCGGGTTGAGATCGAACGCCGGCGCCAGGGACCAGCCCGCCGTCGACTCGCGCAGGAAGCCGTGGTTACGCAGGTGGTCGTCGGTGTTGGAGATCAGGACCGAGAACGCGACTCGCCGCCAGAGTTGAGCCAGCTCGTCGCTGGTCGCGGCGGAGCGGGTTTCGATCGCCTCGGCGATCTCCAGGTAGCTGCCGGGGCTCCCGTCCTCGGCTTCGAGCATCGTCATCGCGCTCACGTAACCAAGTCGGTCCCCCGTAGCCGTGCGGTCGAACCGGTGGAGCAACAGGACCGCCCTGCCGCCGACATCGAGGAGCCGCGAGCGGGGCACCGATATCCCGGCCTCGAGGGCGAGGGCGAGGGCCACCGCCTCCCAGCGCATCACGTCCCAGTCGTCCGCGGGGGAGGGGAACTTCGCGATGGCGGCGCGACCGTCGTCATCGACGACGTGAGCCTTGGGACGGGCGCCGCCGAGGGAGCTGCCGCCCCTGAGGAGATCCTCCAGGTCGGCGTCCCTGACCTCGCCGCGCTGCTCGCGTTCGGACGCCGCCAGGAGGCGCGGCAAAGCGATCAGGCGGGGGACCCCGGAGCTCTCCTCTGTCAGGAACGCCCGGGACTCGGGATCGCGGAAGCGGAGGGCGCCCTGCCGCATGTCGTCGCGGACCCCCAGCAGGTACTCGATCTCGCCGAGGCTGCGGGCGGTTTCGTTCGCCGCTTCGACCCGGCGTCGCTCGGCCCGTTTGACCAAGGTCCGTCCCCAGCGGTCGGGGGCGCAGTCGGTGAAGGCTCCGAAGAGCGCCTGCTCGGCGGCGGTTTGCAGCTGGCCGTCGACGAGGGGAAGGGCGGGGTCGAGCTCGTACGCGTCCGATCGCTCCAGATAGGAGGTCGCGTAGGAGAAGGTCGCCGATTCCCGTCCCCGGCGCCGGTGCGACCAGAGATCGCCGGCCCGGACGTCCACACCGCCAAGCTCGACGAAGACCTCGACGTGGCGGTCGGCCACCGCTACTCGGCCCGCAGTCGCCGCGGCCGCACACGGGTCGGAAGGCGCTGCTCGGAGCGCAGCCGCCCGACGTCGGACTCGTACGGATCGAGCGCGCCTGAGAGCTGAGTCAGGATCCCGAGTGCCCGCAGGACCCGCATCAGGTTCTCGGAGCTGACGCCGCCGTCACCGCTTTCCAGCCGATGGAGCGTGTTGCGGCCGATTCCCGCGCGGTCGGCGAGCTGGGCCTGCGTGAGGCCGCGCAGCTTGCGCCAGGCGGAGATGTTCTCACCGGTCTCGCGGAGCGCGCGTCGTACCTGCTGTGGGGCAGCCTTATGTTCCATACACCGAGCAATATAAGCCGCTATGTACTAGATATCAAACATTAACGTCCTTCATCGAGCCGCAAGAGGTCGCTGCGCAGGCCCGGCGCCCGCACCAGCTCGATCGGCCGCAGGGCCGAGTTGGGGACCACGTAGAACTTGGTGCCGTCGCGCTGCTCGATCGCCAGCACCGCCGCCTCGCGGGTGTGCCAGGCGAGCGAGACGATCAGGGCGTAGCCGGCGCCGATCGCGGCGACGCCGGGGAAGAAGACACCGAGGACCCCGGCCGCGATCGCCGTCACCGCGACCGGCCAGAGCCGGGCCGCCGCGATCCGAGCCGGACTCTCCGGCGGCAGCGAGGTGGCGGTGCGGGCCCGCGCCAGGGC
>CAMPIP010000103.1 GCA_946886425.1 uncultured Actinomycetes bacterium
CCTCGGGCGAGAGTGGCGAGCCGGTCGAGCCGACGGCGCCGAGGCGGCTGAGGTCGCGCCCGGCTCCCGGCTCGACTCCGGCCTTCATGCAGGCGGAGATGTAGGCGGCGGAGGTGCCGAACATCGTCACCCCGGCCTCGTCGGCCAGCTCCCAGAGCACGCCCATGTCGGGGTGGCCCGGGTTGCCGTCGTAGAGGACGATCGCCGCCTCGGTGAGTAGCCCGGAGACGAGGAAGTTCCACATCATCCAGCCGGTCGTGGTGAACCAGAAGAGGCGGTCGCCGGGGTGGGCGTCGACGTGGAGGTGGAGCTTCTTGAGGTGCTCGAGGAGGATCCCGCCCTGGCCCTGGACGATCGCCTTCGGCAGCCCGGTCGTCCCGGAGGAGTAGAGGACCCAGAGCGGGTGATCGAAGGGGACGCGCTCGAAGCGCAGGTTGCCGCCCTCGCCGGCGGCCAACAGCTCGCCCCAGGTCTGCGCGTCGCGCAGTGGCGCCAGGTTCGGGGTGGGGTCGAGGTAGGGCAGCACCACGGTCCGCTCCAGGCTCGGCATCGCCTCCTGCAGGGCGGCGACGGTGTCGCGGCGGTCGAAGTCCTTGCCGCCGTAGCGGTAGCCGTCGACCGCGAAGAGGACCTTGGGCTCGATCTGGGCGAAGCGGTCGACGACGCTGGCGGCGCCGAAATCGGGCGAGCAGGAGGACCAGACGGCGCCGATCGAGGCGGCGGCGAGGAAGGCGACGATCGCCTCGGGGATGTTCGGCAGGTAGGCGACGACGCGGTCGCCGCGCTCGACCCCGAGCCCGCGCAGGCCCGCCGCGCAGGCGGCGACCCGGGCGCGCAGCTCGCCCCAGGAGAGCTCTGAGAGCTGGCGCAGCTCGGAGGCGTGGATGATCGCCGTGGCGGCGTCGTCCTTGCCGGCGAAGACGTGCTCGGCGTAGTTGAGCGAGGTGTTCGGGAACCAGCGGGCGCCCGGCATCTCCCGCGAGCCGAGCACGGGGGAGGGGTCGCCGTCGGCCTGGACGTCGAAGAAGTCCCAGATCGCCCGCCAGAAGCCGTCGAGGTCATCGACCGACCACTGCCAGAGGTCGCGATAGTCGTCGAAATCGAGGCCGCGCTCGCTGCGCAGCCAGCGCCTGAACTCGGTCAGGCGGGCCCGCTCGACCATCGCCGCCGGCGGCTCCCAGAGCTTCTCCGGGATGGTGGCGTTCACGCGGCGGCGGTTGCGGCGGCGCGGTCCTGCTCGCGCTCGAGCTCGCGCGGGTCGTGCGAGCAGAACAGGGTGACCTCGTCGCCGTGGCCCGTCGCCAGCTCGCGCAGCCGCTCGGTGTTGGCGGCGCGGGCGCCGTTGTCGGCGGCGAGGATGCGCTGGTAGAAGCTCAACGCCGGCGGGCAGCTGGGCGGCGTCTCGATCTCGCCGTGGTTGAAGTAGGCGTCGCCGCAGTGCAGCAGCCAGCCCTCGCCGTTGTGGACCGCGACGCCGGTGTGGCCGCGCGAGTGCCCGGCCATCGGCACCAGCAGCACCTCGGTCTCGAAGCCGGGGAGGATCTGGACGCTCTCGAAGCCGAACCAGGCCTCGCCGCCCTCCTCGGCCCGGTGCTCGACCCAGCGCGGGCCGTGCCGCCAGTGCTTGGCGACGTACCGGGCCTTCTCGTTCAGCTTCGGGTTCGTCGCCGCCTCCAGCTCGCTGGCGAAGACGTGGACCTCGGCCTCGGGGAAGTCCGGCAGGCCGCCGGTGTGGTCGAGGTCGAGGTGGGTGGTGACGACGTGCTTGACGTCGCCGGCGACGAAGCCGAGCTTTTCGAGCCGGTGGAGCGCCGTCTCCTCCAGCGTCGGCTTTGGCGCCATCAGGGCCCGGAACGGCTGCCCCAGCTGCTTCGGGTTCCGGGCATCGTCAGCGCCGAAGCCGGTGTCGACGAGGACGACGCCATCGGCGCCCTCGATCGCCAGGCAGTGGCAGACGATGTGGGCGGTGCTCAGGAGCCCGCCGCGACCTTCGATCAGGCGCGCCCCGTGAGGGCAGAAGCTCCCGCAGTTGAGGTGGTGCACCCGCATGCCCGCGCGCAGTCTAGTCGCCGCTTGGCCGGCGAGCCAGGCTGCCCGCCTCTATGGTTCGGGACCCGCGCCGGAGTGGCGGAATTGGCATACGCGATCGACTCAAAATCGATTGCCCTTACGGGCTTGTGGGTTCGAGTCCCACCTCCGGTATCGCGAGTCCGCTCTTGATCTCGCTATGCGAGCGAAAGCGCGGACTCGTCAGGCGGGCTGCGGCGAGGCGCCGGCGCCGTAGTCCTCGCTGGACCCGATCAGGCGCTCCTCCTCGACGTGCCAGTTCTGGCTGAAGCCGTAGAAGGCGGCGACCACGACGACGATCTGGAGGATGCCGAGGATCACGACCAGGGCCCCGATCAGCGACGAGGAGAGCGCCGCTTCGTCGAAGCCGGCCTTGTCGCGGGCGAACCAGCTTTCGGCGCCGACCGCGCAGAAGATCGCCAGGATCGTCGAGAGGGCCGCGGCGACCGGCAGGATGCCGCGGTTCCAGCGGGCGACGAGGAAGGCGAAGAAGGCGTAGAGGATCGCGTAGATCGCGCAGACGATTCCCATGCCGCCGCCACCTTTCAGCAGCGACCAGCCGCCGACCGTGATCAGGGCCGTGATCACCGCCGTGGCGGCAAGCAGCAGCACGATCACGAACTTGGTCGTGACCGACCCAGCCTTCTCCCGATTCGGCCGCCACAGTTCGTAGCCAGGCCTGACCTCTCCAACCGCCACGGCACGATCATAGAATCAACCGGTGACGTGGTGGCATTTGCCGCGCGTTAAGCCCCGTTTCGAGGGCGCCACGCGGGCGTGGCGGAATTGGCAGACGCGCCAGGTTTAGGTCCTGGTGGGCTTCGGCCCGTGGGGGTTCAAGTCCCTCCGCCCGCATCTCGGCGGCAAAGTTTGGGCTGCACCGCTGTTTCACGCTATAACGGTTAACAACGCTGTTCCTCCCCGGGAAGGCTGCTTATGCCATGCCTCCCCGCCGAAGGAGCACACCCCGATCGCCCAATCACCGAGCCCTCGGAGAAGCGATCGAAGAGCTGCGCGAGGAGGCCTCGCTGACCCACGAGGAGCTGGCCGACCGCATGAAGGTGCCGTTCCAGCGGATCAGCGAGCTGGAGCGGGGAATTTCGAATCCCACCTTCGCGACCCTGATCCGGCTCGTCGACGGCCTCGAGGTCGGGCTCGGCGACCTGGCGCTGCGAATCGAGCGGCGTCGGGACAACTGACTGAGCAGCGGAGGTAGGAGCGGCCTCTGCCCTGAGTGTCGGGGGGGAAGTTCGGCAGGGCAGAGGCCGCTTCGTCACACGTTATAACGTGTGACGAAAGGCGCAAAAACTTTCGCGCCAAAGGGCAGGCGGAGCGGGGGCAGGTGGATGCGGATTTGTCCCCCGACATCACCGCACCACCTGACCCCGTCTGGCGCGGCCACCCCTGCCCGCACCATGCTCCGCGAGGCAAGCTAGCCGATCGAATCCTGATTGGCCAGAAATGATCCAACGATCCCGCGGCGTTACGATCCGGCCTCGGGGGCAGTGGCCCAACTGGCTAAGGCACCGGTCTCCAAAACCGGCGATTCCAGGTTCGAGTCCTGGCTGCCCCGTTCAACGGTCAAGGTTGGCGGCCAAGATTCCGATCTTGGATTCGTGGTGTCCGGATTGAGCAAGCGTGAGCGCGGGGCCGTCCTTCTCGGCGGCCTCCTTGCCCTCTGCCTGCTCGTCGCCTTCACCGCGCACGTCTCGGTCGGGTTTGGCGGCTCGCGTACCGACACGCTCTTCAACATCTGGGTCTACAACGCCCTGATCGCGACCAGCGCCGCGGCCTGCCTGCTGCGGGCCGCGCTGGTCCGCCGCGAGCGGGTCGCCTGGGCGCTGCTCGGCGTCGGCCTGCTGCTCTACACCGGCGGGGAAATCTATTACGCGGCGGTGCTCGCCGGGCAGGCGTCGGTACCGATCCCCTCTCCCGCCGACGGCGCCTATCTCGCCTTTTATCCGTTCGCCTACGCGGCCCTGATCGCCCTCCTGCGGGCGAGGATCGGGGCCTTTCCGGTCGCCCGCTGGCTGGACGGCGCGATCGTTGGGTCCGCCGTCGCCGCGTTGGCGGCGGCGCTCGCCCTCGGGCCGATCGTCGACGCCTCGAGCGAAGGGCAGACGCTCGCCGTCGCCACCAACCTGGCCTACCCGATCGCCGACCTGGCCCTGCTGACGATGGTGGCGACCGCCGCCTCGTTCACCGGCTGGCGGCCCGGCCGCAGCTGGGCGGTGCTCGGCGTCGGCCTGCTGCTGCTCGCCATTTCCGACGGCGTCTACCTGCTGCAGTCCGCCAACGGGACCTACGTCGAAGGCGCGATTCTCGACGCCGGCTGGCCGTGCGGCGTCCTGCTGGTGGCCTGCGCGGCCTGGATCGAGCCGGGGACCAGGGAGCCGGTGCGGTCGCGGGCGGTCCGGATCATCGCCATCCCGGCCACCGCGGCCCTGGTCGCGATCTGCATCCAGGCGGCCGAACGGTTCACCACCGCCCCCACCGCGGCGGCGGTGATCTCGCTGTTCACCCTGCTCGCGGTCGTCGTGCGGTTGGTCCTCTCGCTGCGTGAGAGCCAAGGGGAACTCCGCACGAGGGTGCAGGAGTCGCGCACCGACGAGCTGACCGGACTGCCCAACCGCAGGGCGTTGATGCTCGACCTGGAGAGCGCGATCTCGCGGCCGGCGGCAACCGGGTCCCTGCGGCTCCTCGTCCTGTTCGACCTCGACGGCTTCAAGCTCTACAACGACACCTTCGGCCACCCGGCCGGCGACGCCCTGCTGGAACGGCTGGGGGGGCGGCTGGAGAGCTTCTCGGCGTCGCGGGGCCGGGCCTACCGGCTCGGCGGCGACGAGTTCTGCCTCCTGGTCGAGTGCACGGCGGCGGAGGTGGACGCGATCATCGCCGGCGCCGGGGCCGCGCTGTCCGAGCGCGGCGAGGGCTTCTCGGTAACCGCTTCCCAGGGCAGCGTCCTCTTGCCGAGCGAGGCCGGCTCCATGAAGGAGGCGATGCAGCTCGCCGACCGCCGGATGTACGCGAACAAGGTCGGCGAGCGGACCTCGGCCGGTTCGCAGTCGCGCGACGTGCTGCTGATGGCGCTCCGCGAACGGCAACCCGAGCTGGCCGAGCAGGCCGTCGACGTCGGCGAGCTGGCGCTAGCGGTCGCCGAGGAGCTGGGGATGGAGGCCGAGCAGCGCGACGAGACCTACCGTGCCGCCCAGCTGCACGAGACCGGGAAGATGGCGATCCCCGACGCGATCCTCAACAAGCCGGGCCCGCTGGAGGATTCCGAGTGGGAGTTCGTCCGCCAGCACACCCTGATCGGCGAGCGGATCATCGCCTCGGCGGCGGCGCTCGTGCCGGTCGCGCGCCTGGTTCGCTCCAGCGGCGAGCGCTGGGACGGCAGCGGCTACCCCGACTCCCTGTGCGGTGATCAGATCCCGCTCGGCTCGCGGGTCGTGTCCGTCTGCGAGGCCTACGCGGCGATGATCACAGAGCGTCCCTACAGCGTCGCGATGCGTCCCTCGCGCGCCCTCGAAGAGCTGCGCCGGAGCACCGGCACACAGTTCGATCCCGCGGTGGTAGACGCCTTCGAGCGGGTCGCCGCGCAGCGCGGCCTTCCCGGCGGGCCTCAGGCAGGGAGTCGGCCCGACGGGGCGACGCCAGCCGAGTCGAGATGATTCCGGTGCGATGGCGGCCGGCGACTTCCTCGGGGCGGACTAGGTGCCGGACGTCGTCGTCCTCCTCCTGGCCGCCTCGGCGACCGCTGTAGCGACCGGGCTGGGCGCCGTCCCGGTTTTCCTGTTCGGCTCGCGCACCGAGCGGGCGACGCCGTTCCTGCTCGGGCTCGCCGCCGGCGTGATGGGGGTCGCCGCCGTCGCCGGGCTGCTGATCCCCGCCGGCGAAGAAGGGTCGTTCGCGTCGGTGGCCGCCGGGTTCGCGATCGGCGTCGCCTTCCTCCTCGTGGCCAGTCGACGCTTCGAGCCTGAGCACGGGTTCATGGGACGCAGCGGCCCCGGGGCGCGGACCTCGGCGCTGGTCTTCCTGGTCCTGCTCGTCCACAGCCTGCCGGAGGGCCTGGCGATCGGCACCGCCTTCGCCTCCGAACGGGCCGGCCTGAGCCTGTTCGTGATCGTCGCGATCGCGGTCCAGAATATCCCCGAGGGGACCAGCGTGGCGATCCCGATGCAGGAGGCCGGCTTCGGGCGGATGCGGCAGTTCTGGGCCGCGGTCGCGACCAGCGCCCCGCAGCCGGTCGGCGCCCTGATCGCCTTCCTCGCCGTCGAGGAGGTGAGCGGGCTGCTGCCGTTCTCCTTCGCCTTCGCGGCAGGGGCGATGCTGGCCCTGATCGTGGTCGAGCTGCTGCCCTCTGCCTACGCGGGGCGGCACCGGGAGGGTCCGAGCGCCGGCATCGCCTTCGGCGCGGCGGTGATGCTGGCGTTGAGCTACGCGCTCGGCGTCTGACCCCCCCCGAGCGGGCCCCCCGACCTGGCAGCGGCTTCCCGGCTGCCTATACTCCGCCGCTGACCGAAACCTGCCTAATCCCTCCGTCGCTGACCGAGGGAGCGGGGGAACCACCGGGGAGACCACTCCCCAGGGGCGAATCGGACAGATGTGTCCGTAGCGCAGCTCTTTCAGCGCGAGCCCGACAGCTAACCCCGCCGGCTCCGGAAAGAGAGGATGTTCGTTGCTCGGTTCACGCAGTCGAAGCCTTCGGAAGCTGGCCCTCGCGCCGCTGGCGATGCTTGCTTTCGTCGCCGCCACCGCGATCTCCGCGTCCCCGGCCCAGGCTGGCGAAGGCGGGCTCGGCATCGCGCCGCCGCCCAGCGCCGCGCCGGCCAGCGCCGCGTCGCCGACGGTGGAGACCTCGCGGCTGGTCTTCCCGGTCCGCGGGCCGCACCAGTACTGGGCGGGGATGGGCGACGGCCGCGGCCACCAGGGGGTCGACGTCGGCGCCCGCTGCGGGACGCCGCTGGTCGCCGCCCAGGCGGGGCGGGTCCGCTTCGTCAAATACCACCCCCGGGCCGGCAACTACGCGGTGATCGACGTCGACGGCTCGACGCTCGACTTCGCCTACATGCACATGCGCGAACCGGCCTCGGTCGCGGTCGGCCAGCAGGTCCCGGCCGGCTACCCGCTCGGCTTCGTCGGCGACACCGGCAACGCCTCCGGCTGCCACCTTCACTTCGAGGTCTGGGAAGGCGCCTACTACGGCGGCGGCGCCCCGATCGACCCGATGCCGTTTCTGACCGCCTGGGACACCACTCGCAAGCGGGTCAAGCAGCGCAGTCGCTGACAGCGGCGGCGACCAGGCGGAGGTCGTCGACGAGGGCCGCGAGGGCGTCCTCGCGCTCGTCGTGGTCGCGCAGGCGCAGGATTGCCGAGGGGTGCATGGTCAGCGCCGCGATCGGGGCCAGCGGCGACTCGAGCAGGCGGCCGCGGTCGCGGGTGACGCGGACGGAGCTGCCGAACAGGGCCTTGGCGGCGGTCGAGCCGAGGGCGATCAGGCCGGTTGGGCGGACCGCCTCCAGCTCGGCCTCGAGCCACGGCTTGCAGGCCTCGACCTCGCCGGCCCGCGGCGTCTGGTGGAGGCGGCGCTTGCCGCGCGGCCGCCACTTGAAGTGCTTGACCGCGTTGGTCACGTAGACCGCGTCCGAGTCGATGTCGGCGCCCTCCAGGGCGCGGGTGAGGACGCCGCCGGCAGGGCCGACGAACGGCTCGCCCTCGCGGTCCTCGCGGTCGCCGGGTTGCTCGCCGACCAGCATCAGCTTCGCCTTCTTCGAGCCGGCGCCGAAGACCGTCTGCGTGGCGTCGGCCCAGAGCGGGCAGCCGCGGCACTCGGCGGCCGCCTCGCGGAGGCGGGGGAGGGAGCGGCTGGCCGGCACGAACTCGGCGGCACTCCCGGCCTCGGACTTGGTGGCCATGCCCACGGCTACCCGTCGCCGCCGGCGGACAAGCCCCGCATCAGGTAGCGGGCGTTGGCCGGGGCGTATCCCTTCCAGTCGTTGTTGAGGTAGGCGTAGGCCGGTCGCCGCGCGCGCCAGGCGGCGATCCGCCGCCCCCAGCCGTCCAGCTCGGCCTCCGAGTAGTTGCCGCCGCGGCCGCGGTGCCCGTAGTGGAGCCGCAGGTAGGCGAGGGGGC
>CAMPIP010000104.1 GCA_946886425.1 uncultured Actinomycetes bacterium
CTCCACGCCCGCACCAGCTTCCCCCAGGTCGAGACCTACATGATCGTCGCCCCGATCGAACGGCGGCCGGGGCGATTCCGCTACCGGGTCACCCTCGACCCGCCGCCGATCGCCGGCGGGCTCGGCGCGATCAGCCGCGTCGAAGTCGACATCGGTCGCCGCTTCGGGCCCAACCGCAACCGCAGCTACGTCGCCGCCCGCTGCTCCGACGGCGTCCTCGATACCCACGGCCGCTTCACCTTCGCCGACGGCACGATCATCGACGGCAGCGTCGAAAAGGCCTGCGGCGTCCGGTAGCCGGCCGCCTTCCGCCCAAGGCCGCCGGCTTCCTATACTTGCCGTTCCCCGGGCCGTTAGCTCAGTTGGTAGAGCAGGAGACTCTTAATCTCAAGGTCGTTGGTTCGAGCCCAACACGGCCCATCCTCGCTGGACCCGGCCTCGCCGTCAGGACGCGGCGATCGCCCGCGGCTCCGGCGCCGCCACCGCGCAGGCCTTCCCCTCTGAAAACCCCTCGGGGGCGATGTCGAGGGCGAGGTTGACCCGGGCGCGGTTGTTCTCCCAGGCGATCATGTGGACCAGCTCCAGCGTCCCCTTGACCCCAAAGCGCTCGCGCACCCGGGCCATCAGCTCGTCGTCCACCTGACCGGGGGTCACCGACATCCCGGTCGCCAGGTCGATCACCAACAGCTCGTCCTCGCTGAACAGGCCCGACTCGTGCGCGCTCGACAGCGCCAGCAGCTTCTCGTCGCTGAGGCCGGAGCGGCGCGCGAACTCGGAGCCGATGTCCATGCAGAACTCGCAGCCGACCAGCGTCGCCGCCCGCAGCACCGCCAGTTCGGTGAGGACCTTCGGCACCCGCTTGCCGCGCTCGGCGGCGCGGTTGTAGCGCATGTAGTCCAGCATCAGCCGCGGGTGCTGCGCGTAGACCCGGGCCGACTTCATCTCGCGCCCGTAGGCGATCCGGCCACCGCGGGCGACAGCGCCGCCGAAAGCTCCTTGGCGCGGCTCGATCCTCGACATCGTCCTACCTCCTCTGCCTGGTCTGGGGGCGACGGACGTTATGGGCAAAGTGGCACCTTTGTAAGGTCCAATCCAATGCCTAAAGAGGGCTCCACTTCTCTACCGACCGCGTCGCCTGAGCTGCTCGTCCCACGCTGGGACGGTGGTCGGCGCCGGGCTCGCCTGGAGAGCCGCCTGCGCGACTCGATCCGCGCCGGCCGGCTGCGGCCAGGGACGCGGCTGCCGTCCTCGCGGGCCCTGGCGAGCGAGCTCGGGGTCTCGCGCCGGCTCGTCGTCGAGGTCTACGAGCAGCTGGCGGCGGAGGGCTACCTGCTCGCCCGCCGCGGCTCTGGCACCCGGGTCTCGCCGGCGGCGCGGCGGGGAAGCGCCAGCGAGCCCGTCGAGCCGGTGCCGCCACCCGTCGCCGGGATCGACCTCTTCGCCGGCGCCCCCGACCTCTCCCTGTTCCCCCGCCGCGCCTGGGGCCGGGCGCTGCGCCGCGCCCTCGCCGAGCTGCCGGACAAGCGCCTCAGCTACGGCGAGCTGGCCGGGACCACCGAGTTGCGGATCGCCCTCGCCGAGCACCTCGGCCGCGTCCGGGCCGCCGACGCCGACCCGAACCGGATCGTCGTCACCGCCGGCTACCAGCAGGGGCTGCGGATCTTCTGCCAACTGGTGCGCGCCCGCGGCGGCCGGCGCGTCGCCGTCGAGGACCCGGGCTATCCGGTCGCCGGCTGGACGATCGAAGCGGAGGGCCTCGAGGTGCTCCCGATCTCGATCGACGATGCCGGCATCGACGTCCGGGCCCTCGCCGCCTCGGCTGCCGACGCCGTCGTCGTCACCCCCGCCCACTCGCTGCCGCTCGGCGCCGTTCTGGCCCCCGAGCGGCGGCGGCAGCTGGTCGAGTGGGCGCGCGAGCGCGGGGCGCTGGTGCTCGAGGACGACTACGACGCGGAGCTGCGCTACGACCGCGGTCCCGCCGGCAGCCTGCAGGGCCTCGCCCCCGACGTGGTCGTCCTCGCCGGCAGCGCTTCCAAGACCCTCGCCCCGGCGCTGCGCCTGGGCTGGCTCTGCCTGCCGCCCGAGCACGTCGCGATCGCGATCACCGCCCGGGCCGGCGCCGACGGCGGTGGGCCTCGGGTCGAGGAGTGGGCCCTCGCCGAGCTGATCTCCAGCGGCGCCTTCGACCGCCACCTGCGCGCCGCCCGGCAGCGCTACCGCGAGAAGCGCCAGGTCCTCCTCGAGGCCCTCGAGGCGGCGCTGCCCGCGACGCGGGTCCGCGGCATCGCCGCCGGCCTGCACCTCGTCCTCGAACTCCCGCCCGGCGCCGACGAGGACGCGGTCGTTGCCGGGTCGGCGGCTGCCGGGGTCCACGTCAACGGGCTAGGCGTCTTCACCCGGAAGCAGCGGCAACCGCCGGGGTTGGTGCTCGGTTACGGCCTGCCGAGCGAGGGGGAACTGCGCCGGGCCGTCGCGGCGATCGCCGCGACCCTCGGGGCCGACGGAGCTAGCCGCCGACGGACGGGGCGCCGGTGAGCGGGTTGGGAATCGACTGCCCTTCCGATTTCGCTTTCTTTTCCGCTTTCTTGACTTCGCCGTCGAATTTTTCGAATTCGCGGGCGCGTTTTTCGGTCTGCTCGAGTTCGTTGCCGAGGTTTTCCCGTTCGAACTTGGTGTTCGCGAAGGCTTCCGCCTTTTTCTGGGATTGCTTGGCGCCCGCGTAGTCGAAGGCGTAGAGCTGGTAGGTCGCCAGCGTGCTCAGGGTGCCGATGCTCGGACGCTGCTGGGCGACGATCCGCTGCGCGTCTCGAGCGGCCTGGATATTGGTTTTGATTTCGTTGTTGTTGCGCGCGGTTTCCGCCAGCGTGAAGAGAGTCCGGGCGACGGACTGGGCCAGACCGGGGCTCGGTTCGGTGGTTGCCCGCAGGTATTTGTCCCACGCTTCGCTGCCGAGCTCGAGCTGGGCCCGCCCCTCCGGGGTGACCACGGCGGCGCCGGTTTCCGGGTCGAATTCGACCATCGCGTTGCCGGCGTTGATCCGGGACTTGGTCAGGTTCGCCAGCAGGTCCGGGTTCTGCGGATCTTTCTTCACCTTCTGTTCGGCCCTTTCGGCCTGTTCTACGAAGGCGTCGCTGGCGCCGTTGCTACTGCCGCTGTTGACGATTTCGCCGAGGTTGAAGGGACCGACGACGAGCAGGAGACTGGCGCCCATCAGCAGGGCAAGGATCGCGTAGACGACCCTGACGACGTTCTTGCGCCGTCCCCGGATGTCGAAGACCATCCGCCGCTCGTCACCGCTCGATGCCATCCGCCCAGTTCGCTCCTACGTCGAGGGCTCCGCCATGCTTCCCGACTGCCGCGGCCGCCCAAAGGCCCGTGCGAGCAAGATACTCAACTCGTACAGAACAAGCAGCGGCACCATCTCGATCAGCATCGAGATCGGGTCGACCCCGGGGAGCGCGGCGGCGAGGACGGCTATCGCCAGATAGGCGTAGCGGCGGTTGGCGGTCAGCTGCTCGACTCTGACGATGCCGAGGCGGGTAACCGCGAGGATCGCCAGCGGCAGCTGAAAGATCAGCGCGCAGGCGATCTCGGTGGTCGCGAAGAAGCTGTAGTAATCGCGAGCCCGGACCTGGATGTTGAACTGGCTGTCGTTGAAGTTGAGCAGGAAGTTGACGGCGGCCGGCATCACCACGAAGTAGGCGAAGGCCAGCCCGGCCACGAAAAGAAACGGGAAGAGCAGGAGCAGCGGCAGGATCACCCGCTTCTCGGCGCTGCTGAAGGCGGGCAGGACGTAGGCGTAGAGCTGGTGCAGGAAGAGCGGCAGGCAGAGCACCAGGGCGCCGTAGACGGCGACCGTGATCGTCGTCGTGAAGGGCTCGGTGACGCCGAAGGTGATCAGCTTGTCGTGGTCGTCGGGCAGCGGGCCGGACGCCACTTCGAGGAGCACCTGGTTCTGCCAGAAGCAGACCGCGAGAGCGGCGACGAAGACGCCGATGCAGACGAACAGCCGGCCGCGGAGCTCGTCGAGGTGCTCGACGACGGTGAGGCGATCCTCGTGGGATACCGCCTTGACGCGGCGGGCCATCGCGGCGCTTGCCTCAGGCCGACTTGTTGCGGACGGCCTCGGCCTCGGAGCTCTTCTCGGTGCCGTGTGACTCCGAGGCGGCCAGTCGCCGCTTCTCGTCCTCCTCGTCGTCGTGCTCGCCGGAGATCGAGCCTTTGAACTCGCGGATCCCCTTGCCAAGCGAGCGCCCGAGCTCCGGTAGGCGCTTCGGGCCGAAGACCAGCAGGGCGATGATCAGGACGATGGCGATCTCGAGAGGGCCGATGTTTCCGGGCATCCATCCATGGTAACGAGGCTCCAGAGCGGCCGGGCCAGCGCCCAATTTGTGCTTTTAGATACTCGGTAGTGGGGTTTTGTCCTCGGCCCGCCCCGAAACTCCGGATCAAGTCGGCCCGGAGTGGGTTCGATATGCAAGGAGATGAGGGAGCCCAGTCAGGACAAGACCCAGCAGGCGCCGGCGGCGCTGCACGTCTGCCCGGAGTGCGGTTCCTGCCTGGTTCAGCCGACCTGCTGGGAGCAGGCTGGGGACCGTGCCCACTGGCGGGTCTGGCGGCGCTGCCCGGAGTGCGAGTGGTCCTGCGAGAGCGTCCACGGCGAGACCGAGATCGACGCCTTCGACGAGCAGCTCGACATCGGCGCCGACGAGCTTGTCGAAGAGCTGCGGGAACTGGAGCGCGCCAACTTCGTCGACATGGTCGAGGCCTTCGTCACCGGCCTTCACGCCGATTTGATCGCCGCCGACGACTTCCGCTGACCGCGCCGCCTCAGCTGTAGCGCTGGACTACGCCGTCAGCCACCAGGCGGAGCAGCTCGGCCTGTTCGGGCTCGAAGCCGCCGCCGGCGAGGCGCAGTTTCGCCGCCGCCACCATCTCCAGGGCTCGCCCCCGCACCGTCTCGAGCGCGCCGGTGGCCGCGATCCGGTCGCAGATCGCCGCGGCGCTGGCGGCGTCGAGGGCGCGGAGGTCGAGGGCGCGGAGGTCCGGGTCGGCGGCGGCGGCCTCGATCAGGGGCAGCGTCACGGTGCCGTCGAGCAGGTCGGTTCCCCGCGCCTTGCCGGTCCGCTCGACGGGACCGGCGACGTCGAGCACGTCGTCGAGCAGCTGGAAAGCGAGTCCGATCTCGGCGCCGAACTCCCCCAGGGCCGGTTCGTCGCGGCCGAGCAGACAGGCGCATTCGAACAGGGCAGCGGTCTTCAGCCGGCAACGTTCGAGGTACCGCTGCTCGGAGATGCCGGTGTCGAAAGCGTCGTGGCGCTGGGCCAACTCGCCCCGGGCGAGGGCTACCGAGGCGGACGCGAGCAGGGAGACCGAGCGGCTGTCGCCGTTGTCGGCGAGCAGGGCGAAGGCGCGCGAGAGCAGCAGATCGCCGGTGGCGGTGGCGCGGTCGCGGCCGGCGAGGGCGGCAACCGTCGGCTGACCGCGGCGCAGCGGCGCGTCGTCGAGGACGTCGTCGTGAACGAGCGTCGCCATGTGGACCAGCTCGGTCGCGGTGGCGGCCCGGACCGCCCGCGCGTCGCCGCCGGCGCCGGCGCAAAGCAGGACGAGCATCGGCCGCATCCGCTTTCCCCCCGCGGCCAGGGTTGCCCCCGCGTCGGCGGCGAGGGTCTCTCCGTGCTCGGCGATCGACCCGCGCAGCAGCTCCTCGACCTCGCCCAACCGGGCCGGCAGCCAGCGGCTCGAAGCGTCCAGGACCGCCGTCACCGGCGGCGGCACGGCGGAGTGCCGCGTCACCCGCGAACGGCGGAGTGGATCGAGATGATCCCGCCGGCGAGGACCGTGTAGCGGATCCGCTCGAAGCCGGCCCGGTCCATCTTCTCCGCCAGCCGCTGCGGGCTCGGAAAGCTGCGCACCGACTCCGGCAGGTAGGAGTAGGCCTCGGGATCGTCGGAGAACCTGCCCAGCAGAGGCGCGATCCGGTCGAACCAGACCGAGTAGAAAAACGAGAGCGGCGGCCGGGTCGGCTGGGTGATCTCGAGGATCACCGCGCGCCCGCCGGGCTTGAGGACCCGGGCCATCTCCAGCAGGCCGCGGTCGAGGTCGGCGAGGTTGCGGACCCCGAAGCCGACCGTGACGGCGTCGAAGCGGCCGGCGTCGTACGGCAGCTGCAGCGCGTCCGCCCACTCGAAGCGGACGTTCTCGACCCCGCGCTCGGCCGCCTTCTCGCGGGCCAGGTCGAGCATCGGCTCGGAGAAGTCGGAGCCGACCACGCGCCCCCCCGGGGCCACCTGGGCGGCCAGCTCCAGGGCGAAGTCGCCGGTCCCGCAGCAGACGTCGAGAGCGGAGTCGCCCGGCTCCAGCTCGGTCCGCTCGGCGGCCCGCTCGCGCCAGCGGTGGTGGAGCCCGGCGGTCATCACCGAGTTGAGCGCGTCGTAGCGGCTCGCGACGCGATCGAACATGCGGTTGACCTGCCCCGCGAACTGGGCAGAGTCCCTGGAGGGCTTAGTCGAGTGAGGAGAGGAAATCGGCGAGCTCGTTGAGCTTCTTTTCGGGCAAGTCGCGGAAGGAGGGCATGATACCCGGCCCGATTTCGACCGAGCGCAGGATCGCCGCCCGCGGAATCTGCCGACCGATGTGGGTGAGCTCCGGGCCGGGGCCGTGGTTTCCGTTCTCGCCGATCTTGTGGCAGGCCAGGCAGCCCGACGCGGCGGCGACCTCCTTGCCGGCCTCGTACTGCGGGTTGACGTGCATCTCGATCTCGGTCGGCGAGCCGGCGACGGCGCCGGCGTAGGTCAGGTAGCCCATCGCCAGGATCGTCAGCAGCCCGGCCGTGGTCGCGATCGGGCGGCGCTCCGGGCGGCGCTCCGGGCCGCGGTCGTAGAACGGCAGGAGCAGCAGCAGGACCATGCAGATGGTCGGGATCCCGATCGTCGCGATCGGGACCAGCTCCGGCGGCTTGATCACGCGCAGGACCTCGAAGAGGAAGAAGAAGTACCACTCGGGACGCGGCACGTAGGTGGTCGAGGTCGGGTCCGCCTTCGGGCCCTGCTCGGCCCCGAGGATGACCGCCATGACGATGATCACGCCGACGACGATCAGCGCCATCGCCGAGTCCTTCAGCACCGCGTAGGGGAAGAAGGGCTTGCCCTTCTTCTTCAGCAGCTCGTATTCCTCGAGGTATGCCTGCTTGTCCTGCGGCTTCATGAGTGCGGGGAAGCTCCGTTGGTGGGGCTGTCGCCGTTGGCGCCGGCATCGAGCTGGGAGACGGGGGTGGCGACCTTCGGTTTGTTGATTTTGGTCCAGGGCGGAGCCGTGGTGCCGAGCTTGACCACCAGGTACATGTGGGCGCCGATCAGGGCGATGATCGCCCCTGGCACCAGCAGCATGTGGATCGCGTAGAAGCGCGAGAGCGTCGTCGCCCCCAGCTCCGGGCCGGCGCGCAGGAAGTCACTCAGGTACGGGCCGACGACCGGGCCGGTGCCGTTGATGTTGATGCCGACGACCGAGGCCCAGAAGGAACGCTGGTCGAAGGGCAGCAGGTAGCCGGTGAAGGCCATCAGCATGGTCAGGATCAGCAACACCACGCCGATCACCCAGTTGAGCTCGCGCGGGTACTTGTAGGCACCGAAGAAGAAGGTGCGCCCCATGTGCAGGAAGATCAGGATCACCATCACGCTGGCGCCCCATTTGTGCATCCCGTGGACCAGCTGGCCGAGGAAGACCTCGTTGTTGATCCGCGCGATCGAAGCGTAGGCCTGGGTCGTCGAGGGGACGTAGAACATCGCCAGGAAGACGCCGGTAACGGCCTGGGCGATGAAGGCGAAGAGCGTCGCCGAGCCGAGCGTGTAGAACCAGTTGGTCCCCTTCGG
>CAMPIP010000105.1 GCA_946886425.1 uncultured Actinomycetes bacterium
GGACTACGTCGGTGGTCCCGTACTGCAGATCCGCGAAGCGGCCGCGCGAGCGCAGCGGCGAGAACTGGAAGTCGCTGAGGTCGTCGTAGAGGACGCCGCCGTCGAGGCAGCGCAAGCGGACCTTCACCCGCACCAGCGTCACTGAGCCGGGCTCGACGGAAAGCTGGATCCGGAACTTCTGCGCCGTCTTCCCCTTGAAGGTCTGCCCGCCTACCGCGCCAGTGTCGGGCGCCAGCGGCCCGACACAGATGAGCGCCGCCACTGCTACCGCCGCAAGTCGGCGACTCATCCCCGCACCTTGCAGTCGCGGACGAGGACGGAGCTGAGCCGCTTCCCGTCGGCGAAGACGAAGGAGGTGCGTGCGAGCGGGAAGGGGGCGCCGGCGAACCCCTTCGGCGCCGGGCAGCCGGCGCTGACGAAGCTGCGCCGCGTTCCCCGGTAGGCATACCGGCGCGAAAGCGTCATCGTCAGCTCGGTCAGGCTGCCCCAGCTGCCGAGCGCCTTGGGGAGCGCGGCGACGAGTTCGGTCCCGTAGGGGCCGCGCGAGATCCGCTTCTGTGCGAAGACGATGACGAAGGAGTTGGCGAAGGGCCGCTCGGCGTAGATCTGGCCGAGCAGCACCGGCCGCCCTCCCCTGCGGCCGTTGAAGACCAGCAGCCTTCCCTGCGTCGGATAGGGGTCCTGACCGGAGAGAGTGACTTTGGCGGCGAAGGTTCCTTCTCCGACCAGCGAGGAGCGGCAGGCTGCCAGAGCCCGCGAGGTCGAGGCGGGGTGGATCGCGTGGACAGGGCAGACCGGGAGGCCCTGGCCGTCGAGCCGGCCCTCGCGGTTGATCTCGATCCGCAGCTGCTCGAGCTGCGGCGGCATCGTCCCGTCGGTGGTCAGGATCCTCCCGCCGACGTTGACCGAGATCGGGGCCGGCCGCGAGCGCGGGAGCTTCCGCGGGGCGAAACTGCCGATCACGTCGACGCGAAGCTCGCCCTTCTGCACGATCTCGGCCCGCGCGAGAGACCCCGACAGCAACAGCGCCGCGGTCACTATCAGTGCCGCCATTCCCCTGCCGCTAGCGTGCCAGTCCACGTCCGCCTCCTGATCTCGCTTGCCGGTGCCGTCCGCCTCCTGATTTCGCTTGCCGGTGCCGCCGGTGCCGGGACTTGCCCCCGAGCCGGCGGTGCTGACGCCGGCTACGAGCGGCCGGTGGCGCCGTGGAGCCGGGCGCGTCCGACGCCCCCAGCGCGCCGGACGAACCAGCGGCACTCCCGGTCGACGCCGAGGCGGCTGCCGGCGCCTTGGCGGTTCCAACCGAAGAGGCGGGCTCGAAGGTGGCACCGACGCTCGCCGGCGCCCCCAGGGCCACGGTGCATTTTCCGCTCCCCGCGCAATCGCCACTCCAGCCGGCAAAGACGGAGCCGGGGTCAGGCACGGCGTTCAGGGTCACCTGCGCGCCGGCGTCGAATTCGGCGGCGCAGGCGCCGGGGCAGGCGATCCCCGCCGGAGCGCTACCGACCGTGCCGCTGCCGTCACCGGCCGTCGTCACCTCCAGCCGCTGTCCGGCGACACCGGGACCGAAGGCGTAGAGCGCCGATTCTTCGAGCTTTTCCGACCCTCCCGCCGATCCCATCTCCGAGTTGCCGGTGGTCACGTAGACCCGCCCCTGGGTCGCGGTGGCGGAATTGTCGACGGCGATCCCGCTGGGAGAACCGAACCAGAGCGGGCTCGGCGACGCCAGGGTCCCACGGTGCTCGCCGGCGGCGTTGAACTCGGCCACCCAGGCGCGGGGGTGTTCGTAGAGGTCGCCCTGGGCGTTGTAGGCGACGTAGAGATGGCCATCGGAGTCGTCGACCGCCAGCGCCGCATCGCTCAGGGTCGGGAAGTGGCCCTGCGGGGTCCCGCGGCCGTCGATCGACATCACCGGCGTCTGCAGGCTCACCGCCGGATCGAAGACCTTGACGGTGTCGTCGGCCGCCTCGGCGACATACACATAGCCCGCGCTGCCGGGGAAGGAGGAGATTGCGACCCCATAGGCGTCCTCCAGGGTCCCGACCCCGATCCGGCCCAGCTCCGTGCCGTCGGTGGCGTCGAGGATGGCGATCGAGGTGCGGTCGTCGACCAGGACCCGGTTGCCGACGGGGTCGTAGGCGACCCCGGTCGGGTCGGCCTCGTCGATCGCCACGCCCGCCCCGAAGGCGGTTTTCGACGCGAGCGGAAAGGCTGCCGGCGTGTAGCCCAGCACCTGGCGGTGGTAGTCGTTGACGAACAACCGGCCGCTGGAGGCGACCGCCAGGCCGCAGGGTCCGTCGATCGGGTCGACGTCGAGGAGGCGGGTGAGCAGACTGCCGCCGGAGGTGAAGACGTCGACGTCGCCGTGGTAGTAGTCGGAGACGTAGACGTTGCCGCCGGCATCGACCGTCAGCCCGCACGGGTTTTCGAAGTACTCGAAGAGCCCGGGTTTTTCCGCGAACCGGTAGACGGAGAAGAGGAACGGGTGATTCGCGGCGGCGACGGGCGAGGGCGTGCACAGTGCCACCGCCGCGACGGCGGCCAGCACCATCCCCGCTCTCCGGATCGCGGAGCTCATCGCCCGCCTCGGTTCCCGTTGCGATGGCCCGCGCCGCGTCGGTGGCCCTTGCGGTGCTTGCTCCGCTTGCGCAGCTTGCGGCAACGCTCGCCGCGGAGCTGGGAGCTGAAGGCCGCGCCGCGGTTGTTCTGCCCGATCGCCCGTACGGTCGCGAACGGCGGCACCTTGCAGACGTTGGCCGAGTTTTCCAGCAGCCCGTGCCTGCCGCCGCGCAGGACCATCACGAACCGCGTCAGCGGGGCGTCGGGAAGATCGGTGAATTCGGTCTTGATCCCCCCGTGTGCCGGGCCGATGCGCCCCTCGACGACGATGTGGACGGCGCCGCTGTAGAGCGAGGCGACGAGGTCGGGCAGCCTGTTCTTCGACGAACGCAGGTAGACGGCGCCCCGCAGCGGCTCGTCGAAGAGCGGCGTGAACGCGGTCGCCCGGCCGTAGACGGAGCTGGCGGGGCACTGCTGCGCCTCGAACTGCACCATCGTGCAGATCCCCCGGATGTGGTTCTGCGCGAGGAACAGCGAGTGCGGCATCGTCACGTTGAAGTCCTTCAGGTTTGCGTCGCCGGGCCGGCCCTGGACGACGGCCTGCAGCGACGGGTAGTCGCCGCGGCGAACCCCGCCGCGGAGCTTCAGTCCCAGCTTCGGCCTATAGTCGAGGGTGCCGCAGTTGAGCATCTGGAAGTGGACGGCGGTCGTCGCGGTCGAGTCGTCGCCGGCGTCGTCGAAGCGGGCGCCGGACCCGGTCAGGGTCGAGACCAGCCGTGCCGGTTCGCAGCTGGTCGGGTTGCGGACGAACTCGGGGCGGTCAACGTAAACGCGGATGTCGCGCAGGTGGAGAGGGATGCCGTCAAGGATGTGGGGGATCCGGTCCGAGGCCCTGGCGTCGATCGCCAGTTGGGCGGTGCGGGAGTTGACCGAGAAGCCGTCGCGGATTACCACCGTGCCGAGGTCGAAGGGCCCGACCGTGGCCGCGTTGACGATCGCCAGCGAGAGCGGCGCCCCGCGGTAGGGCCCGGCCAGATAGATCTTCCCGGGGGCGTAGGTGAGCGCCGGGCCGACCCCGTAGCCGGAGACCGCGCTGCCGACCTGGCTCGCCGCCGGGCAGGAGGGATCGGCGGTCTCGGCGGCCCCGCTCCTGGTCCGCGCCCTCGCGATCGCCGCGTCGGAGCAGAACGGGATCCCCGCCAGCTTGCCGCTGATCCCCCGCGGCAGCTCCAGCGAGTAGGAGGTGATCTCCTGTTCGGTGTCCTGCCTGGTCAGGTGGACGAAGTAGGGCGTGTAGGAGCCGGCGTTCGAGTTGAGCGCGCCGGCGCTGGCCTGGGGCGAGAACGGCGGCGCCCCAGCGGCGGGGCAGGGACCGCCGCCGACGCCGCGCTCGATCTGGGATTCCGAGGTTGCCCGCGCGGTCTGCGCCGTCCCCACCCACGGCGTCATCTCGATCAGCGTGTAGTGGGTGCCGCAGCTCGACGGCGTGATCATCGGCGCCCGTTGACCTTCGCGGAAGTTCATTTCGAGGTTGGTGTACGGCAGCTCCGGCAGGTCGTCGAAAACCGCTGTCAGGCGCCCGGTCCCGGGGTCCGGGTCGAGCCTGCCGGGCAGCGTCACGAGGACGCCGCGTTCGGGCGCCCGGCCGACCAGGTAGATCGCCAGCAACGAGTCGAAGGGGTTCTCCGCGCCGGGGGCCGAGGTGCCGGGGTCGTCGGGTTGGGCCAGGTAGATGGCGCCCTCGATCCGCTCGTCGAAGAGCGGCGTCTCCACCCTGAAGCTGCCGATCTTGGCGGCGTTGGGGCAACCTTCGCCCTCGGCCGAGCGGGCGGTCTCGCGCGCGTACTCGGCTGGGGTGCAGACGCCGAGGCCGGCGCCGACGGAGGGGTTCACGGTGACGCCCTCGGGCAGACTCACCACCGTCCTGCGGGCTTGCGACTGCGCCCGGAAGCGGGGCTCCAGGAAGGCTTCGTTATTGGTCGTCAGCTGGAAGTTGAAGCCCGTCGCCGAGGAGGCCTTCTTGTCGGTCAGCCTGCCGACGGGGTGCGGGTCGAAGATCAGGCCGCCGCAGCCCTCGAGCGCGGCGGGGTTGCCGGAGGCATCGCGGTTGACCGCGGTCGTCGCCACCTCCCCGCCCTGCTGCCAGGCACGCGCCCGGGCCGTGAACGCGAGCGGCTCGCCGCAGGTGGTGGGCAGGGTCAGGTAGGCGAGCGGTGGGTTGCCGCTCGGCGGACCGACCGAGCATTTGGCCCAGGGGAAGCCCGGCTCGGCCTCGTTCAGGCAGTTGCCGCGTTCGCCGTTGTGGCTGACCCCCCAGGGGACACCCCAGAGCGTCAGCGAGACGCTCCGCAGATCGAGTCCCTGCGGCAGGTCGGTGGCTTCGAGGGTGAGGCCGTAAGTGCCATCCTCGCTGCGCCGGACCCTCGAGCTGAGCACGATCTGCTCCCCGAACGGGGCGAACCCGATCCGCGAGGGAACGCCCGGCGGGGGCGCCAGGTTGAAGACCCCGAAGCGGCGGGGCTCGCCGCCGTCGACGCTGGTCCCGACTTCGACCACGCCGACCTGGGTGACGGCCGGGCAGCTCTCGCCGGACTCGCTCGCTTCGAAGGGGGACTGGCGCGGGGTGTTGAACTGGACGGCGCCGCACTTTGGCAGGGCGGCGGGATTTTCCAGCAGGCCGTGGGGCAGTTCGATCCGGAGGTCCCGGAGGTCCCCGTCGGGGAAGGAGACGCCGGGCTGGCCCTCGAACGCGCCGCCCTCGCGCAGGCCGACATCGAAGTTGAGCTGGTAGGGATGTGCCCCCGCGAGGGTCGCCGCCGCGCCCCCTTCGGCGATCGCTTCGACGGCGAAGCCGGCGGCGCCGGGGAGGAACCCGAAGCCGGCGGTGGTGGCGAAGCTGGCCTCGGGCCCGGTGACGGTCCCCGAGGCGTTCGTCGCCCGGACCCGGAAGCGGTACTCGGTGGCCGGGGAGAGGCCGGCGACCGCGACGCTGACCGGACGGGGACCGGAGCCGCTTCCGGCGCTCTCGTCCGGGGTCGCGACGGCGGCGGCAAACCCGCCCAGTTCGAAGGTCGATTGCGCCACGTATTCGAACCGGTAGGTGGTCGCCAGCCCTTCCGGGTCGACGGTCGACTTCAGCAGCGCCGAGACGCCCTGCAGGTTGGCGACGGAGCCGGAGCCGACGCCGGGGGCGGCGGCGGCCTTCGCGGGCGCGCCGAGGGCGATCGCCGCCAGCGCCGCGAGCAGGAGCGACCCGGCCCTCGCCGAGCCCGCCCGGCTCACCGCCGCACCCCCCGCCCGTCGCGGCCGCCCCGGTGCCGCTTCTGCTTCCCGCCGCCGGTTCCTTTGCGGGCATGGTTGCGAAGGCGGTGATAGCGCGGCTTGCGGCGGTTGGTGTCGTAGAAGCGCACCGCCGGATTGCGCGGGCCGACGACCGTCGTGTTGATCGTCGGGTCCGTCGGTTCGGGCGGCAGGCTCTGGCAGGCGTCGCCCGCGCAGGGAAGCGGTCGCGGGGAGACCGAGAGGCCGCCGCCGACCCTGGCGTCGGAGAGGTCGAACCCGTCCGGGTGGGCGGCGCCCAGCGAGCGGGGGGTGCGGATTAAGACATCGGCGCCGTCGCTGTAGGCGTCGACGAAGAAGCCGCCCGCTTCCCCCTTGCCGTCGGAGATCAGCGAGAGGCATCCAGGCGCGGCGGCGCAGGATCCCCTCCCCTGGGCCTCCCACTGGTAGACGTCGGGGGCGGCGTTGGTGTCCTGGAGGACCAGCGCGTCCGCGGAGTCGAAATAGACCCGGCCGCCGTCGGCGCTGAGGGCGCGCGGCTGGTAGGAGCGAACCGCTTCGGCCCCCTCGCCGTTGCGGGTCGCCGGCGCCAGCGTCGAGGGTCCGGCCGGCCGGCCGTTGGTGGGGTTGCAGGAGACGCAGAGGAGCTTCCTCGGGCCGGCGTCGTAGAGGTAGACCTCGGCGTCGGGGGTGCCGCTGCGGAGGTCGGCGTTGTCGTAACCGGTCAGCCTCGCGGCCGAGACGAAGGCGAGGTGGCCCCCGTCCGCGCTCACCCTCGCGGTCCCGGTCCCCGGCGGGTAGTTGGAGGCGTCGGCGTCGGCAGCGACCTCGATCGTGGCGGCGCCTTCGCGGAGGAAGAGCCCGTCGCTCGTCCGGTAGTAGACGCGGCTGCCGTCGTCGGCGGCCCCGAGGACCCCGAGCAGGCCGCCCCCCGGGGTCAGATCGGTGCTGCCTCCGGTCGCGGCCTGGTAGCGGTAGAGGTGGCCCGCTTTGCCGTAGAAGGCGACCGAGCCGTCCACGGAGGCGGTCTCGAAAGTGCCCCCGCCCCCGACCGCGCCGTCGACCTGCTTGGTCGTGGCGCCTTCGCGCAGGTAGAGGTTGCCCCCCAGCGCCCAGTAGACCCGCGCGCCGCTCGGCGAGACCGCCCTCGCCTGCGCCGCGAGCGTCGCCCCGGGCGTGCCCGAGGTAGCCGCCGGGAGCAGGTTGACCAGCTGCAACCCGGCCGCCGAGCGGCGGTAGAGGTTGGGAAGCTGCGGATCGCACCCATCCGGCCCCGGCGCTTCGGTCGCGTCCGGCGTCAGCGCCGCGCAGGTGGAGAGCACGACCTGCTCCAGCCCGGCGGACGCCCCCGCGACGAAGACGCCGAACTGTGCGGGGCCGAGGGGCGACACCGCCAGCGCGGCGGCGCCCAGCAACGCCGAGTAGGCGCCGGTTCCGCTGTTGCGCAGGTAGTAGTTCTGGTAGCCGCTGGGCGCGTCGGTCCCCGGCAGCGGCGGATTCGCGACCGGGCAGGATTCGCCTTCGCCGCGGCAGCGGCGGCCGTTCAGCACCAGCCCCAGGCCGAGGTCGGGGGAGAACAGCTGGTAGGGCACACCGAGCGGCTCGAGGCCGTAGGAGCCGGAGAAGAGCGGAAGCGCGATGTCCTGGTTCGACCAGGACCCCGACTGCCTGCGGGCGAGGTACTGGCTGCCCACCGGCGCCCCGGCGACTTCGGAGCCGAAGGCGGCCGCGGTGCTGTAGGTGAGCGCCTCGCCATCGGCCGCCGCCTGGAAGACGCCGCCCCCGGCCACCTCCCCGGGCCCCCCGATCTCGCCGCCGTTCTTGAAAGCCGGAGAGACCATCTCCCAGCCGCGCCCGTCGGCCAGCGT
>CAMPIP010000106.1 GCA_946886425.1 uncultured Actinomycetes bacterium
CGTCTGGCTCGCCGGCGGCGACGATATCGTAATCGAGTCGACGACTCTGGGACGGCTGGCGACGACGGTGGGCACTTAACTCCCCCAGAGGGGGTTTAAGTGACCGGGCTCGCGCGGCGCCTGGTCTCAGGGCCGTTGCACGGTCAGCGTGAACCTGCGGCCCGGGTCGCCCAGCGGCCGCACCGCGATCCGCAGCTTCGTCTGGCCGCAGACCGTGTAGTCGAGGCGGTGGCGGAAGGAGACGCCCTGGCGGGAGCTGCGCAGCAGCTTGCCGGCGTCGTTGTGGATCGTCACCTCGTAGCCGCGGCCGCGGTCGCCGACTGGGCCGACGCTGACCATCCCGTCCTGGGGGGTCGGGATCGTCTTCACGATCGCGCCGCGCCGCGGCACCCGGCCGCTGATCGTGTAGGTGTGGCGGTCAACCCAGGGCTGCAGCACGTCGAGCCGCAGCGCCCGCAGGGAGGCGGCGCTGGGCCTGAGCGATGGGGCCCAGGCCCAGCGCACCGCCGCCTCGGGGAATCGGGTGTACGCGTATGCCTAGGCGAAGGCCTAGCCGGGGTCGTCGTAGTAGTGCCCAGCCTCGCCGCCGGGGAAGTAGTTGCCGTCACGGGTGCCCTCGCAGACGCGGTGGGCGCTCGCCCAGCGCTCGGTCCCGAAGTCGATCGCGGACGGGAAGGGTGCCGGCAGGTCGCGGTACTGGGCGACGTGATGACCGTACTCATGGGCCAGCACGAAGTCGCGGTCGGCCCCGTCCGGCGCGGTCGCGTCGTTGCCGCTGATGACGATCCTGTTCTCGCTGCTGTAGTAACAGGCCCCGGCGTCGAAGCCGCAGTCGAAGCCGAGCTGGAAAGGCGTCACCAGCTGCACCGTCAGCAGGGTCACCTCGGGGCCGTGGATGAAGGTGCCAACCAGGTCGGCGATCGCCTGCGGGTTGGCGGCGGTGCAGGTCTGTTCGCAGGCGACGGTTGTTTCGACCGCGATCGTGGCGCCGCTGCCGTCGTTGATCGTGTAGCGGTTTGCTTCCCCGGCCGAGGAGATCCGCGCCGTGGCCGGTCCCAGGCCGGAGATCACCGTGTCGCGCACCGGCGCTGCCGCCGAGCGGTCCGCCGCCGCGGCTGGGGCCGCGAGGAGGAGGATCATGGCTATGCCCGCAAGCGCCCCCGCCGGGCGCTTGCTCAAGGGGCGGGACCCGGTCTTGTCTCGTCAGGCTTGGAGACGGTCACGAAGGGGGCCAAGACCACCAATCCACCGTAATGGCGATCCGCCGCAAGTGCGAAAAGTCACCCCCCATTCGGGTACCGGAGTCGAACCGACGAATAACATCTCCTGGGGAGAGCGCCACGCTTGCGTCCTCGCCGATGGCGAGACGGAGAGATCGGTGCCGAGCAACGAACTCGATAAGAAGCTGAAGAGCGCCCGCCCGGAGGGGATCGTCTCGCCATGAGCGGCGGGGTCTCCGGCGCCGCGGTGCGGACCGTCCTACGCCGCCTCGAGGCCGGCCGGCTGGAGGTGGTGGACCGCGGCCGCCGGATCGTCTTCGGTCCCCCGGCCGCCGACCTCAGGGCGACTGTCACCGTCAACGACCCGGCGGCCTGGCGCGGCCCCCTCCACGGCAGCCTCGGCCTCGGCGAGGCCTATGTCGACGGGGCCTGGGATACCGACGACCTCGTCGCGCTGATCCGCATCGCTGCCCGCGAACTGCGCGAACTCGACGGCCTCCGGGGCGCCGTGGCCCGCCCGCGCGGACTGCTGCACCGGGTAGCCCATGCGGTACCGGCGAGCACTCGGAGTCGGGCGAGGGAGAACATCTCCGCCCACTACGACCTCGGCAACCAGCTCTTCGCTTCGTTCCTGGACGAACGGATGATGTACTCGTGCGCCTACTTCCCCGATCCGGGCGCCAGTCTCGAGGAGGCGCAGCTGGCGAAGCTGGAGCGGATCTGCCGGCGGCTGGAGCTGGGGCCCGAGACGCACCTGCTGGAGATCGGCACCGGCTGGGGCGGGCTCGCCGTCCACGCCGCCGCCAACTACGGGTGCCCGGTGACGACCACGACGATCTCCCACGAGCAGCATGAGCTGGCGCTGCGGCGGGTCCGTGAGGCCGGGCTGGAGGACCGGGTCACGGTGCTGCTGCGGGACTACCGCGATCTCGACGGAAGCTTCGATCGGCTCGTCTCGGTGGAGATGATCGAGGCGGTGGGGTGGCGGGACTTCGGCCTCTTCTTCCACCGCTGCTCGGAGCTGCTGGCCCCG
The DNA here is from genome assembly GCA_946886425.1 of uncultured Actinomycetes bacterium. The sequence continues at coordinate 2,254 of CAMPIP010000106.1, forward strand.
GACGGGCTGATGCTGCTGCAGGCGATCACGATCGACGACCGGCTCTACGAGGCCGAGAAGGCGACGCGCAGCTTCGCCAACGTCCATGTCTTCCCGGGCGGCTGCCTGCCCTCCAACCAGCTGATCGCCGACTGCGTCGCCCGCGAGACCGACCTGCGCCAGGTCTGGGCAGAGGACATCACCGCCCACTACCCGCCGACGCTCGCCGCCTGGCGGCAGCGCTTCCACTCCGCCTGGGACAAGCTCCGCGGCCAGGGCTACGACGAGCGCTTCCGGCGCCTCTGGGACTTCTACCTCTGCTCCTCGGAGGCCGGCTTCCGAGAGCGCCGGATCGGCGACGTGCAGAAGCTGTTCGCGAAACCGCGATGGTCGTGAGGAAGGGGAGCGGCGAGCCGCTCCTGCTGATCCACGGGCTGGGGGCCTCGGGCAACGTCTGGGCGCCGGTCGTCGACCTGCTCGCCTCCGAGCGCGAGGTGATCGTCCTCGACATGCCGGGCTTCGGCGACGAGCCGGCGCTGCCGGCCGATGTCGAGCCGACCGCGGCGAACCTGGCGGCGGCGCTGGCGGCGCGCTGCGCCGAGCTGGGAGTCGAGCGCCCGCACGTCGCCGGCAACTCGCTCGGCGCCTGGGTCGGCCTGGAGATGGGACGGGCGGGCGCCGCCGCCTCGGTGACGACGATCTCCCCGGCCGGCCTCTGGCGGGCCCCGATCGGCCCGCGCCGGCGCGACTTCCGCGCCTGGGCGCAGGGGGCGCGGCCGCTGCTCCGGCTGGCGCTGCGCGTCCCGGCGCTGCGACGCCGGATGCTCGCGACCTTCGCCGCCCACCCGGAGCGGATCCCCGCCGCGGCCGGCCGCGAGCTGGTCCTCGGCTGGGTCGACTCCGACGGCTACGAGGGCGCCAACCGGGCGATGCGCGAGCACGTCTTCGAGCCAGCCGGCTACCCGCCCGAGGTCCCGGTGACGATCGCGTGGTGCGAACGCGACCGCCTGGTCGGCCCGCCCCGCCTCGAGCGCCGCCCGCCCGGCGCCCGCTTCCTGGTTCTCCCCGGCGTCGGCCACACCCCGACCTGGGACGACCCGGAGCTGGTCGCGGCTACGCTGCTCGACGGCAGTGCCGTCCCGGCAGCGACCTAGAGGAGGAGCCAGTGATAGTCGAGAGGACCGAGAACCCGATGTGGCTGTCGAACGCCTACCTGGTCGCCGACCCGGAGCGCGGCAGCGGCGTGCTGATCGACGGCAACGACGACCTGGGGCCGCTGCTGGAGCGGGCGGAGCGTGACGGGATCGAGATCACCCATGTGCTCGTCACCCACCCCCACGCCGACCACGTCGCCGGCCTCGCCGAGGCCCGGGCCCAGCTCGGCGACCCGCCGCTGGTCGCCCACGAGGCGACCGCCGCCGAGCTCGACCAGGACGTCGCGGTCGTCCTCGGCGACAACGAGACGCTCGACGCTGGCGGCCTCGAGGTGAAAGCGCTCTACACCCCCGGCCACGCCGCCGGCCACCTCGCCTTCCTCCTCGACGGCACCGACGTCTTCACCGCCGACGTCCTCTTCAAGGGGACCGTGGGCGGGACGATGGCCCCCGGCGCCAGCGGCTTCGCCGACCTTCAGGCCTCGGTGATGCGGCTGCTCGAAGATCTGCCTCCGGAGACCCGCGTCCACCCCGGCCACCGCGAGCCGACCACGATCGGCGAGGAGTGGGAGAGCAACCCCTTCGTGCGGATCTGGCGCGGCCTCGACTCGACCGGCGAGGAGGAGGTCACCGTCTGGGGCCGGCCCGCCACCCTGAAGCTCTGGGCCCCCGACTACGACGGCGGCAACAAGGCCTGGGTCCTCTTCACCGATTCGGGCGAGGAAGCGATCGTCGGCGGCTCCCAGGTCGAGCGCGGCTGATGCGCTAGAGGTCGCGTTTGGAGATGACGCCGGAGTGCAGGGCGCGCTCGGCGACGGCGACGCGTTTCTGGTTCTGCGGCACGTTGCCGATCTCGAGCTTCTCGAAGAGCGCCCGCATGTGGGTCTTGACCGCGTCGACGCTGAGGTGCAGCTCGGCGGCGATTTCCTGGTTGGTCGCCGGGGTCGCGAAATTGCTGCCCTCTTTATATGGACGGCAGAGGGCGACAAGGACCTTGCGCTGGGCCGGCGAGATCGCCGCCGTCGGCGCCGCCTCGGCGGCGATCGCGGTCGCCTCGGGGGCGCCCGGCCCCGGACGCCTGTAGAGCACCGCGGTCCGGCCAAAGCGGATCGTGTCGCCGTCGCGCAGGTGGCGGCGGCCGTGCACCCGTTCCTCGTTGACGAATGAGCCGTTGCGGGAGAGACCGTCGTCGAGCAGGGTGCACTCGTCCCGCACCACCTCGATCTGGGCGTGCAGTGCGGAGACCTCCTCGTCCCACTCAAGCCGCACGTCGGTCGAGTCGCTGCGGCCGACCCAGAGCTCGGTGGCGCCGGGCTCGATCGCGAGGATCCGCTGGTTGCCGCCGTCGTCGCGGAAGACCAGGAAGGGGCGGCCCTCGCGTTCGGCCTCGATCTGCGCCTTCAGGTCGGCGGCGCTGGCGACGTGCCTATCCACGGTCGTGATCCTAAGGGGCACCGCAGGCCCTTCCAGCCGCCCTCCGGAACTGGAAAAGGTGCGTGTTCTTTAGCGATTCACCCTGTTCTGGACGGATATGCGATTGGTAAGTCGGACGTTTGCACGCACACTGGCAGGCCCGCACCCCGACCGCAAAGGCTTTCCGATGTATCTACCCCTGGCCCTCTCCGCCGAAGGCATCCAGGAATTCGTCTTCGACTGGTACCCCATCTTCGGGGTCGTCTTCATGTTCATGTTGCTGTTGATCTTCATGCGGCTGATGCGCAGCACGATGGGCTCGACGAAGCCGGAGACGGTCAAGGCCAGCAAGGGCCGGCCGGTGCTCTGGGAGGAGGTGCAGGGGGTCGACGCCGCCAAGGACGAGCTGATGGACGTCGCCGAGTGGCTGCGCGAACCGGACCGCTTCGCGGCGCTCGGCGCGCAGCCGCCCCGCGGGGTGCTGCTCTACGGCCCTCCCGGCACCGGCAAGACGATGCTGGCGCGTGCGGTCGCCGCCCAGGCCGGGGTCGACTTCTTCGCCGCCTCCGGGTCGAGCTTCGTGGAGATGTTCGTCGGCCGCGGCGCCGCCCGCATCCGCCGCCTCTTCAAGGAGGCGCGCAAGTCCGGGCGGGCGGTGATCTTCATCGACGAGCTCGACGCCGTCGGCGGCGCCCGCAGCGGCGGGGGCGGCGACGGCGGCACCAGCGAGCGCGAGCAGGCGCTGAACCAGTTGCTGGTCGAGCTCGACGGCTTCGAGAAGGAGCCGGGGACGGTGATCGTGATCGCCGCCTCCAACTACGTCGACAAGCTCGACAAGGCGCTGCTGCGGCCGGGCCGCTTCGACCGCCAGGTCCTGGTGGCGCCGCCCGACGCGACCGGGAGGGAGGCGATCCTGCGCGCCCACGCCAAGGGCAAGCCGCTCGCCGCCGACCTCGACCTCGCCGACGTCGCCCGCAAGACGACCGGGATGACCGGCGCCCAGCTCGCCAACGCGCTCAACGAGGGCGCGATCATCGCCGGCCGCGCCGGCCGGTCCGAGATGGCCCGCGAGGACCTCGACGAGTCGCTGCTGCGCCAATCGGTCGGCTCCCAGCAGGCGCGGCGGCTGAACGAGCGGGAGCGGCGGATCGTCGCCTACCACGAGGCCGGCCACGCCCTCTGCCGCAAGCTGCTCGGGCTCGACCCGCCGGAGATCCTCAGCATCGTCCCGCGCGGGCCGGCGCTCGGCTTCGTCGCCCACTCGCCGCGGGAGGACAGCTACCTGAAGTCCCGCGACGAGCTGCTCGACGAGGTGGTGACCCTGCTGGGCGGCCGCGCCGCCGAGGAGGAGGCGCTCGGCGAGTCCTACTCGGGCGCCGTCGACGACCTCTCGCGGGTGCACATGGTCTGCAAGCAGATGGTCTCGGAGTTCGGGATGGGGGTGGCGCTGGACGCCGACGGGCCGCCGCCGATCGCGATGCCGACCGGCGACTACGCGGTCTCCGACGAGACCCGGCGCGACGTCGACCTGGCGGCGATGTCGCTCGCCCGCGAGGCCTTCCGGCGCTCCCGGGCACTGCTCTCCGCCAACCGCACCTGCCTCGACGCGCTGGCCCGCGAGGCGCTGCGCCGGGAGACGCTGACCCGGGAGGACCTTGACGAGATCTTCGCCGCCCACGACCTACGGGGGCTGGCGCCGGCGCGCGATTCCGGCGCCGCCCTGATCGCGCTGGCGCGCCAGGGGCGCCAGTAGGCAGGCGGACGAAGGAGGGATGCCGAATGCACCGCGGCGGGTAGCCCCCGTCGCGGTGCGATGATCCCCGCCCTGATGGTCTCCCTGCCGCGCAATCACTTCATCGCGCTCGTGGTCGGCATCTGCGTGCTCAGTGCCGCGATCGGCACCGGAGTCGCCCTGCTCGCCCAGACCGGACCGTCGGGCGCCCGCGGCCCTCAGGGCCCGGTCGGCCCGCGCGGACCGGAAGGGCCCGAAGGCGCCTCCGCCGCGGCCGAAGTCGAAGAACTGGAAGCGGAAGTCGACGAACTGCGCTCCCAGGTGGACGAAGGCGGCGGCGGCGACGTCGGCGACCTCGAAAGCCGGCTCGAAGACCTCGAATCGGAAGTCTCGGGAATCGGCGGCGTCACCTCCGAACTCTGCGAAGAACTCGACCTCTTCTGCTGACGTTTCCGGCTTCGACGGTAAAGTTGGCTACGTGGCCAGTTTCGAGGGGGACGAGAACTACTACTTCCCACCCGGGCGCTCGATGGCGCGACGGGTGCATGGCGACCGCGCCGTCGGGCTGCTCTACGGGCAGCGGGCGCTGCTGATCGGCGCCCTCGAGCCGCTCACCTACACCGGCACGATGCTCAGCACCAGCGCCGGCGACTGGCCCTTCACGCGGCTCGCCCGCACGGCGAAGATCCAGGAGACGGTCTTCCTCGGCACCCGCGAGGAGGCCGACAAGGCACTGGCGGCGGTGCACCGGCTGCACGAACGGGTCAAGGGCGAGCTGCCCGAGGCCGCCGGGGGCCACCCGGCCGGCGCCACCTACTCGGCCTTCGACCCCGAGCTGATGCTGTGGACGCTGGCGGTGATCGCCGACTCGGGCCGCGCGATGTACGAGACGATGGTGCGGCCGCTCGGCGAAGCCGAGCGCGAGCGGCTCTGGCAGGACTACGTGCTGTTCGGCGAGCTGTTCGGGCTGCCCCGCTCCGAGGTCCCCGGCAGCTTCCGGGAGTTCCGCGCCTGGTGGGACGAGCGGCTCGGCTCGCCTAACCTGCAGGCGACCGCGCACGGGCTCGAGTTCGCGCCCCTGGTCGCCTTCGAGCAGCCGGTCCCGGCGGCGGCCCGCGGCAACATCAAGATGCAGAACCTCATCATCAAGGG
>CAMPIP010000107.1 GCA_946886425.1 uncultured Actinomycetes bacterium
GGCGATCCTGGATTCGAACCAGGGACCTCGTCCTTATCAGAGACGCGCTCTAACCAACTGAGCTAATCGCCCGGGGACGGCGATGATAGCGGCGACCGAGCTGGCGGCTCGGCACGTTCAGCGGCCGGGGCGCTTCAGCGCCCGGGCCAGCGCCTTGGCCTCATCGACGTCGTCGAAGCGCAGCTCGGCGGCGATGCCGTCCCCCTTGAGCCGGACCGCGACCTCGTGTCCGAGAGCCGCCTCGAGCGCGTCGGCGACGGAGTCGAGGGCCTCGCGCTCGTCGGCGCTCAACTCGGCCTTCTTTGACTTGGCTTTTGGCTGGCCAGCCAGCCGAACCCTGTTCTCGGTCTCGCGGACTGACCAGCCCCCCCGCACCGCGTCGCGGGCGAGGCGGCGACGGACATCGTTGCCTCGCAGGCCGAGCAGGGCGCGGCCGTGGCCCTCGCTGAGCTCGCCGGCCTCGAGCAACTCCAGGGTCTCGTCGGGCAGCTCGAGCAGCCGGATCAGGTTGGAGACGGCGGGGCGGCTGCGGCCGACGCGGCGGGCCAGCTCCTCTTTGGAGAGCCCGAGGTCCTCGACCAGGGCGGCGCAGGCCTTCGCCTCCTCGACCGGGTTTAGATCCTCGCGCACCATGTTCTCGATCAGAGCCGCCTGCAGCCGGTCGGCTTCGGCCTGGTCGCGGATCACCGCCGGGACCTTCTTCAGCCCCGCCTGCTGGGCGGCGCGCCAGCGGCGCTCCCCGGCGACAAGCTCGTAGCTGCCGTCGGGCAGGGGGCGGACCAGCAGCGGCTGGACAATCCCGCTCGCCTCGATCGACTCGGCCAGGGCATCGAGCGCCTCCTGGTCGAACTTCGTGCGCGGCTGGCCGGGGTTGGGCTTGACGAGGTCGACCGGGAGCTCGCGCAGCTCGCCGGCGTCGCCGACTGCCGAGCTGTCGGGGAGGATCGCCGAGAGGCCGCGGCCGATCCCGCGTTTGGTGCCGCTAGCCACGGGCCGCGAGCTCCTTCGCCAGCGCCCGGTAGGCGGTGGCGCCGCGCGAGGAGGGGGCATGCTCGGTCACGGGCAGACCATAACTGGGCGACTCGGCGACCCGCACGCTGCGCGGGATCACGGTCTCGAAGACCATTTCGGCGAAGTGATCGCGCAGCTCGGCCTCGACGTCCTGGGCCAACCTGGTGCGCTCGTCGTGCATGGTCACGAGCAAGCCCGAAACCTCTAGTTGAGGGTTCAGCTCACGCCTGATCAAGCTCAGGGTTTCGAGGAACTGCACCAATCCCTCCAATGCCAGGTACTCGGCCTGAACCGGGACGATGACGCGGTCGGCGGCGGTAAGTGCGTTGACACTAACCGGGCCCAGCGCCGGTGGGCAGTCGAGCAGGGTCATCGCGAAGCGCTCTCGGACCGGGCCGAGCCGCTCCCGCAGGCGGGTCTCGCCGCCCTCGATCCGCGGCAGCTCGACCGCGGCGCCGGCGAGGTCGCGGTTGGCGGGGACGATCCAGAGGTTGTCGGGCCCGGCCGGCCGGGCCGCCTCGGCGACCGAGACGTCGCCAGTGAGGCAGTCGTAGGAGGAGGGATGCATGTCTCGATCGCCGCCCAGCGCCACGGTCGCGTTGCACTGGGAGTCGAGGTCGACGAGCAGGGTCTGGTGGCCGTCCCTGGCGGAGCAGGAGGCGAGGTTGACCGCGGTGGTCGTCTTGCCGACCCCGCCCTTCTGGTTCGCCACCGCGTAGACCTTGCCCATGACGGGGCCACCCTAGACGTTCATCCCGGGAACCCGAGCCGGGCACTGGATTCGGCGCGATCGCGGCCCGTGAACTAGGCTGCGCCGCATGAGCGACGAAGCCGACTGGCCGCAGGAGCCCGCCGAGCGCGTGCGCGAGCTGGTCGAGGGGGTCCTTGACGAGCTCGACCTCGACGGCGAGGTGGAGATCGAGGAGGACGACGAGCGGATTCTCGCCACGGTGCGCGGCGGCGAGGACTACGGCCTCCTGATCGGCAAACGCGGCCAGACGATCGACGCCCTGCAGCTGCTCTGCTACCAGGCGGCCTTCCGCGGCCTGCGGGACCGCAAGCGGGTTCTGCTCGACGCCGCCGGCTACCGCGAGCGCCGTCGCGAGACCCTCGAGGGCCGCGCCGACCGGGCGGCCGAGCAGGCGCTAGCCAACAACCGCGTGATCGAGATGGACCCGATGAGCGCCCAGGAGCGGCGCGTCGTCCATGAACGGCTCAAGGACCGGGCCGGGATCGAGACCTACAGCGAGGGCGACGAGCCCCGCCGCTGCGTGATCGTCGCGCCCCTCGTCGCCGAGTGACTCAGGACCCGACGGCCGTCCTCGACGACGCCGCTCGCGAAGCCCTGGAGCGGGTCCTCGCTCTGCTCGCCGAGGAGCGCGCCTCGGTCAGCTCCGTGGTCGACGAGCGCGCCTGGCGGGTCCACGTCGTCGACAGCCTCACCGGGCTCGAGATTGCAGAGCTGCGCGAAGCGAGGCGCATTGCCGACGTCGGGGCGGGCGCCGGCTTCCCGGGCCTGGCACTCGCCGTGGCGCTGCCCGGCGCCCAGGTCGATCTGATCGAGTCGGTCGGCCGCAAGTGCGTCTTCATGACACGTGCCGCAGAGGACGCGGGCATCGCCAACGCCGCGGTCATCAACGCCCGTTCCGAGGACTGGGCCGGAGGCGATGGGCGCGAGGCCTACGACGTCGTCACCGCCCGAGCCGTCGGCCGCCTCTCGACCCTTGCCGAGCTCGCCTCCCCGCTCCTGAAGCCAAACGGCATCCTCGTAGCCTGGAAGGGCAAGCGTGACGAGGACGAGGAGTCCCAGCTGACGGGAGCGAGCCAGTCCCTCGCCATGACCCCGGCAGCGGTGCTGGACGTAGGCAACCGCGCCGGCAGCCAACACCGCCACCTCCACATCATCCGCAAGACCGGTCCAACCCCCCAGGACTTGCCAAGGCGTCCCGGAATGGCCAAGAAGCGCCCCAAGGGATAGGGAATTGGGAGAGGGAAGGAGACGGGAGCCACCTCCAACCTCCCGTCCCTAACCACTCCGGCGATCGGGCGGCTCCACTGGGAAGGAGGGGTCTCCCTCCTTCCCAATCGCGCGCCTAACGCCGTCTCTTCTTCTTTTTGGGAGGCGGGGGCGGCGGCTTCGACGCTTTGATCGCCGCCGCGCCTTCCGGCGTCGTATGGACCGGCGGCGGCACGACCTTTTTGATCACCAGCTGCTGCCCGATCGTCCAGACGTTGGTGGTGATCCAGTAGAGGATCAGCCCAGCCGGGAAGCTGATGATGAAGGGGACGAAGATCAGCGGCAGCATGAACATCAGCACCCGCTGGCTTTTGTCGGCGGAGAGCGCCATGACCATGCCCGAGACCAGCTGGGTGCCGACGTAGATGATCAGCAGGGTTATCAGGACCCCGCCCTCAGCCTTCGCGGTCAGGTCGGGGATGAAGAGGAAGCTTTCGCCGAAGAATCCCGCCGAATGCCCCTGCGCGACCGCGAACTCGCTGCAGGTCTTCGCGGTCTGGCCGCAGATGTCAAAGCGCAGGTCGTGCTGGAGGACGTAGAAGAGGGTGATGAAAACCGGCAGCTGGGCAATCAGCGGGATGCAGGAGGCAAAGGGGTTGACTTTGTTCTCCTGGTAGAAGCGCATCATCTCCTGCTGCATGCGCTGTTTGTCGTTCTTGTACTTCGCCTGAATCTCTTTGATCTGCGGTTGCAGGGCCTGCAGGGCCCGCATCCCTTTCAGCTGTTTGTAGGTCAGCGGGATCAGGAGGGCCCGCACGAAAACCGTCAGGGCGATGATCGCCCCGCCCCAGGAAAGACCGGTGTCGTGAAAGAAGACGAGGACCTTGTCGGCGATGTCGACCAGGAACTGCGGAGCGAGCTGGAACGCGAGCGGCAGCATCAGGAGTGAGCCTCTCCGTGGTAGTGAGCGGGATCGACAGGTCCGACGCGCAGGGTGAAGCGCTTGGGCACGGGATCGAAGCCGCCGTGGCTAAAGGGGTTGCAGCGCAGCAGGCGCCAGGTGGCGAGCAGACCGCCGCGGACGACGCCGAAACGTTCTACGGACTCGACCGCGTAGGCCGAGCAGGTCGGCTCGTAACGGCAGCGGCGCGGGCGCGAGGGGGAGATCCAGCGTTGGTACGCCTTGACTGGGACCAGGAACAGGCGTTTCACGTGGAACGCTTTCCGGACGAGGTGGCGGCCAGGGCCTCTTCGAGGCTGGCGGTGACGCCGGCCGTGCCCTCGCGGTCGATCAGGTCGCCGATCTCCGAGCGGGCGACGATCACGAAGTCCTGGCCCTCCGGCAGGCGATCCGAGAGGCCCCAGAAAGCCTCGCGCAGGGCCCGCTTGACGCGGTTGCGGTCGACGGAGCCGCCGACCTTGCGGCTGGCCGAGACTCCGAGCCGCACCTCGTCGGTCTGCGCATCGCGGCGAGGAAAGGTGTAAAGGACGAGATACCGGGTCGCATGGGATGAGCCGTCGCGATAGACGCGGTCGAACTCGCCGCTGCGCGAGAGGCGCCGTCGCTTCGACGCCATCTAGGGGGTGAGGCGCTTACGCCCTTTACGCCGGCGGCGCTTGAGGATCGCGCGACCGCCCCGCGTGCTCATCCGCGCCCGAAACCCGTGGGTTTTGGCGCGCTTCCGCTTCTTCGGCTGATAGGTCCGCTTCATCGGCTCCGGGAGTATACGGACGACGGGCGGAAATCTTTTCTGCGGGATTTGCGAGGCGTGAAGTCAGGGGTGCCAGGCACGCCGCTATGGTCGCCGGACGAGTGCCCGATGCCCCCTCCCGACACCAACTCGATGCCCTTTGGGGCGCGACCCGCGACGAGCTGCGGGGCTGCGTCCCCGAGTCGACCTTCCGGCTCTGGCTCGAGCCTCTGAAGCCTGTCGCGGCGGCCTCGGAGACCCTTTACCTCTCCGCTCCCGACAACGTCCGCGCCTGGGTGGAGCGACGCTACACGGCGCTGATCGGCGAAGCTCTGGCCGGTGGCGACAGCGGTTTCTCCCGGGTCAGCTTCGCCGCTGGGGACGTCGGCGCGGAGGGCGGCGGGACGGTCCTCGGCGACGTCGATCTCAACCCCAGCTACACCTTCGACCGCTTCGTCATCGGTGGCGGCAACCGGATTGCCCACGGGGCCGCGCTGGCCGTCGCCGAGGCGCCTTCGGAGGCCTACAACCCGCTCTTCCTACACGGCCCTCCGGGACTGGGAAAGACGCATTTGCTCGGCGCGATCGCCAACTACCTGCGCGCCAACGCCCCGGCCCTGAGCGTCCGCTACACGACCGCCGAGGCCTTCACCAACGAGTTCGTCACCGCCCTGCGCTGCTCCGGGGCCGAGGCCTTCAAGACCCGCTACAGGGACCTCGACGTGCTGCTGATCGATGACGTCCAGTTTCTCGAGGGCAAGCGGGCCACCGAGGAGGAGTTCTTCCACACGTTCAACGCCCTCTATGAGTCCGGCAGCCAGCTCGTCCTCTCCGCCGACCGCATTCCCAGCGAGCTCTCGACGCTCGCCACGCGGCTGCGCGACCGCTTCGAGTGGGGCTTGACGGTTGCCGTCGAGCCGCCCAACCTGGCCACCAGGATGACCGTCCTGCGCCGCCTGGTCATGGAGTCCGGGGTCGAGATCGCCGATGCCGAGGCGCTCGCCGAGCTCGCCAACCGCATCGACGCCAACGTCCGCCAGCTGCACGGAGCGCTGACCAGGGTGATAGCCCACGCCTCGCTGATGGCGCGCCCCCTCAGCGCCGAGCTGATCGCCGAAGTGATCCCGCAGGGCCGCTCCCCCCAGGCCACCTCGGTCGAAGAGATCCAGGAGCGGGTCGCGGAGGCCTTCGGCATCTCCCGGGCCGAGCTGGTCGGAACCAGCCGGGCGGCGCGACCGCTGCGGGCCCGCCAGGTGGCGATCTTCCTGACCCGGGAGATGACCGACCTCTCGCTGCCGCAAATCGGCCGTCTCTACGGTGGCCGCGATCACTCCACCGTCCTCAACTCCCTGCGCCGCGTCGAGTCCAACCTCACCGAAGGCGGGGAGCTCGCCCAGCGGGTCGAGGAGTTGCGCGCCGCTTTCCACAGCGCAGCCGCCGGCAACCGCTGACGGCCGATGGCGCTGCAAGAATCAGGCCTTTCCCACAGATGCCTCCACAGGCGGTAAACCGCTCCGGAGAGCCAATCTGTCCGAGTCACAGCCCCTTTCCACAGGTCCTAACTCAACTCAAGAAGGCATCAATCACTTGAAGCTCACGACCAAACGCGAAGAACTCGTCAGCAAGCTCTCCACCGTTTCCAGGGCAGTCTCGACCCGCGCCGCGACCCAGGCGCTCTCCGGAGTCCTTCTCACGGCGGCCGACGGAAAGGTGACCCTCACCGCCACCGATCTCGACATGGGCCTGAAGACCAGCGTCGCCGCCGAGGTCGGCGAGGAGGGCTCGGTCCTGCTGCCGGGACGGCTGCTCGCCGAAGTGGCTCGCTCGCTCGCTGACGACTCCGTGCAGATCGAGTCGCGCGAGGCCGAGCGGGATGTCGAGATCCGCAGCGGCAGCTCCAGCTTCCACCTGCGCGTCCTCCCCGCCGAGGACTTCCCGAAGCTCCCCGAGCCGGAGGGCGAGGCGGGCCTGAAGATCCCGGCGGCGGCCTTGGCGGAGAGCATCGAGCTGGTCGCCCGGGCGGCTTCGCGCGACGACATGCGCCCGGTCCTGACCGGCGTCTTCGTCACCGCCTCCGGTCGCGAGATGACGATGGTGGCGACCGACTCCTACCGGCTGGCGGTCAAACGGGCCGAGCTCGAGGCGGATCTCGGCGGCGACCTGGAGGCGAACATCCCCGCCCGGGCGTTGCGCGAGTTGAGCCGGATCCTCTCGACCGAAGGGGTTGACGAGGTCGCGGTGGCGCTGCAGACCAACCAGGCCATTTTTCAGGCAGGGGCGATCGTCCTCACGACGAGGCTGATCGAGGGGCAGTTCCCCAACTTTCGACAGCTCCTGCCGGAGTCCTACGAGCACGACGTGCGGCTGCCGCGTTCGGAGTTCCTCGACGTCGCCCGCAGGGTCAGCCAGCTGGCCCAGCGCAACGCGCCGCTGCGGCTCTCCTTTGCCGACGGCGAGCTGACCGTGGCGGCGGAGACGCCCGATGTCGGCGACGCGGAAGAGAAGATGCCGGCCGCCTTCGAGGGCGAGGCGCTGGAGATCGGCTTCAACCCCGAGTTCCTCAAGGAGGGGATCGAGAGCGTCAGCGGCGACGAGGTGCTGCTGCGGCTGATCTCGCCGCTGCGCCCAGGGTTGTTGCAGCCGGTCGAGGGGGAAGACTTCCGCTATCTGGTGATGCCGATCCGGCTCAACGTGTGAGGAGGCGGGGCCGGTGCTCGTCACCGCGATCGAGGCCAGCCCGCTGCGGAGCCTGGACGGAGTCAGGGTCGAGCTGGCGGCTGGAGTCGTCAGCGTCGTCGGTCCCAACGGGGTCGGCAAGACCAACCTGATCGAGGCGCTCTACTTCGCGCTCACCGGCCGTTCCTTTCGCACCTCCGACCGCCGCGACCTGATCCCGTTCGGCGCCTCCTTTGCCCGCGCCGAGGTCACCGTCCGCGACGAGGACGGGCTCGAGCGGAGCCTGCTCGCTTCGGTCAGCCGCAGCGAGGGGCGCCGCCACC
>CAMPIP010000108.1 GCA_946886425.1 uncultured Actinomycetes bacterium
GGGGGAGGGGGGCCGAGGACGCCCTCGCCCGCAGCGCCCCCCTCCCCCTGTGGCAGGACCCGCGGGCCGGAGACGACCTCGTATTCGTTAACCGCCAGCCCCTTCTTGGACACCCGCCCGGTGATCTGCAGCTTGGCCCCAGGCTCCAGTTTGTCCGCCACCCAAGGCTGGTTGAACCAAGTCGCCCGAATCGACCCGCTCTCGTCGCCGACCTTGACACTCGTCATCGAGAGCCGCCCGCGCCGGAACGGCCGCGGTTTCGCGCCGAGCACCTCGACCAGGACCGTCGCCTCGCTGTCGGGTTCGACCGCCGCCAGCGGCTGGATCTGGCGGTCGCGGTGGCTGTGCGGGAAGCGCATCAGGACGTCGCCGACGCGGCGGATGCCGGCCTCCGCCGCGGTCTCGGCGAGCTTCGGGCCGACGCCGCCGAGCGCCTGCAGGGAGGCGTCGAGGACGCTCGGGCGCGGCCAGTGGACCGGGGCCCCGAGCAGCTCGGCGCGGCTGGGTTCGCGCTCGCCCGCGAAGACGCGCACTACTGGGCGGCGAGCAGCCACCACCAGCTCGGCTGGCCGCCTTCGTGGGTCTCGATCTCGACCCCGTCGGGGGCGTGCGTGTCGATCTCCGCGAGCGGGATCGGCGCCCCCTCGCCGGCGATCACGGTGACGATCTCGGCCTCGGTGGCGAGCCGCTGGATCGTCGCCTGCAGGGTCGAGCCGGCGCCGCCCCAGGCAACGATCTCGCCGTCGCTGAAGCCGACCGCGTCGCCCTTCCTGAAGCGTCCCTGGGCGTCGTCGCGGGCCGCCGGGGCGACACCGCCGATCGCGACACCCGCCAGGGCGGCCTCCAGGCGCTCGGCGTTCTCGCTGCCGGTGGCGGCCGGGTCGAGCTCGACCAGGGCCAGCAGGCTGGCCTGCTGCGAGGTCGCCGGCACCACCCGGGCCTGCTTCTCGGAGAGCTCGCAGGCCCGCTCGGCGGCCATCACCACGTTGGAGGAGCTGGGCAGAACCAGGACCTCGTCGGCGGGGACCGTGTGGATGCCGGCGAGCAGCTCGTAGGTCGAGGGGTTGAGGGTCTCGCCGCCGGGGACGACGTGGGCGCCGAGCTCGGCGAAGAGGCGTTCCAGCCCCTCCCCCGCCGCCACCGCGACGACGCCGGTGCGGCCGGCTTTCAGGCGCGCGGTCCGCTCCGCCATCTGCTCGCGCATGTCGGCGACGTCGAGGTTGGTGACCGTGCCGGCGCCCTCGAACAGCGCCACCGCCGCCTCCGGCTCGTCGGTGTGGACGTGGACCTTCAGGGTCGCCTCGTCGCCGACGACCAGCACCGAGTCGCCCAATCCCTCGAGGCGGGGCAGGAACTGGCGCGACTGCAGGCCGTTGCCGGAGACGATGAAGTTGGTGCAGTAGCGGTAGCGGCTGTCCTCGTGGTGGGGCAGGCTCATCCGCGGCGGCTCGTGGTGGGAGACCTCGGGCAGCTCGGCGTCGTCGCCGCGCAGGCCGGCGACGACGCCGGCCAGGATCAGCACCAGGCCGTAACCGCCGGCGTCGACGACGCCGGACTCGCGCAGCACCTCGAGCTGCTCGGGGGTCCTCGCCACCGCCCGCTCGCCGTCCTCGATCGCCCGTTCGAGAACCTCGGCGAGGACCGCGTCCTGCTCGCTCTCGGTGACTTCGCGGTCGAGGCGCTGCTTGCCGGCCTCGAGGTGGGCGAGCTGGCGGGCGATCGAGTGGGCCATCTCGCGGAAGACGGTCAGCATCGTCCCCTCGGCCGGCTCGCGAACCGACTCGTAGGCCGCGTCGGCGGCGCTGGCGAAGGCGGCGGCGACGAGGACCGGGTCGACCAGCTCGCCGGGGCGGCTGGCCAGCTCCTCGGCGGCGCCGCGGACGATCTGGCTGAGGATCACGCCGGAGTTGCCGCGGGCGCCCATCAGCGCCGCCCGGGCCAGGGCCTGGACCAACGCGGTGCGGCCGACGTCGTCGACCTCGTGGCCGTCGAGGCGGTCGAGTTCCTCCATCACCGCCCGCATCGTCATCGCCATGTTGTCGCCGGTGTCGCCGTCGGCGACCGGGAAGACGTTGAGGTCATTGACCTCCTGGCGACGCGCCTCCAGTGAGGCGTAGGCAGAGGTGATGACCCGCCGGAACCGGGCGATCGAGGGATCGGGCATCTGGCCGGGGAATCTAGCCACCCAGTGCGGACAGCGAACACCGGACCGCCGCCGTTGCTAGCGTGCCGCGCTCGATGCGACGCTTCGCCACCTGGATCACCGGTCACCGCAAGACGGTGATCATCGGCTGGATCGCCGCCCTGTTCGTGATCGGGGGAATCTCCGGATCGGTCGGCTCCGACTTCACCGAAGAATTCAAGCTGCCCGCTTCCGACTCCAAGGAAGCCTTCGACCTGCTCGAAAGCAAGTTCCCCGCCCAGTCCGGGGACGCGGCGCAGATCGTCTTCAAGGCCGAGGGCGGCGTCGAAGCCCCCGCCGTGAAGAAGAAGATGGAGGCGGCCTTCGCGGAAATCGAGGAGTTCCCCCACGTCAGCGAAGTCGCCAGCCCCTACCAGCGCGGCGGCGCCGCCGCGATCAGCCAGGACGGCGAAATCGCCTACGCGACGGTCCAGTTCGACGCCGCCGGCAACAAGCTCGACAAAGAGAACACCCGGGAAATCATCGCGATCGCCGAGCAGCCCTCGGGCGATGGCCTGCAGGTCGAGCTCGGCGGCAACGTGATCGCGGAATCCGAACTGGAGGAAGGCGACTCCTCCTTCGGCATCGGCCTTCTGGCCGCGATGGTGGTGCTGCTGATCACCTTCGGCTCGGTCGTGGCGATGGGCCTGCCGATCGTCACGGCGCTGTTCGCGCTCGGCGTCGGGATCAGCCTGGTCACCCTCGCCACCCACGTCTTCGACATGGCCAACTTCGCGCCGGTCCTGGCGGCGATGATCGGCCTCGGCGTCGGGGTCGACTATGCCCTCTTCATCCTCACCCGCTTCCGCAACGGCCTCGACGACGGGATGGAGCCGCGGGCGGCGGCAATCGCCGCTGTCGACACCGCCGGCCGCGCTGTCCTATTCGCGGGAATCACGGTGATCATCGCCCTGATGGGCATGTTCCTGCTCGGGCTCACCTTCCTCTATGGGGTGGCGGCGGCTGCCGCGCTGGCGGTGCTGTTCACGATGATCGCGGCGCTGACCCTGCTGCCGGCGCTGCTGACGATCGTCGGCCGCCGGGTCGACCGGCTACGCATCCCCGGCCTCGGCAGCCGCGGCCCTACCGCGACCGAGCGGACCAAGTGGTACCGCTGGAGCCATGAGATCCAGCGCCGGCCCTGGCTGGCGGCGATTCTCTCCGGCGGCCTCCTGATCGTCCTCTGCATCCCGACCCTCTCGCTGCGGCTCGGCACCAACGACGCCGGCACCGAACCGCCGGACAAAACGACCCGCAAGGCCTACGACCTCCTGGCCGAGGGCTTCGGGCCGGGCTTCAACGGGCCCTTCGTGATGGTCGCGGCGCTGCCCGACAAGGGCGAAGACGCCGCCCTGGTCGAGCTGAAGCAGACGCTGGACAAGGAAGAGGGCGTCGCCGCGACGACCGACATCAGCCTCAACGACGAACGGAACACCGGGGTCTTCCAGGTCTACCCGACTACCTCACCCCAGAGCGAGGCGACCACCGAACTGCTGGACCGGATCCGCGACGACGTGATCCCGCCGATCGAGCAGCAGACGAAGGCGCAGCTCCACGTCGGCGGCATCAACGCGATCTTCGAGGACTTCGGCGAAGCGATCACCGAAAAGCTGCCACTCTTCATCGGCGTCGTCGTGCTGCTCTCGGCGCTGCTGCTGATGGCCGTATTCCGCTCGGTCCTGGTGCCGCTGAAGGCGGTGCTGATGAACCTGCTCTCGATCGGGGCCGCCTTCGGCCTGATCGTCGCGGTCTTCCAGTGGGGCTGGGGCGCCAGCCTGATCGGCGTCGACAACACCGGCCCGATCATCTCCTTCTTCCCGATCTTCCTGTTCGCGATCGTCTTCGGGCTCTCGATGGACTACGAGGTGTTCCTGCTGTCGCGGATCCACGAGGAGTGGGAGCACCGCAAAGACGCAACCATGGCCGTCACTCGCGGCCTCGCCCTGACCGGCCGCGTGATCACCGCCGCCGCGGCGATCATGGTCACCGTCTTCGCCTCCTTCATGCTCGGCGACGAACGGATCATCAAACTGTTCGGCCTCGGACTGGCCGCCGCCGTCTTCATCGACGCCGTGATCATCCGCTCGGTCCTCGTCCCGGCGATAATGCAGCTCCTCGGCACCCGCGCCTGGTGGCTGCCCGCCTGGCTCGACCGGATCCTCCCCAAGCTCCACGTCGAGCCGGCCGAGGGCGACCCGGCCCCGACGGGCGAGCATCCGGTAGTAGAGCCGTCACAACCCTGAGGTCGTAGGACACCCTGCGCCGATCGAGGCGGCGTAGAGGCCGGCCTGGCCAAGCCAGGGCGTGCACGCCGACGAGCTAGTAGCGGAGCTACGTGCGAGAAGGCGGGTGCGGCATGGCGCCGCGCCAGACGGCGTCTACGCCGCCTTGATCACCTTGTTGGACTTCAGGCAGCGCGTGCAGACGTAAGCGCGCGTGATGCCGCCGGCCTCTTGGATCCGGACCTTCTGGAGGTTCGGATCGAAGCGGCGCTTGGTGGCGACCATCGAGTGGCTCCGGGACTGTCCGAACCCGGGCTTCTTTCCGCAGCTGTGGCAAACCTTGGCCATGAGGACGGTGGATGGTACCCAGTCGGGAAAGTCGGTGCTCTCTCAGCAGAGCTGGCGCTTCAGGAGCGCCATCCGGGCGACCGTCAGGGCGGCGTTGCGGCCCTGGTCGCGCTTGCCCCCGCCGGCCCGCGCGAGCGCCTGCTCCATGGTGTCGCAAGTGATCACGCCGAAGGCACAGGGCACGCCGGTCTCCAGCTGCACGTCCTGGATGCCGCGGGCGGCCTCGGCGCAGACGAAGTCGTAGTGGTCCGTCTCGCCGCGGATCACGACGCCGAGGCAGGCGACGCCGTGGTAGCCGGCCTCGGCGAAGGTCCTGGCGGCGAAGGGCAGCTCGTAGGCGCCGGGGACCGAGACCTCCTCGACGGAGTCGGGGTCGACGCCGGCGATCTCGAAGCCTTCGCGGGCGCCGCCGAGCAACCGCTGCGCGAGGTCCTCGTAGAAGCGGCCGACGCAGACGCCGAAGCGCAGCGGCGCCAGGGTGCCGCGGTCGTACTCGCTGAACTCCTCCAGGAACGCCCCCGCCTCAGACATCGGCGGCCTTCGCGTCGCGTTCCTCCTCGTCGCGGATCATCTCCTCGTCGAGGGCCAGGCCCTGGTGGTGCAGCGAGTGGCCCATCTTGTCGCGCTTGGCGCGCAGGTAGGCCTCGTTGTGGACGTTCGGCTCGGGCTGGATCGGCACCTGCTCGCTGACCGAGAGGCCGTAGCCCTCGAGGCCGACGATCTTTTTCGGGTTGTTGGTGAGGATGCGGATGCTGGTCAGGCCAAGGTCGCCGAGGATCTGGGCGCCGATCCCGTAGTCGCGCAGGTCGGCCGGCAGGCCCAGCTTGAGGTTGGCCTCGACGGTGTCGGCGCCCTCCTCCTGCAGCTTGTAGGCCTTCAGCTTGTTGAGGAGGCCGATCCCGCGGCCCTCCTGGGAGAGGTAGAGGAGGACGCCCTGGCCCTCCTCCTCGATCATCGCCAGGGCCGCCGCCAGCTGCTCGCCGCAGTCGCAGCGCATGCTGTGGAAGACGTCGCCGGTGAGGCACTCGCTGTGGACACGGACCAGCACGTCCTGCTCGCCGTCGACGTCGCCCTTGACCATCGCCACGTGGTGTTTGTCGTCGACCAGGGAGCGGTAGCCGACCGCGGTGAAGTCGCCGAAGGAGGTCGGCAGGGCAGTGTCGACGACCCGCTCGACCAGCTTCTCGGTGCGGCGCCGGTAGGCGATCAGCTCGGCGACGGTGATCATCTTCAGGCCGTGCTTCTCGCAGTACGGGATCAGGTCCGGGACGCGGGCCATGGTGCCGTCGTCGTTCATCACCTCGCAGATGACGCCGGCCGGGGAGAGGCCGGCGAGGCGGGCGAGGTCGACGCTGGCCTCGGTGTGGCCGGTGCGCTCGAGGACGCCGCCGTCTTTGGCGCGCAGCGGGAACATGTGGCCGGGGACGACGATGTCGCGCGGGCCCGACGCGGGGTCGATCGCTACCTGGATCGTGTGGGCGCGGTCGTGGGCGGAGATGCCGGTGCTGACCCCCGCCGCGGCCTCGATCGTGACCGTGAAGGCGGTCTGCAGCGGCGCCTCGTTCTTGGCCGCCATCAGCTTCAGGCCGAGGCTTTCGCAGCGCTCGGCGGTGAGGGCGATGCAGATCAGGCCGCGCGCCTCCTTGGCCATGAAATTGACCGCCTCCGGCGTCGCGAACTGCGCCGCCATCACCAGGTCGCCCTCGTTCTCGCGGTCCTCGCCGTCACAGACGACGACCATCCGCCCGCGGCGGATCTCCTCGATCGCTTCCTCGATCGTCGAGAACGGGCTCGTCCCGTCCGCGGCGGTCACCGGCTCCTGCTGCGTTTCAGTCTCCTGGCTCACAGTCGCTCCTTTCCAGCCAATGGTCCCATGATCCGCTCCACGTACTTGGCGACGACGTCGCTCTCCACGTTCAGCTTGTCTCCCGGCGCGAGCGTGCCGAGGCTCGTCCGCTCCAGAGTCTCGGGGATCAGCGAGACCTCGATCCAGTCCTCGCCGAGAGCGGCGACGGTTAGGCTGACGCCGCTCAGGGTGATCGAGCCTTTGTCGACCACGTAGCGGAGTAGGTCAGGCGTGACGGCGACGCGAACGCGGCGGGCGAATCCGTCCTCCTCGGCACTTTGCACCTCAGCGACACCGTCGACGTGCCCCTGCACGATGTGGCCGCCGAAGCGGTCCGACGGCTGCATCGCCAGCTCCAAGTTGACCTGAGCGCCCTGCTCCACCCCGCCGAGTGCGGTCACGGCCAGCGTCTGGTTCATCGCCTCGGTCTCGAAGTGATCGTCACCCACAGCGGTCGCGGTCAGGCAGACGCCGTCTACCGCGACGGAGTCCCCGAGGGCGATCTCGGGAGCGAGCGAAGTGGCGATGCCCAACCGAGCGCCATCACCGTCACGCTCCAACGCCAGCACCTCCCCCACGTCCTGGATGAGCCCCGTGAACACCGCTACCAGTCCTTGAAGCGGGCAGTGATCAGCAGGTCGTCGCCGACGGGCTCGGTGCTGTGGGACAGGGGCGTCAGGCGTGCGGGTCCTGTCGCCGCAGGGGACCCCCCACCCCCTGCGGTAGCTAAAGCTTCCTCGGGGGCGGGCCCCCCTACGGCGCCACCCGCACGGCTGGCGTCACCGGCCAGCAGCACCGGGGCTACGAAGGTGCGGGTTTCGTCGATCTCGCCTGCCGCAAGGAAGGTGGTGGCCAAAATCCGGCCGCCCTCCAGGAAGAGGCTCGTGAGTTCGCGGCGGCCCAGGTCGGCGAGTGCCGACCTGACGCGTTCTGCCGGGCTCTCGCCGCTCGCGACGACGATCTCGGCCCCGGCGTCACGCAGGGAAGCCAGGCGAGCGGGGTCGGCG
>CAMPIP010000109.1 GCA_946886425.1 uncultured Actinomycetes bacterium
GCCCGCAGCGGCTCCGGCGTCTACAACCTGACCAAGTTCGGCGTCGGCGCCTTCAGCGAGTCCTTCCGGCAGGAGTTCGCGGAGCGCCGGGTGCGCTCGTGCCTGATCGAGCCCGGCGCCGTCGCCACCGAGCTGACCGACCACCTCCGCGACGGCATCCGCGAGGAGGTGCGTGGCCGCTTCGCGGACATCGAGCGACTCGCCGCCGAGGACATCGCCGACGCGATCGTCTACGCCGTCTCCCGCCCCTGGCACGTCAGCCTCAACGAGATGCTGATCCGCCCCACCGAGCAGGTCGGTTGAGCGCGGCGGTGCCGACGGTCGCGACCATCGGGGTTTACGGCTTCGACCGCGACTCCTTCCTCGCCGCCCTGGCCGCGGCCGGCGTCGACCTGCTGCTCGACGTGCGCCAGCGCCGCGGCGTGCGCGGCAGCGAGTATGCCTGGGCCAACGCCGCCCGGTTGCAGAATGCACTGGCCGAGGCCGGGATCCGCTACTCGCACCTCAAGGAGCTGGCGCCGACGACGGCGATGCGCGAAGCCCAGTACCGCGCCGACGAACGCCGCGGCGAGGGCAAGCGCTCCCGCACCGTGATCTCCCCCGAGTACGCCCAGCTCTACACCGAGGGGGTTCTCGACCGCGCCGACCTCGCAAACATCGTCCGCTGGATCGGCTCCAGCCACGCCGCCCTCTTCTGCGTCGAGCGCGACCCCGAGGCCTGCCACCGCTCCCTGGTCGCGGCCCGCCTGCGCGACCGCTTCGGGTTCGAGGTGGAAGACCTGCGACCGGAGTAGCAGGGCGTGAAAGCGATCGGGAAAGCCGTGACCCGGCGCAACACCGTCACGGCTCGGCGGTTGTGGGGACAGGCGATGAACCACGTTCGCGACTGAGAGGAGGGCCGGGTGGACAGCGTCGCGCTGCTGGAGGCCGAACCCTCGCTGGGGGCGGCGCTGGAGCCGCGAGAGCGGCGGCGGGCCGAGCGGGCGGTGCGGGCGCCGGCGCTACGCCTGGAGTCGGGACGATGGCAGCCGCCGGAGCGGGAGGCGGCGGCGATCGGGTACCTGCTCTGGGACGGGATGCTGCTGCGGCGGGTGCTGATCGAAGGCGGCAGCAGCGTCGAGCTGCTCGGGCCGGGCGACTGCCTGCTGCCCTGGCAGGAGGAGGACACCTCGTTCGCGCGGGCAGAGTGGGAGGTGCTGGAATCAAGCCATCTCGCCGTCGTCGACTTCCGCCAGGGCTCGGCCCTCTCGCGCTGGCCGATGATCGCGGCGGCGATCCTGGAGCGGTCGATTTCGCGCTCGCGCGCCCTCGCCGTCCAGGCCGCGGTGATGAGCATGGTCGGCACCGAGGAGCGGCTGCAGACGCTGCTCTGGTCGCTCGCCGAGCGCTGGGGCCGCGCCGCCCCCGGCGGCATCGAGCTCGAAGTGGGAGTCCCGCAGACGGTGCTGGCGGAGATGGTCGGCGCCCGCCGCCAGACCGTCAACACCGCACTCGGGGAGCTGCGCCGGCGCGGCGCCCTGGCGATTCCCGAACCGGGCCGCTGGCTGCTGCTCGACGAACCGCCTGCCCCGGTGTCAGATCCCTGACACCCGGTAGCACCGCCGCCGCCTCCCTCCTGTTGCGGGGTCAACAGTCCAACGCAGGGAGGGAAGAGATGTTGCTGAGACTCACGCTGTGCGGCCTGGCGATCTGTGGCCTGATGGGGGTGGAGCTGACCAGCCTGGCGGGAGCGGCGGGACGCACCGCCCACCGTGGCAAGACCGCTCAGGGCTACCCGCTGACCCTGAGGATGCAGGGCGAGAAGAGCTTCAAGCTGCTCCGCTTCAAGGCCGACCTCAACTGCCGCGACGGCAGCGAACTGCAGCTCGCCGAGAGCGGCTTCCTCCCCACCCGGGTCCGCGGTAACGGCAGCTTCCGCGACACCCAGTACGGGAAGACCGACACGGTCAGGTTCCGCGGCAAGGTGACGAACCGGGCGGTGAAGGGAAAGGTGCGGCTCGAAGACCGGCTCGGCAAGAAGCGGATCCGCTGCACCTCCAAGTGGATCGGATTCACCGTCAAGCGTTGAGCCGACGCGACTTCTCGGGCCCGCCAGGGCAGATCCAGGGCCGAAATACCTGAATCCCGGTCCGGATTGGTATTTTTCACACACCCTGTGTTTTTACTGGCCCCTGGCGGGCGAACGACCGAGGAGGACGGAAGCAATGGATAGTGAGGCGCCTGCCGCGAGCGCGACCGCGGTGCTCGAGGGGCTCGACGTCGATTACGACAAAGGGCGGAGCGCCAAGGGGCCGGTCGGCTCCCGGGAGAACCCGGAGCGATTCGAGAACGTCCCCGGCCACGTGATCCCGATCCTCGAGGACGAGTTCGACGACTTCAACTCCGAGGCCGGAGAGTTCCTCGCCGGCACCCAGGGCGAAGACACCTTCGTCCCCTTCCGCCTCAAACAGGGCGTCTACGGCCAGCGCCAGGCGGACGTGCAGATGATCCGCGTGAAGCTCCCCTTCGGCGGCGTCTCGCCGGACCAGATGGACGCTTTCGCCGACGTGATCGAGCGCTGGGTGCCGCTCCGCAAAGGGCACATCACCACCCGCCAGAACATCCAGCTCCACCACGTGCCGCTGACCGACGCCGCGAAGCTGATCCGCGAGCTCGGCAAGGCCGGGCTCTCCTCGCGCGAGGGCTGCGGCAACACGGTCCGCAACGTCACCGCCGACCCCTACGCCGGGGTCGCCCCCGACGAGGTCTTCGACCCCACCCCCTACGCCGGCGCCTACGTGCGCTACTTCGTACGCCACCCGGTCACCCAGACGATGCCGCGCAAGTGGAAGACCGCCTTCTCCGCCTCGCCGGCGGACCGGGCGATCGTGCCGATCCACGACATCGGCTACCTGCCGGTGATCCGCGACGGCGAGCGGGGCTTCGAGGTCTGGGTCGGCGGCGGCACCGCGATCATGCCGCGGCTCGCCCACAAGATCTACGACTTCGTCGGGGCCGACGACGGCGCCTACCTGAAGGTGAACGAGGCGATCGTCCGCATCTTCGACCGCCAGGACTGGCTGCGCAAGAACCGCGCCCGGGCCCGGATCAAGGTCCTGCTCGACAAAATCGGTCCGGAGGCGTTCCGCGCCCTGGTCGACGAGGAGCTCGAAGGCGAGTGGGTCGGCGAACGCGACTTCGCCGCCGAGCTGGAGCGGCTGCGCTTCGACGTCGACGAGGAAGCGGGCGCGCCCGCGGCCGGCCTCGCCTACGGCTCGCCCAACGGCGACCGCTCCCGCTTCGAGACCTTCCTGGCCCGCAACGTCGACGCCCAGCGCCAGGAGGGCTTCTCGACGGTGGCGGTGAAGATCACCCGCGGCGACCTCACCCCCGCCCAGTTCCGCGGCCTGGCGGCGATCATGCGCGAGTACTGCGGCGGCTTCGCCCGCAGCTCGGTCGAGCAGAACATGATCCTGCGCTGGGTCCGCGACGAGGCGCTCTACGAGGTTTGGAACCGGCTCGACGAGCTCGGCCTCGGCGGCGCCGGCGCCTTCGAAATCGACGACGTGATCAGCTGCCCCGGCACCGACAGCTGCAAAATGGGGATCACCGCCTCGATGGGCCTCAACCAGGCGATCCAGGAGCGGCTCGAGGAGATGGCGATCGAGGACGCGCTGACCCGGGCCGTGCAGATCAAGATGAGCGGCTGCCCGAACGGCTGCGGCCAGCACCACATCGGCACGATCGGGTTCTACGGCGCCTCGCTGAAGGTCGGCGACCGGCAGATGCCCGCCTACATCCCCCACATCGGCGGTCGCGCCGCCGACGGCGACGTGGCCTTCGGCAAGCGGCTCAAATCGCGCCTGCCCGCGAAGCGGGTCCCGGACGCGGTCGAGCGCTGGCTGCGGATGTACGAGGCGGAGCGCAGCGACGCCCGCGAGAACTTCGAGGCGTTCGCCGAGCGGGTCGGCAACGAGCGCTTCGAAGCCGAGGTGAAGGAGCTGACCCTCCCGGCCGAGTTCAGCCTCGAGACCATGCGTGAGTTCATCGACTGGAACCGGACCACCCCCTACGAAGTGATCCGGGGCGAGGGCGAGTGCGCGATGTAGCGCCCGCCCGCTAGGAGGGCTCGGCGAACCCTCCTAGCCCGCCGAGGCCTTGAAGTAGTCCGCGTTCATCGCGATGTACTTGAGGAAGTCGTGCGGGACCATGTCCTGAGGGTAGATCGCGTCGACCGGGCAGGCCTCCACGCAGGCATCGCAATCGATGCACTCGTCGGGATCGATGAAGAGCATCTCCGCCGCGTCGTAGCCCTCCTCGTCGGGCGTCGGGTGGATGCAGTCGACCGGGCACACCTCCACGCAGGAGTTGTCCTTGGTGCCGATGCAGGGCTCGGTGATGACGTAGGCCACGGGGTCCTCCAGGCTCGGGGCAATTTCACACTCGGAGTGGGAAAAATATCAGCCAGGCATTGTCCCGCCGCCGCGGCTGTGTAAGGGTGGGTGGCGATGGACCTGCCCGTACCCGATGGCGCGCTCGCCCAGCCGACCCGCGCCCAGATCTTCAGCTTCCTCGTCGAGCGACGTGCCCCGGCCGGCACCGAGGAGGTCGCCTCCCACTTCGGGCTGCATCCCAACGGCGTCCGCCGCCACCTCGAGCGGCTCGAGGAGGGCGGCTTCGTGGTCCGCACCCGGGTCCGCGGCGGCCAGGGGCGGCCGCGCGACAGCTGGGCGATCTCCCCCGACGCCCACCCCGGTGGGATGCGGCCGCGCGCTTACTCCGACCTGGCCGCGTGGCTGGCCCGGGCGATCCCCGACAACCGCTCGCGACGGAGCGAGGTCGAACGGGCCGGCCGCGAGATCGGCCGCGAGCTGGCGGGGCAGGGAGTCGAGGACCCGGTCGAGGGCTTCCAGCAGGCGATCTCGGCGCTCGGCTTCCAGCCGACGCTCGACGTCAAAACCGACGGCAGCTTCACCTGCACGCTCGGCAACTGCCCCTACCGCGACTCGGTGCGGGAGAACCAGCCGATCGTCTGCGGGCTGCACCGGGGGATCACCACGGGCCTGCTCGCCGAGCTCGATCCCGACCGCAGCCTGGCCGAGTTCGAGCCCCACGACCCTGACGCCGCCGGCTGCCGGATCGCGGTCACGGCGCCGAAGCGCCACTGAGCGGCGGGCGAGGGGCGTCGCCGTGAAACGCGCCGCCGCCCTGCGACCGCTCTCCCGCGAGCACCTGGCCGCCCTGCTCGCCGCCAAGCGGCTGCGCGAGGCGACCGACGCCGACTCGGCCGCCGCCGGCTTCCTCGAGTTCTGGCGCGACGACGGCCGCCGCCACTTCCGCGTCGAGGAGGAGGTGCTGCTGCCGGGCTGGGCGCTGCACGCCGAGATCGACCGGGCGGGCGTTGCCCGGATGCTCGAGGAGCACCTGCGGATCCGCCGCGAGGCGCTGCGCCTGGAGGCCGGCCTCGCCGACCTGACCGAAATCCGGGCGCTCGGCGACACCCTCAACGACCACGTCCGCTTCGAGGAGCGCGAGCTCTTCCCCCGCATCGAAGCCGACCTCGACGAGGCGGCGCTGGAGCGGTTGGCGGCGGCGATCGAGGAGGCTGAGTTGGCTCCCTGATAGTTTTCACACGCAGCGTGTGAAAATTCCAAGGAGGACGGCTTGACTTCCAGCACCCCCCAGGTTGCGACGGCCAGCGCCAGCGGCGCGAACGGCGAAGCGTTCGGGATCGACGGCGGGGAACTGGCCACCCGATGGCTGCGGGGGCTGCTGGGGGCGCTGGCCGGGGCCGCGCTCGGCTTCTGCCTGGTGATCGTCCTGCGCGCGATCTCCGGTTTGCCCGTCTTCCAGACCGAGCAGACCGGTTACCCACACGTGGTGGTGCCGCTGATCACCGGCTCGCTCGGCTTCCTGGTCGGGTTCGGCGCGATCACCTACTGGGTGCGCTGGGCACTGGGGACGCCGACCGAGGCCGACGACCACGCCGCCCACGGCGCCGCCAGCTGGCGGGACTACTTCAACTTCAACACCGACCACAAGGTGATCGGGGTCCAGTACCTGGTCACGACCACCTTCTTCTTCTTCGTCGGCGGCCTGCTGGCGATGCTGATCCGGGCCGAGCTGGCCCAGCCCGGCGGCCAGATCCTCGACGCCTCGACCTACAACTCGGTCTTCTCGACCCACGCCGCGATCATGATCTTCCTGTTCGTGATCCCGGCCTTCGCCGGGATCGCCAATTACGTCCTGCCGCTGATGATCGGCGCCCCGGACATGGCTTTCCCGCGCCTCAACGCGCTCAGCTTCTGGATGCTGCCGCTGGCCGGGCTGCTCTTCATCGGCAGCTTCCTCGCCCCGGGCGGTGCCTTCGACGCCGGCTGGACCGGCTACGCGCCGCTCTCCACCGGCGCCCCGTTGGGCCAGTCGTTCTTCAACCTTGGCGTCCAGTTCGCGGGCGCCTCGTCGATAGCCACGGCGCTGAACTTCCTGGTCACGATCATCACCATGCGCGCCCCAGGAATGACCTTCTGGCGGATGCCGCTGCTGGTCTGGGCCAACCTCTCGACCTCGCTGCTGGTCGTCGCCGCGACCCCGTTCATCGCCGGGGCCCAGTTCATGGTTCTCTTCGACCGCATCCTCCACACCAATTTCTTCGAGTTCGCGGCCGGTGGCGACGTGATCAGCTACCAGCACATCTTCTGGTTCTACTCCCACCCGGCCGTCTACATCATGATGCTGCCGGGCTTCGGGATCGTCAGCGAGGTGATCTCGACCAACGCACGCAAACCGATCTTCGGCTACCGGCTGATGTCGCTCTCGCTGCTGGCGATCATCGTCCTCAGCTACTCGGTCTGGGCCCACCACATGTTCGTCTCCGGGATGTTCAGCTGGCTGCGGGTGCCGATGATGCTGACCTCGGTGCTGATCGCGGTCCCAACCGGGATCAAGATCTTCTCCTGGCTGGCGACCCTCTTCTTCGGGAAAGTGCACCTGCGCTCGACGGCGATGCTGTTCGCGCTCGGCTTCATCGCCAGCTTCATCATCGGCGGCATCAGCGGGGTGATGATCGCGATGGTGCCGATCGACATCCACGTCACCGACACCTACTTCATCGTCGCCCACATCCACTTCGTGCTGTTCGCGGGCTCGGTGTTCACGATCTTCGCCGGCTTCTACTACTGGTTCCCGAAGATCACCGGGCGGATGTACGACGAGCGGCTCGGCCGGGTCCACTTCTGGCTGACCCTGCTCGGCACCTGGGGCACCTTCCTGCCGATGCACTGGGTCGGCATGGACGGGATGCCGCGGCGGGTGGTCGACTACGCCGCCCAGTTCGGCGAGTGGAACCTGCTGATCAGCGCCTTCGCCTTCCTGCTCGGCGCCGCCCAGCTGGTCTTCCTCTACAACATGGTGGTCAGCTGGCGGTTCGGGCCGCGGGCGCCCGCCAACCCCTGGCGGGCGAGGACGATCGAGTGGCAGGTCTCCTCTCCCCCGCCCCGCTTCAACTTCGAGCGAATCCCGCGGGTGGTCGGCTCCCCCTACGATTACGGAGTACCCGGAGCCGTCCACGCCGTGATGGGAGATGAGGACGAAACGGTGACCGAGACCAAGCCCAAGCCGAGCGT
>CAMPIP010000110.1 GCA_946886425.1 uncultured Actinomycetes bacterium
TCGACGTCTCCGCCGCCGTCGATCGGCTTGCCGATCCGGCCAGCGACCTCTCCGAGATCGTCTAGCGGATATCCTGGGGCCTTCCGTTGCGGCCTGGTGTAATGGCAGCACGCCTCGCTCTGGACGAGGTAGTCGGGGTTCGAGTCCCTGGGCCGCAGCTCTCACCCGTGCAAACCGCCTGCAAAGACGGCGGATCGCTTTGTTAACGTCGCGACGATGAACCTGCGCAGGGCATCCCTCCTCGCCGTACCGCTGGCCGCGCTGGCAATCGCCGGCTGCGGTGGCGGCGACGACAAGACCGAATCGACGGCGACCACGACGGAAACGACGGCGGCGCTCAGCAAAGCCGACTTCGTCACCCAGGGCGACGCGATCTGCGCCGAGGTCAACTCGGCCGTCGGCGCGGTCGGTGCCAGCGGCGCCGAAGTGCCGAGCCAGATCATCCAGGTCTCCGACCTCTACATCGGCATGGTCGACAGCCTCAAGCGACTCGGCATGCCCGACGATGCCAGCGGCTATTCCGAATTCATGGAAGCGGCCGAAAAGCTGGCCAAGGTCGAGGGCGAAGTGAAGCTCGCCTCCGAACGCGAAGACACCGCGGCGATCGGCGAAGCGGCGACCGAAGCAGCGCCGGCGCTCGAAGAGTTCCAGGCCCAGGCCGACGCCTACGGCTTCGAAGAGTGCAGCGAAGGGCCGAGCGCCCCGCGCCCGGCGCCCGGCGGCGCCGAAGCCGGCAGCGAAGAAGAAGTCGCCCCCGAAGGCTCCCCGGAAGCAGTCGAAGAAGAAATCGTCCCGGAAGCCGAAGAAGAAGCGGCACCCGAAACCGGCGGCGCCACCGAAGAAGTAGCCCCTGAAGCCGGCGGCACCGGCCCCGCGACGGGCGGCGGCGAAGCCGGCGGCAGCTCCGGCGGCATCGGCCCCGGCTAGTCCCTCCGGCGCTCCCCCTGAGCGAGCAGCCTCGCCACCCGCGCGATGACCCGCCGCGGTTCGGTCGCGAGCCGCGGCCCGGTGACCCGGTCGGTCCGGATCTCCTCGAGCAGCAGGTCCTCCTGGCGCAAGCGGTCGCGCTCGAAGGCCCCGCGCGTGCCGTGGGTCTCGTAGAGGTCGAGTTCCACCACCAGGCGCTGCTCGGGCCAGTAGACGTCGAGCTCGTGGCCGAGCTCGTTGAACCCGGTCGCCGGCTTCGGGAGGCCGGCTTCCTCGACCAGGTCGAGGAAGCGCCGCTCCATCCCGGAGCGCGTGAAGGGCGGCGGGCGGTAGAGCGCCAGCGCCTTGCGCAACCGCCCGTGGCCAGGATGGCCGGCGGTCCGTCCCAGCAGCTCATCGACCGCCCGCAGGTCCAGCAGCTCCAGCTCTTCGGCCCGCTCGATCCCCTTGTCGAGGCGCTCGGGGGAGACCGTGGCCGCGTAGTCGAGCAGGGTTCGCGATAGGGACGTGACCGGGATGTTCTGCTCCAGGGCGCGGTCGGCGCCCGTGAGCACGCTCGAGCGATGGACTCGAATGGTAGGAATCGCCTGGCGCCGCCGCGCGCTGGGCGCGGTTGCCTCCAGCGGTGCGGGCCCGTAGCGATCCAGGCCCCAGAGCCACGCGGCCGATCTGTGACTGAGAAGCGCTCCGGATCCGCAGGCGAGCACGGCAGCGAGGCAGCGGCCCTGGGCGGAGATCGAGATGTGGCCGACGAGATAGACGCCACGGTAGGCCCTGTGCAGGTATCCGTCGCGGACGGCACGGTCCACCGTGTCTCGTGAGTACTCGAGCGGTCCACGCAACTGGCGAATCGAGACCACCCCATGTTGCTTCCTTGCCAGCTCGGCCAGCGCGCCGTGTTTCCCGGCGCCTCTTTTCGGGTGCGGTTGTCCCTGGTCCGGCATGCCAGGACAAGGGACAACCGCACCTCGGTTCACCCCCGGCGGCAGCTACGCGGCCGAGGACTCGGCCCACGCTCCGTACAGCTTCGCGTACTCGCCATCCGCCGCGATCAGCTCGTCGTGCGTGCCCGCCTCTGCGATGCGGCCGTGCTCGAGGACGACGATCTTGCCGGCGCGGCGGATCGTCGAGAGACGGTGGGCGATGACGATCGCGGTGCGGCCGTGGAGGAGGCGCTCGAGGCCCTGCTCGATCGTCTTCTCGGTGCGGACGTCGACGTTGGAGGTGGCCTCGTCGAGGATGAGGATGCGGGGTTCGGCGAGCAGGGCGCGGGCGAAGGCGACGAGCTGGCGCTGACCGGCCGAGAGCTGGATGCCGCGCTCGCCGACTTCGGTCTCGATCCCTTCCGGCAGCGAGGCGACGAACTGGGTGGCGCCGACGGTGGCGAGGGCGGCCTCGATCTCCTCCAGGCTCGCCTCTGGGCGGCCGAAGGCGACGTTCTCGCGGACGCTCCCCGAGAACAGGAAGCCCTCCTGGGGGACGATCCCGAGCTGGCGTCGCAGCGCCCGCTGCCGGACCTCGCGGAGGTCGTGGCCGTCGACCAGGACGCGGCCGCGCTGGGGGTCGTAGAAGCGGGCGACCAGCTTCGCGAAGGTCGACTTGCCGGCCCCGGTCGAGCCGACCAGGGCGAGGGTCTGGCCGGGCGGCACCCGCAGGTCGACGCCGCGCAGCGCCCAGCTCTCCTCGCTCGGCTCGTCGTCTTCGCCGTAGGAGAACCAGACGCCGTCGAGCTCGATCTCGCCGCGCAGCTGGCCGGGGTCGATCGCTCCGGGCGCGTCGACCATGTCGGGCGGGGTGTCGAGCAGGTCGAAGATCTTGTCGAGCGCCGCCATCCCCTGCTGGTAGGTCGTGTACAGCTGGGACAGTTCCTGGATCGGTTCGAAGAATTTCGCCAGGTAGCCGACGAAGGCGACGATCACGCCGACCTGGATCGCCCCGTCGATCGCCTGGCTGCCGCCGTAGAGCAGGATCACCGCGGTGCCGACCGCCGCGAGCAGTTCGACCGCCGGGAAGTAGGAGGCGTTGAGGTAGACGCTGCGCATGTTGACGTCGCGGTTCTGTTCGTGGAGGTCGGTCATCACCGCTTCGTGGCGGGTCTCCTGGCCGAAGCTGCGGACCACGCGGACGCCGCTGAGGGTCTCCTGCAGGTAGGCGGTGACGGCGGCGATCCGCTCCCGCGTCGCCCGGTAGGTCCCGGCCGAGACGATCCGGAAGATGACGCTGGCGATCGCCAGCAGCGGGAAGGTGACGAAGGTGACCAGGGCCAGCTTGACGTCGAGGGCGAGCAGGATGACGACGACGCCGAGCAGGGTCAGGCCGGCCGAGAAGACGGTGACGATGCCGTTGGTGACGAGCTGGTTCAGCGCTTCGACGTCGTTGGTCATCCGCGAGATCAGGACGCCGGGGCTGCGGCGGCTGAAGAACCCGATCGACATCGACTGCAGGTGGGTGAAGATGCGCTCGCGCAGGTCCTGCAGGGCCCGGGTCCCGACCCAGCCGACCAGGTAGGTCTCGACGAAGCTCGCCACCGCGTAGATGACCGTGGTGCCGATGAAGGCGAGCACGATCATGTCGAGGGCGCTGACGTCGCCGGTCTTGATCCCGGCGTCGATCGCCTGGCCGGCCAGGTAGGGGGGAGCGAGGCCGGCCGCGGTCTGGGCGATCAGCATCGCGAACATCAGCGCCACCTTGCCGCGGTAGGGCCGCAGCAGCGCCAGTAGCCAGCGCACCTTGCGGCCGCGCTGGTCCTCGCCGCGGAGGAGCCGCCACAGCGCCCCCACCATCAGGAAGGCGTTGCGCAGCGTCCCGGACCCTCCTCCGAAGCGACTCACAGCCTCGCCACCTCCTCGCGCTCCTCGAGGTCGCGCTGCAGGAAGACCGAGTCGGCGAGCCCGTGCTCGGCGATCTCGCGGTAGAAGCTGCAGCCCTGCATCAGCTCCTCGTGCGAGCCGCGGTCGACGATCCGGCCGGCGTCCATGACGACGACCTCGTCGGCCAGCGAGACGGTCGAGAGGCGGTGGGCGATGATGAAGGTGGTGCGGCCGGCCATCGCCTCCTGGAGGCCGGCCTTGATCGCCGTCTCGGTGGTCGCGTCGACCGAGGAGGTGGCGTCGTCGAGGATGAGGATGCGTGGGTCGGCGAGGAGGGCGCGAGCGATCGCGACCCGCTGTCGCTGGCCGCCGGAGAGGGTCAGGCCGCGCTCGCCGACCCTGGTCTCGTAGCCGTCGGGCAGTTCGGCGATGAACCCGGCGGCCTGGGCCCGCCGCGCCGCCGCTTCGATCTGCTCGCGGCTGGCGCCCTGGTTGGCGTAGGCGATGTTCTCGGCGATGCTGGCGCTGAACAGGAAGCTGTCGTCGGCGACGAAGGCGATCTGGGAGCGCAGCGAGTCGAGGTCTACCGCCCGCACGTCGGCGCCGTCGACCCGCACCTCGCCGTCGCTGGGGTCATACAGGCGGGCGATCAGGGCGACCAGGCTGGTCTTGCCGGCTCCCGACGGCCCGACCAGCGCCACAGTGCGGCCCGCCTCGACGGTCAGGTCGACGTCGCTCAACGCCGGCCCGGCGCCGTCGTAGCGAAGCGTCACCCCGCGCAGCTCGACCCGGCCTCCGCCGGGCGGCAGCGGCGGCGCCCCGGCGGCGCTCTGGATCGCCGGTTCGCGGTCGATGATCTCGAACATCCGGTTGCCGGAGGCGATCGCCCGCTGCGCCATCCCCATCGCCATGCCGAGCATCCGCATCGGCCCGGCCAGCATCCCCAGGTAGGTGTAGAAGGCGACGAAGGCGCCGAGGCTGAGGCTGCCGTTGATCACCTCGCGGCCGCCGACCAGGAGTATCAGGGCGATTCCCAGCTGCGGCAGCATCCCCAGCAGCGGCGAGAAGAAAGCCTGTAGGCGGGTCGAGTAGACGCTTTGGTCGAAGACCCGGGTGACGCTGCGCTGGAAGCGGTGCAGCTGGTGCTCCTCGCGGGCGAAGGCCTTGACGATGCGGATTCCGGAGACGTTCTCCTCGGCCTCCGCGGTCAGTTCGGCGACCCGCTGCTGGACCTCCTGCTGGGCCGGCCGCGAGACGCGGTTGTAGCGCGAGGCGGCGTAGACGATCAGCGGCGCCGGGGCCAGCGCCAGCAGCGCCAGGACCGGGTTGAGGACGAACATCACCGCGGCGGCGAGGGTGATCGTCAGCAGGTTCTGGGTGATGAAGACGAGCCCGTAGCCGAGGAAGAAGCGGATCGACTGCAGGTCGACCGTCGCCCGCGACATCAGCTGGCCGGTCTGCTGGGAGTCGAAGAAGCCGAGGTCGAGCCGCTGCAGGTGCGTGTAGAACTGCTGGCGGAGGTCGAATTCGACCGCGAGGGAGACCTTGCCGGCGATCAGGCGGCGGACCACGGTCAGCCCCAGCCGCAGGATCCCGGCCCCGGCGATCGCCAGCGCCAGCGGCAGCAGATCGGGCTTCTCGCCGCTCTCGATCGCGTTGATGGCGCGGCTGATCAAAAGCGGGATCAGGACCGTCATTCCCATCGCCGCCCAGGCGAAGACCAGCGAGCCCCAGAGCTGGCGACGGTAGGGGCGCAGGTAGCCCATCAGGCGGCGATACGTCTTCACCGCCTTCGACTATACAAAGTGAAGTATTGGATTCCGACGGGTCTAGGAGGGATTGGCGAAACCCGGGTGCGCGGGCCGGCGAGCGCCGGGACCAAGCGGGACAAGGACGCAGGAAGGCCGAATAGCAGAGCTATTTGGCCGACCGAGGACGCCGAACCGCGCCGCGTCCGCCGCCGCCGGACGCGTGCGGGGGTTTCGCCAATCCCTCCTAGGGCCGGCGCGGGACGCCTATTCGAGCCGTGCCGCCGCATTGGCGCTCGGGACCTTGCCCTTCTCACAGGGTCTCGGGCCGTGGCCGGGGCGGGGGAGGACCTGGAAGTTGGTGACGTCGTGGAACTGGGTGGGAAAGCGGTTGTTCTGGGCGAGGTTGACGATCAGCCGGTAGAAGCCGGGCTTGAGGTTGCGGTAGAAGATCTCCGGTCGGGTCGCGGGCGAGTAGCTGCCGGTGCTGCCGATTCTTTCGGCGAGGACGCCGTTGGGACCGGAGTAGAGAGGGAAGTCGAAGGAGGCGCCGGCGAGGCGGCCGTTGCCGATCGGGCTGTTGATCGCGTCCGCCAGTTTCTTCGGGTCGACGCAGTCGGGGACGCGCTTGAGGCTGAAGCGGAGGTTGCCCTCGCCGAGCGCCGGCTCGCCGCCGAAGCGCCGGGGGGCGAGGCGGAAGTTCTCGACGTCGACCTTGACGACCACCGCGTGACTGGACTGGCGGGCGCCGTTGCGGGGCGAGACGAAGTCCACCGCCGGCTGGCCGCTGAGCACCTCGGCGCTGGCCTGCTTCGATCCCGAGTCGCCGCAGCCGGCCATCGCCAGCAGCGCCAGGCCGGCGCAGCAGGCGGCCAGGGCCGGCAGGGTGGTGGCTTTGGTCCCCGGCATGCGGGTGGAACATTACGGTCCCGGCTGGCCCCCCGGGGCGGCGGCTCGCGGTCGGGTCGGCGGCCACGGCGCGTAACGTTCCCGGGTCATGCGCCGCGCGGGACCGATCGCAGTGCTGGCCCTGTTCGCCCTCGTGCTGGCCGCGTCGCCGGCCGCGGCGACGAGCCCCGTCGACCGCGTCGACCCCTTTGCCGGTACCCGTCCCGGCCCGCGCACCTTCGGCGGCGGCCACAACTTCCCCGGCGCGACGACCCCGTTCGGGATGGTTCAGCTCGGCCCCGACACGACCCCGGCGGCGCCGCACTCGGGCGGCTACGACCACCGCGACAACCACGTCTCCGGCTTCAGCCTCACCCACCTGAACGGCGCCGGCTGCGCCCTCTACGGCGACTTCCCGCTGCTGCCGACCACCGAGCCGCTGCGCGGATCCCCGGCGGCGCCGGGCGGCGGCCTCGACGGCCAGTTCCAGCCCGGCTTCACCCACCGCGAGGAGAGCGCCCGGCCGGGCTTCTACTCGGTCCGGCTCAACCCGGTGCGGGGCGGGGGCATCGACGTGGCGTTGACCGCGACGACCCGGACCGGGCTCGCCAGCTTCAGGTTCCCGGCCAGCCCTCACGCAAGCGTCCTCATCAACGCCGGCGGCAGCGCCCAGCCCGACGACCTCGCCGCGGTCAGCGTCGACCCGGGGCGCCGGGAAATCTCCGGGACCGCCTCCAGCGGTCACTTCTGCGGCCAGCGGCCCCGCTACCGGGTCTACTTCGCGGCGGTTTTCGACCGGCCCTTCGCGGCCTCGGGGACCTGGCGCCGCGATGCGCTCGAACCGGGTGGCACCGCCGCCGAAGACACCCAGGCGCCCGCCGCCAACCCCCGCACCGCGCCGCCGCCGCCGACCACGCGCACGATGCCGCCGGCGCCGCAGCCGCCCTCCACGATGCGGGCGTCCGCCCCCACCCCGCCATCGCCGCTCAGCCGCACGAGAATCGCCCGGCGTGCGGTCAGCCTTGGCAACACCGGACGCAGCCCGCTCGCCCAACGGCGTCGCGGTCTTCATGAGCGGGTTCCTTCCTTGGCGACCGGCTGCGCCAAGGCGGCCGGATTCTGTACTTCCGCATTGACGCGGCCCAGCAGGACCATGGGCGACAAGCGCCAAACAAAGCGCCCCGGCAAAAGCGGCGTCACCGGATCGCGTGCGCTCGGCGCTCCGCCGA
>CAMPIP010000111.1 GCA_946886425.1 uncultured Actinomycetes bacterium
GCCCCGGTCCCCCCACCACGTCCCCGATGAAAAGCACCCGCATCGTCCGGACCCTACTGCGAGCGCGGACACTTACCGCCCCTATGGGGGCCGAAAGCGACCGCGTTCAGACGACCGCGAAGCGCCGCAGCGCCAGCCGGGCGAGCAGGCCGTAGGCGGCGATCAGGATCGCCAGGTGCAGCAGCGGCCCGCCGATTGCCGGACCG
Source organism: uncultured Actinomycetes bacterium (assembly GCA_946886425.1). The sequence goes on from CAMPIP010000111.1 coordinate 207, forward strand.
GCCGAGTCGAGCGCCGCGGTCATCGCTTCGAGCGCCGGCTTGAAGGGGAAGAGGGCGGTGACGACGTCGATCGCGCCGGAGAGACCGCCGCCGACGGCGCCGCTGGGGACCAGCGAGAGGAAGGCGACCGGCAGCGTGACCATGAAGGCGAGCAGGGAGACGGCGCGAACCTCACGGGCGACCGCTCCGAGCGCCGCGCCGGCGGCGGCGAGCCCGGCCCCGCCGGCGAGGATCGCCAGCAGCCAGAGCCCGAACCGCCCCCAGTCGAGCGGCACGAATATCTGTAAGCCGGCCAGCATCAGCAGGGTCACGACCAGGCCGACCGCGACCCCGAGCAGGACCTTCTCGCCGAGCAGGGCGAGGGGCGAGACGAGGCCGCGGGTGAGGCGCGGGAAGGCGTTCTCCTCGCGCTCCAGGGCCAGGGATCCGGCGACCAGAAGCACCGTCACGAAGGCCAGCGTCAGGGTCGCCGCGACTGCGATCGCGAAGATTTCCAGCGGCGGCGAGGAGCCGCTCACCACCTGCTTGTCGACCTGGATCGGCTGGGCGATCCGGTCGATCAGCGGTCCGGCCACGTCGAGGTTGTCGCGGGCCTGCCGGGCGAAGCTCGTCACCTCGGTCAGCGAACTGCGCAGCGGCCCGGCCGGCAGTGCCGGTTCCAGCGCTTCGAGGATCTGCGCGGTGGCGCGCAGGCCGAGGATCTGGACCGTCTGGCCGATCACTTCGAAGCGGCCGCCGTTGATCAGCAGGTCGAGATAGCGGCTGCCTTCGCCGGCGATCCGCCGCGCCACCGCCAGGTTGGCCTGGGCCAGCAGGGTGTTGATCCGGTCGTTGACCAGCTCGGCCCGGACCGGGTCTTCTTCGTTGACCAGCACCTCGACCTTGGGCACGCCGGGGGTCAGGGTCGAGAGCGAGTTGATCTTGTCGACGAGATCGGCCGGGAGGATCAGGGCCGCCAGGACGCTGCCGGAGGCAACCTCCTCTTCGGCCTCGGCCCGGTCCTTCACCCGCACGCACTCGACCCGCCGGCAGATCCGGCCTTCGACGTTGAGCGCGGGCAGCTTCTGGCCGCCGACGTTGACCCGGGCCCCGCTCGGCACCTCGTTGAGGAAGGCGACCCGCGGCTTCTCCGGGCTGCGCGAGATCGCGAAGCCGACCAGGACCGCGATCAGCACCGGGTAGAGGATCAGCAGGGCCGCCTGGAGCGGCGAGCGGCGGAGGATCTGCAGGTCCTTGAGCAGCAGCCAGCGCACTAGTGCCCCCGGTGGTGCAGGTAGGCGACGAAAGCGGTCTCGAAGTCGCGGTCGGCGGCCTCCGGGGCCTCGCGCCGGACCGCCTCGCGCAGCGCCTCGGTGGGACCGTCGAAGAGCGCCTCGCCGTCGGCGAGGACGAGCAGGCGCTGTCCGTAGCGCTCGGCCTCCTGGATGTCGTGGGTGGAGAAGATCACCGTCGTGCCGTTGTCGGCGAGGCCGGAGACGAACGACCAGAGGCGCGCCCGCTGGCGCGGGTCGAGGCCGACGCTGGGCTCGTCGAGCAGCAGCACGTCGGGCCGCGAAAGCAGCCCGATCGCGATGTTGATCCGCTGCTGGTTGCCGCCCGAGAGCCGGGCGACGATCTCCCCGCGGCGCTCGGTCAGCCCGCAGAGCTCGAGCATCTGCTCGGTCGAGGCGTGAGGGTCCTCGTGCTTCTCTAGCCGCGCGAACAGCAGCAGGTTCTCCTCGACGGTGAGGCGGCGGTAGAGCGCCGCCTGCTGCGGCACCCAGCCGACCGCACCGCCGTTGGGCTGGCGCACCTCGCCCTCGTCGACAGGGGCGATCCCGGCCATGATCGAGAGCAGCGTCGTCTTGCCGGCGCCGTTCGGCCCGATCACCGCAACCTGCTCGCCAGGCGCGGCCGCAAAGGAGACCCCGCGCAGCGCTTCGCGGTCCCCGAACCGCTTCACGACCCCCCGCACTTCAAGCGCGACTTCCACGGCGGGCACGGTACTGGGCGGCCGCGCGCCGACCCGCCCTCCCTAGAATCGGGGCCGATGCCCTTCCCCGCCACCCGGCTGCGGCGCCTGCGGCGCACCGACACTCTGCGCGGTCTCGTCCGCGAGGCCGAGGTCTCGCCGGCGCGGCTGATCCAGCCCGTCTTCGTCGTCGCCGGCGAGGGGATCCGCGAAGAGGTGCCGTCGATGCCGGGCATCGAGCGCTGCTCGATCTCCGGGCTGGTCGAGGAGGCGGGGGAGATCGCCGCGGCCGGGATCGGCGCGATCCTGCTGTTCGGCATCCCCGCCAGCAAGGACGAGACCGGCTCCGGCGCCTACGACGACGAGGGCATCGTGCAGATGGCGGTGCGGGCGCTGAAGGAGCAACTGCCCGAGCTGACCGTGATCACCGACGTCTGCCTCTGCGAGTACACCTCGCACGGCCACTGCGGCTTCGTCCGCGACGGCGAGGTCGACAACGACATCAGCGTCGAGCTGCTGGCGAAGACGGCGATCTCCCACGCCGAGGCCGGCGCCGACGCGGTCGCCCCCAGCGACATGATGGACGGCCGGATCGGCTCGATCCGCTTCCAGCTCGACGAGGAGGGGCACCCCGAGACCCCGATCGTCGCCTACAGCGCCAAGTACGCCTCCGCCTTCTACGGCCCCTTCCGCGACGCCGCCGAGTCGACCCCGGAGTTCGGCGACCGCCGCGGCTACCAGCTCGACCCCGCCAATGGCGACGAGGCGGTGCGGGAGGCCGAGCTCGACCTCGAAGAGGGCGCCGACATGCTGATGGTGAAGCCGGCCACCCCCTACCTGGACGTGGTGCGCCGGATCAAGGACGCGACCGCCGCTCCGGTCGCCGCCTACCACGTCTCCGGCGAGTACTCGATGCTGAAGGCCGCGGCCGCCAACGGCTGGATCGACGAGCGGGCCGCGGTGCTGGAGACCCTGACCTCGATCCGTCGCGCCGGTGCCGACGCGATCGTCACCTACTACGCCAAGGAGGCCGCTGGATGGCTTCGGTGAAAGTCCCGCAGTCGAAGGCCCGCTCGCGCAAGGACGGCGCCGCGATTCCGCTCGACGAGACCGACAAGCGGCTGATGAACCTCCTGCAGTCGAGCTTCCCGCTCGACCCGGAGCCCTACGCCCTGGTCGCCTCGGAGGCCGAGCTCGAGCTCGGCGACGTCCTCGCCCGCACCCAGCGCCTGCTCGACGGCCGGATCATCCGCGAGATCACGCCGATCTTCGACACCCGGGCGCTCGGCTACGAGTCGATGTTGGTGGCGGCCAAAGTCGACTCCGAGAACCCGCAGCGGGCGGCGAAGATCGTCAACGCCCACCCCGGCGTCTCCCACAATTACCTGCGCACCCACGAGTTCAACCTCTGGTTCACGATCGCCACGCCGCCCGACTCCGAGCTCGGCCTCCACGGGACCCTGGAGGCGCTGATGGAGGAGACCGGGGCGGAGTCGATGCGCGAGCTGCCGACCCTGACCCTGTTCAAGATCAACATGAACCTGGAGATGGAGAAGGGCACCGACGCGCTTGCCGCGCCGGTCGAAGCGGCGCCGCCCCGCGAGCTCGAAGCGCAGCCCTACGACGCGGACGACATCGCCCTGATCCGCGCCCTGCAGGGCCCGATGGCGGCGGTCGAGCGGCCCTACGACGAGGCCGCCGCCGCGCTCGGCATCTCCACCGAGGACCTGCTCGAGCGCCTGCGTGGCCTGGTCGATCGCAAGATCCTCCGCCGCGTCGCCGCGATCCTCTACCACCGTCGCGCCGGCTTCTCCGCCAACGGGATGGGCGTCTGGAAGGTCCCCGAGGAGGAGGTCCTCAGCACCGGAGCCAGGATGGCCTCCTTCCGCGGCATCTCCCACTGCTACCAGCGCCCGACCTACGAGGACTGGCCCTACAGCGTCTTCACGATGGCCCACGGCCGCTCCAAAGAGGAGTGCGACTCGATCCTCGACTCGATCGCCGCCGATTGCGGGATCGGCCCCGACGGCCGGGCCACCCTCTACTCCTCGACCGAGTACAAGAAGATCCGCCTCCACTACTTCACCGACGACTATGCCGCCTGGGAGGCCGAGCATTCCTAGTCCCACGGGGCTCTACCAGCGGGCCCTCCAGGTACTTCCCGGCGGCGTCAACTCCCCGGTCCGGGCGATGCGCCAGATCGGCCGCGAGCCGATCTTCATCGAGCGCGGCGAGGGACGCGAGCTGATCGACGTCGAGGGAAACCGCTACCTCGACTGGGTCGGTTCCTGGGGACCGCTGATCCTCGGCCACGCCGAGCCCTCGGTGGTGGCGGCGACGATCGAAGCCGCCAAGCGGGGGACCAGCTACGGTGCCGCCACCGCTGCCGAGGTGGCGCTTGCCGAGGAGGTCGCCGCCCGGGTGCCCTCGGTGGAGATGGTGCGGATGACCAGCTCCGGGACCGAGGCGGCGATGGGGGCGGTGCGGCTGGCCCGGGCGATCAGCGGCCGCGAGGTGGCGGTCAAGTTCGCCGGCGCCTACCACGGCCACTCCGACGGCCTGCTCGCCGACGCCGGCTCGGGGCTCGCCACCCTCGGGGTTCCCGGCAGCCCGGGGGTGACCGCGGCCCAGGCCGCGAGCACGGTGGTGGTGCCCTGGAACGACCGCGCCGCCGTCGAACGGGCCCTGGCCGAGCACCCGGTCGCCGCCCTGCTGGCCGAGCCGATCGCCGCCAACATGGGAGTCGTTCCGCCCGCCGAGGGCTTCCTCGAGTTCCTCCGCGAGGAGACCCGCGCCGCCGGCGCCCTGCTGATCTTCGACGAGGTGATCACCGGCTTCCGCGTCGCCCGCGGCGGCGCCCAGGAGCTCTACGGGGTCGACCCCGACCTGACCGTGCTCGGCAAGGTGCTCGGCGGCGGCCTCCCCGCCGCTGCCTTCGCGGGTCCGCGCGCGGCGATGGAGCGAATCGCCCCGGCCGGCGACGTCTACCAGGCCGGCACCCTCTCCGGGAACCCGCTCGCGGTCGCGGCCGGGCTGGCGACCCTGAACGCCCTCGACGCCGCCGCCTACGAGCGACTCGGCGACCTCACCAACCGTCTCTCCGCCGGCTTCGAGTCGCTCGCCGCCGGCCGGCCACTCCGGGTCGCCGCCGCCCCCGGCCTGGTCACCCTCTTCTTCAGCGCCGACCCGGTCCGTGACTTCGACGCCGCCCGCGCCTGCGACACCGCGGCCCACGCCCGCTTCTGCCGGGCGCTGCTCGACCGCGGCGTCTACCCGCCGCCCTCCCAGTTCGAGGCCTGGTTCGTCTCACTCGCCCACGACGAGGCCAGCGTCGACCGGACCCTCGAGGCCGCCGCCGAGTCCCTCGCCGAGGCCGGGCTGTGAGCGCCGCGCCAAGCGACGCCCTGCGCGCCCTCGCCGCGATCCTGCGCGACGAGGAGACGCCGATCTCGGCCCACGTCGTCGAGCCCGGCGAGGCGCCTACCCTGGGCCCGCTCGCCGCCGCCGGCCCCGGCGCCGCCGCCGACCCAGCCGAGTACGCCCTCGTCGTCGAGGCGGTGAGGGAGGGCTACCTCCTGCATTACGGCGAGCCGCGGCTGCTCGCCGGCCACGACGCCGACCTCGCCCTGCTCGCCGGCGACTACCTATACGCGCTGGGGCTGGACCGGCTCGCCACGCTCGGCGACGACCGCGCGGTAGCGATCCTCAGCGAGCTGATCTCCAACTGCGCGCGGTTCCACGCGGAGGACCGGGCCGCCTCGGTCCCGGCGCTGTGGGACGAGGCGGCGCGGTCGATCGCCGCCTAGGAGGGGTTGGCGAAACCCTCCTAGCTGAAGCGGGTCGATTCGATCAGGCAGTAGTCGAATTCGAAGGACAGGACCACGTTGTTGGCCTTGCGGCCGTTGCGGTCGAGTTCGATCGAGAGGCTGCGGACCTTGCCCTTCTGTTCCTTCTTCAGGGCCCTGGACATGCCGGAGAGGATGTCCTTCTCCTTCTTCAGGAAGCCGATCCACTTCGTCAGCTTGGCGGCGTCGGCGCTCGGCTGCGGGACGGCGCGGATTTCGTTCACGGCCTTCCCGAAGGCGCTCGCGGCACGGGAGAACTTTCCGGCGGCGACGGCCAGCTTGCCCTGCCGGATCGTCTTTTCGACGCCGGCGAGGATCTGTTCGTTCGCCTTGGTGTTCTTTTTGCAGATCGGCTCGACCTGCGCCACGTAGCTTTCGCGGGTCTGTTCGGCGCCGAGGGCGCCGGCCGCGAGCAAGGCGGCGGTCAGGGCCGTCATGAGAACGGCGGCGAAGGTCTTGGAGAAGCGTCTCTTGATCTGCATTGGAATGGCTCCCTGTCTCGTTCGAGTGTCCCGCGGGGACCTCCCTGGCCGCCCGACGGAGATCGTACCGCCCGGTCACGCGACGGCTACGAACCAACCGCGTCGCCAACGCAATAGACTTCGCGTTCGAACCTCTGACGCGACTTTGGCTGACGACGCGGACAAGCAAAACGGGGCCCCTGAGGCTCCCCGGCAGCAGCGGGTAAAACCCGACCCCCCCGGCTACTTCGAGGGCGAGTCGATGACCCGCCGCCGCGCCTTTACCGTGGCCGCCCAGGGTCTCGGCGGCCTGGCCGGTGCCGCGATCATCCTTCCCGCCGTCGGTTTCGCGGTGGCGCCGATCTTCCACCGCGGCAAGGAGCGCTGGGAGGGCGTTGGCCCGGTCGGTGACTTCGTCGAGGACACCTACCGCCAGGTCGTCTTCACCGAGACCGAGGGGATCGGCGACGCCGGCAAGACGACCGCCTACGTGCGCCGCAGCTCCAAGGAGCTCGGCGAAGAGCCCGGCAAGTTCGTAGCCGTCTCCAACCGCTGCGTCCACCTCGGCTGCCCGGTGCGGTTCGTCGAGGCCGCCGGCAACTTCATCTGCCCTTGCCACGGCGGCGTCTACGACTTCCAGGGCAAGCGGATCGGCGGTCCGCCGGTGCGCCCCCTCGACCAGTTCCAGACCCGGGTCCGCGACGGCCAGGTCGAGGTCGGTCCCCGCTACAGCGTCACCTCGCAGCTAGAGCCGGTCCGGGCCCGCGACCCCGGCGAGTTCACCGGCGGGATCTGGGAATACCTCTACCCGCCGCGCCCCTCTACCTTCCCACCGCCCTGATGCCGAAGCTTCCCGACTCGATAGTCCCGGCGCCGCTGCGCAAACCGGCCAAGCCCGGTCAGTCCGGCGACCCCAAGGGGCAGGCTCCGTCCGACCTGAAGACCTCTCCTCCGGAGCGGCAGACGCACGTCGAACGCCTTACCGACCAGGCCAAAGACGCGCCCGCCGACGTCCTCGCCTGGGTCGACCAGCGCACCGCCGCCAGCGGCTTCCTGACCGGGATGCTCTACCGCAAGGTGCCGAAGGGGACCAACTGGTTCTACACGCTCGGCTCGGCGACGCTCTTCGCCTTCA
>CAMPIP010000112.1 GCA_946886425.1 uncultured Actinomycetes bacterium
CCACGGCACCACCCTCGACGGCAACGCCGCCGCCGAGGGCGTCGTCCGCAACGAAGACCTCGGTGACACCAGCGGCGGCAGCGGCAACGACGGCGGAATCACCGCGCCCGGAGCCACCGGCGGCGGCGACCAGCCGCTGGCCGAGGACGGCGACGGCGGTGCCCAGTTCAACCCCAGCGGCGCCCCGACCCTGGCCAACCCGACGACGACGATCGCCCCCTTCGGGCCGGCGCCGATCGGGGTCCCCAACTTCGTCATCGACTCCTTCGAGATCCCGCCCTTCCTGCTGCCGATCTACCAGGCATGCGGAACCGAATACGGGATCCCCTGGGAGGTGCTCGCCTCGATCAACAAAATCGAGACCGCCTTCGGCACCAACCTCAACGTCTCCTCGGCCGGCGCCGTCGGCTGGATGCAGTTCATCCCCTCGAGCTGGGAAATGTTCGGGGTCGACGCCAACGGCGACGGCCGCAAGGACCCGTACAACCCGGTCGACGCGATCTGCGCCGCGGCCAACTACCTCAAGGTCGCCGGCGGCAAGGAGAACCTCTACGACGCGATCTTCGCCTACAACCACGCCGACTGGTACGTGCAGGAGGTCCTCCTCTACGCCCGCGCCTACGGCAAGCTGCCCTCCGACCTGGTCGGCTCGCTGACCGGCCTCACCGAGGGCGCCCACTTCCCGATCGCCGCTGATTCGCGCTACGCCGACGACATCTCCGCCCGCGAGGCGCTGCGCCGGGCCAGCGGCGAGTCGCGGACCAGCGGCAACGCCGCCGACGTCATCTCCTCCTCCCCCACCCGCCGCGGCATCAACATCTTCTCCGCCAAGGGCGCCCCGGTCGTCGCCGTCAACGACGGGGTGATCCGCAAGCTCGGCAACTCGCCGAAGCTGGGCAAGTTCGTCGTCCTCGAAGACACCTACGGCAACCGCTACACCTACGCCGGCCTCGGCTCGCTGGTACGCGAGCACCGCCTGCTGGCGACCCCGACCGGCAAGGAGAAGCGCCTGCCGGTCGAAAGCGAGAACCTGCGGCCGCGCCTGCGGGCCCTGCCCGGCCGCGCCCCGGAGCAGCAGCCGGAAGCCGAAACGACCGAGACGGCCGCCGCCAACGACGGCTCGCTGAAGGTCGGCTCGAAGGTGATCGCCGGCACGATCATCGCCCGCGTCGGCGCCGCCGGGGACGGGGCCGCCTCGCACATCAACTTCTCGATCCGGCCGGCCGGACGCGGCGCCCCGCGGATCGACCCGAAGCCGATCCTCGACGGCTGGAAGCTGCTCGAAGCGACCGCCATCTACCGGGCCAAGGGCAAGAGTCCCTTCGCCGCCAAGTTGAGCGGCGCCGGCGTGCTGCTGCTCTCCAAGGAGGCCCTGCAGCGCCGGGTCCTCGCCGACAAGGGCCTGGAGATCTACGGCTGCGGGCGCGAAGACGTCGCCGGGGGCCAGATCGACCGCCGCGTCCTGGCGATGCTCGCCTACCTGCGGGCGAAGGGCTTCGAACTGTCCGTGACCTCGATGAGGTGCGGCCACGGCCTGCTCACCACCTCGGGCAACGTCTCCGAGCACAGCACCGGCGACGCGGTCGACATCGCCGCGATCAACGGCGAGCCGGTCCTGGGCAACCAGGGCCCCGGCACGATCACCGACGAACTGGTCCGCGTGATCCTGCAGCTGCAGGGCACCATGCACCCCCACCAGGTGATCTCGCTCGAGGATCTGCCGGGCGAAGCCAGCTTCGCGATGTCCGATCACGCCGACCACGTCCACGTCGGCTACCACCCGGTCGAAGGCAACCCGCTCGAACAGCAGGTCTCCGCCCTGCTCAAACCCGAGCAGTGGCAGCGCCTGATCGAGCGGATCGGGGAGATCGACAACCCCGAAGTGAAGAACGGCCCGTCCAAGTACGTGGTGCCGGACGAGGACGCCGCGGCCGCAGCCGGCCACGGCCAGAGCGCCGATTAGCGCCCCGCTTCGGGAGAATCCCTCCCTCTGGCACCCCTGTTCGGATTAGTGCAGCTCGACTTCGCCGGCGTCCTGCCGCTGGCCGATGGGCGCTACCTGGCCCGGGACGAGGCTGGCGAAAGCGTGCTGGTGATGAAAACGCTGGGGGCGCCGGCCCCCGCGCGTCGTCACCGGCGCCGGCCCCGCGACACCGGGAGCGTCGTGGAGCCCGCCTCCCTGCCGCTGACCCGGATCACCGCGATTCGGGCCTACGCCCCCAGCGAGCATGAGGAGGAGGTCGCTGCGTGGCTGGAGGAGACGCTGGCCGACGAGGAGGCGACCGACGCCGCGGTCGCCGAGGGAGTGGCGCTGCTGAACCGGGCCCTGCACGCCCAGGCGGTGGCGGCAGCCGACCCGATCGGCGGGGAACTGGCACCCGAGCAGGCGGTCGCGGTCCGGCTCGGCTACGGCAGCGGCGACCAGGTCGCCGCCGGAGGGTTCGCGACGGCCCAAGAGGTAGACGTGCGCGCCACCGGCTTCTCACGGCGGCGGCAGCGCGAAGAGGATCTGCAACCGCAGGAACGGATGGCGGCGGTGCTGCGCGGCAGCGAGCGGCTCGACGCCTGCGAGCCGCTGCTGCTGCGCGCCCGCGCCGACCTCGACGCCGGCCGCGAGCGCGAGGCGGCGCTGCAGCTGCGGGTCGGCCTCGAGGCGCTGCTCGCCGAGCTCGACGGGGCGGTCTCGGATCCCGGCCACGGCGAGGACATGGCGATGCTGCGCGAGCGCCGCGGGGAGGCGGGCGAGGCGGCCAACGAGGCCCTGCGCGGCGAGCTCTCGGGCGCGACGACGACGAGCGTCACCGAGCTCCTGGAGCGCTGCGAGCGCGTCCTGCGCCGTCGCCGCGTGTTGCGTGGCTAGGGACTAGATCACCAGGCGCCGTGCGACTACGTCGTCGAGTAGAGAGTCCGCGAGATGGTGGGCTTCATCCAAGATGACGCCCTCGACGGAGGGAACGCCGATCACGGTGAGGCCGGCGGCGCGGGCGGCGGCGACCCCGGTCGGCGAATCCTCGAGGGCGACGACCGCGGGGCCGGGCTCGACGCCGAGGCGGCGGCAGGCCTCCAGGTAGGGGTCGGGCGCCGGCTTCGGCGCCGCCACTTCGTGGGCGCTGAGGACGACGTCGAAGTGGGTCTCGAAGCCGGCCAGCTGCAGCGAGCGGTCGACGAAGACGCGCGGCGAGTTGGAGACGAGGCCGATCGGGGTCCCCCGCTCCCGCAGCGCTTCGAGCAGGTCGCGGGCGCCGAGCATCGCCTCGACGCCGTGCTCGAGCTCGGCGACGACCAGCGCGTTCAGCTCCTCGATCAGGGCCGCCGCCTGACCCGGCGCGTCGAGCCGCCGTTCGAGGATGCCGCCGGCGATCTCGGCCGAGGTGCCGACCAGCTCGTGCTTGTCGGCCGGGGTGAACTCGAGGCCGCGGGCGGCGAAGAGGTCCTGCTCGGCGCGGGTCCAGACCGACTCGGTGTCGAGCAGCAGGCCGTCGTTGTCGAAGACGACCGCGTCGGGCAGATCGGCGCTCATCGCCCGGCGTCCAGCTCGTCGAGCGCGGCCAGCAGCGCCTCCAGCTCGGCGTCGACCTCGCCGTCGAGCTTCAGCTCGGCGTCCTCGTCGTAGGGGGTCGGGCCCTTGGTGACGATCGCCAGGCGGCCGCCGCTTTCGAGGGTCAGCTGGGGCAGGCCGGCGACCGGGTGGACGGCCAGCGAGGAGCCGACGCAGATCATCAGCTCGGCCCGCTCGGCGAGGTCGCGGGCGCGGACGATCGCGCCCTCCGGGAGCAGCTCGCCGAAGAGGACGACGTCGGGTTTGACGGCGCCGCCGCAGCCGGCGCAGATCGCCACCCCGCGCTCGTCGAAGAGCCCGTCGATCTCCTCGATCTCGTAGCTGGCCGCGCAGCGGATGCAGGAGGAGGTCTCGATCGAGCCGTGCACCTCGACCACGTTCCGGGAGCCGGCGGCGCGGTGCAGGCGGTCGATGTTCTGGGTGACGACGCCCTCGACGAGGCCGCGGCGCTCGAGCTCGGCGAGCACGCGGTGGGCGCCGTTCGGCCGCTTGTCGCCGAGCTCGTGGAAGCGAGGCCGGTAGTAGGACCAGAAGCGCTCCGGGTCGCGCTCGAAGACGTCGATGTGGGCGACCTCCATCGGGTCGACGTTCGCCCAGAGGCCGGTCTCCGGGGTGCGGAAGTCGGGGATCCCCGACGGCACCGAGACGCCGGCGCCGGTGAGGACGACGGCGCGGGACGACCCGGCCAGCAGCTCCGCCAGCCGTGCCGTCCCGCTCTCCGCTGTCGCTACTTGCCGCTCCACTTCGGGCTGCGCTTGCCGAGGAAGGCGCCGATGCCCTCTTTGGCGTCCTCGCTGGAGAATGCGGCTGCGAAGCCGGCCTTCTCGGCCTCGATGCCCTCGTCGAGGTCGCCGTTGGCCGAGACCGCCTTGATCTGCGCGACCGCGACCGGCGCCTGGGCGGCCAGCTTGCGGCCCCACATCAGCGCCGTCTCGAACAGCTCGTGGTCCGGCACGACCCGGTTGACGAGGCCCAGTTCGAGCGCCTCCTCGGAGAGGACGGCGTCGCCGACCAGGTTCATCTCCAGGGCCTTGCTGGCGCCGACCAGGCGCGGCAGCCGCTGGGTCCCGCCGAAGCCGGGGATGATCCCCAGCTTCACCTCGGGCTGGCCGAAGACGGCGGCCTCCGCGGCGATCCGGAAGTCGCAGGCCATCGCCACCTCGCAACCACCGCCGAAGGCGATCGAGTTGACGGCCGCGATCGTCGCCACCCGCGAGGTGCCGAACTCGCGCAGCAGCGCGTGGGCGGTCTCGATCAGCTCGCGGCCGTCGGTCTGCGGATCCATCTGCGTGAACGCCTTGATGTCGGCGCCGGCCGAGAAGACGACCGGGACCGAGGAGGCGATCACCATCGCGCCGATCTCCTCGTTGGCGTTGACCTTCTCCCAGACCGCCTTGAGGTCGTGGATGACCTGCGGCGAAACCGCGTTCATCGGCAGGTTGGCGAGCCAGGCGATCGCGACGTCGCCGCGGGTCTCCAGCTTCACCTTCTCGGGCTGCTCGCCCTCGTCCGGCTGCGGGTAGGCGTAGAAGCCCTGGCCGGTGGCGAGGCCGTAGCGGCCCTGCGCGACCAGGCGCTTGAGGGTGACCGGCGGCTCGAAGCGGTCGCCGTGCTTCTCCTCCAGCTGCTCGCAGCGCTCGAGGACCTTGTCGAGACCCTCGACGTCGGCCTTCCAGAACGGCGGCAGCAGGCCTTTGGTCGGGTCGAGGCCGGCGCCGGCCATCATCCCCAGGTCGATGTCGCGGACCGAGCAGATGCCTTCCTCGACCAGCAGGCAGGCCTCGATCAGGGCGCGGCAGGTGAACATCGCCACCAGTTCCTCGCCGTCGGGCTCGGCCTCGCCGGGGACCGTCTGCACGCCGTCCTTGAAGAAGCCCTCGCCGCCGCTCTTGGCACCGAGCTTGCCCTCGGCTACCAGGCCCTGCAGTCCCTTGTGGACGTAGAAGCTCTCGCCGTAGGAGTCGTTGAGGTGCTCGGCGACGTGCAGCACGGTGTCGAGGCCGAGCAGGTCGGTGAGGAAGAAGGGGCCCATCGGGGCGACCTTCGCCTCGGCGATCGCCTTGTCGATCGCGGCCAGCGAGAGGCCGTTGTCCTCCTGGGCCCGCCAGATCTCGCCGATCGTCGCCATGAGGATTTTGTTGACGACGAAGCCCGGGACCTCTCCGCAGACGATCGGCTGCTTCTTGATCGCCTGGGCGAAGTTGTAGGCGGCGGTGGCGGTCTCCTGGGAGGTGTCCCCGCCGACGATCACCTCGACCAGCGGCATGATCGAGGCCGGGTAGAAGAAGTGGAAGCCGACGACCTTGTCGGCCCGCAGCGTCGCCTCGCCGATCTCGGTGATCGAGAGCGAGGAGGTGTTCGAGGAGAGGATCGCGTGGCCGGGGGTGGCGGCGTCGATCTCGCGGAAGACCGCCTGCTTGATCTCCATCCGCTCCGGGACCGCCTCGATCACGAAGTCGACGTCGCCGAACTCCTCGTAGGTGGTGGTGCCGATGACCCGGCCCATGACCTCGGCGAGGCGGGCGTCGGCCTGCTCCTGGGTCAGCTTCTCCTTCTTGACGAGGCGGGCGAGCTGGCCCTGCGTGACCGCGCGGGCCTTCTCCAGCGCCGCGTCGACGAACTTCTGGTCGATGTCCTTGACGACCACGGGGATGTCGGCTGCGGCAATCGCCTGCGCGATCTCGCCGCCCATCGTGCCGCCGCCGACGACGGCGGCCTTGGATACGAACATTGCGGGTGAATCCTCCCGGAGTTTCGGCTTTGGCATGCGGCGTTCGCCGCGCCGGGGGAGGCTATCCGGTTGTCGCCCCGACAGCAGGGACAACCCCGGCCCGACAAAGCTGTACGGGCGTACAAATGCCCGATCGGGAAACGGGCATTAGGCTCCTTTGGCTCTTTATATGGGGGGCAACCCGCAATCCGACCGCGCCTGGAGTGGGCGCAGCCAAGTGAGGGACTGACCAAGCGATGAGCCGAATCCGCCAGCAGAACGTGACCGCAGCGCAGTGGAGCTCCAACGGGGAGGCTCTCGGCGCGCTCGACCTGACCCAGCCCGAGAACAACCTGTTCGGGGCCAACGTCTTCTCCGTCGCCGTGCAGCGCGACCGCCTGCCCGGGGACGTCTTCGAGAAGCTGCAGGCGACGATGCGCGACGGCGCCGCCCTCGACCCGTCCCTCGCCGATGCCGTCGCCGAGGCGATGAAAGAGTGGGCGCTGGAGAAGGGCGCCACCCATTACACCCACATGTTCCAGCCGCTGACCGGCTCGACGGCGGAGAAGCACGACTCGTTCTTCGAGCCCGCCGGCGAGGGCAGCTCGCTGGCCGGGTTCTCCGGCAAGGAGCTGATCCAGGGCGAGCCCGACGCCTCCTCGTTCCCGACCGGCGGCGTCCGCGCCACCTTCGAGGCGCGCGGCTACACCGCCTGGGACCCGACCAGCCCCGCCTTCATCCTCGAGAACCCCAACGGGGCGCTGCTCTGCATCCCGACCGCCTTCGCCTCCTGGACCGGCGAGGCGCTCGACGCGAAGATCCCGCTGCTGCGCTCGATGGACGCGCTCTCGCGCTCGGCCGTGCGGGCCCTGAAGCTGCTCGGCGACGAGCAGACCCAGCGCGTCTTCACGACCGTCGGGCCCGAGCAGGAGTACTTCCTGATCGACGAGCAGTACTTCTACGAGCGGCCCGACCTGATCGCCACCGGGCGGACCCTGTTCGGCGCCAAGCCGCCGAAGGGCCACGAGCTCGACGACCACTACTTCGGCTCGATCCCGGAGCGGGTGCTGGCCTTCATGATGGAGTCCGAACTGGAGATGCGGAAGCTCGGCATCCCGGTCAAGACCCGCCACAACGAGGTGGCGCCGGCCCAGTACGAGATCGCGCCGATCTTCGAGAGCTCCAACGTCGGCTCCGACCACCAGCAGCTG
>CAMPIP010000113.1 GCA_946886425.1 uncultured Actinomycetes bacterium
ACCTCGGCAACGTAGCCGCGGGTCTCGCCGAAGGGGATCTGCTCGAGCCGCAGGCTGCTGCCGCCCCAGGCGTCGGCGTTGGAAGGGCCGGCGTTGTACGCGGCCAGGGCGGCGACCTCGTCGCCGTCGTAGCGATCGAGGAGTTCACGCAGGAAGAAGGTGCCGTAGCGGATGTTGATTTCGGGGTCCGAGAGGTCGCTGAGCTTGAAGGTCGTGCCGCCGCTGAGTTTCTCGATTTCGTTCGCCGCCGCGGGGGTTATCTGCATTAAGCCACGGGCTCCAGCGTGCGAGGTTTGATCCCGGAAGCGGGACTCGGAGTAGATCACCGCGGCGATCAGGGCCGCGTCGACTTCCTTTTCGTCGGCCTGCTGGCGAATGACGTCCTCGTGGCGGAGCGGCAGGGTCAGCTCCTGGAGGGCGCGGTCGAAGGCACCGCCCGCGACCAGCACGCCGATGCCGATCCCGGCCACGACCGCGACAGCGCCAAGCGCCAGCCAGCGCCGCCGGCGTCGCCGAGCCTTCCGCTTCATTCCCTCAGCTTCGCCAGCAGGGCGGACAGCGCCCGCTCGAGGTCCTCTACCGAGCCGTCGTTGACGATCGCGTGGGCGGCCCGCGCCGCCTTCTCGTCCTGCAGCATCTGGCGCGCCTCGCGCTCGTCGACCAGGGCGTGTCCGCGGGCGGCGGCGCGTTCGCGGCGCACCTCGTCGGCGGTGACGATCGCCACGGTGGTGTCGAAGACACCCTCCATCCCGGACTCGAAAAGCAGCGGCACCTCGATCACGGCGACGTCGTCCTCGGCCGGGAGGCCGGTCAACCAGGCGGCGATCCGCTCGCCGACCAGCGGGTGCACCTGCTGCTCGAGCCAGGTCAGCTGCTCAGGATCGGCGAAGACGATCTCGCCGATCTTGGCCCGGTCGACGACGTCTCCGGGCGCCACCCCCGCCCCCCAGCGCTCGACCAGGCGACCCCGCAGCGGTTCGGAGTCGAGCAGCTCGTGCACGACCGCGTCGCTCGACAGCGTTGCCGCGCCCAACCGCCCGAAGGCAGCCAGTGCCTCCGACTTCCCGGCGGCGATCCCGCCGGTGAGACCGATGGTGAGCGGCACAGCGAGCCGCCCGTTCAGCTCTGCTCGGACTCGCCCGTCTCGGCGTCGTCGCCGGCAGCCTCGTCGGTGCTGTCAGGCGAATCCGGGCGCTCCTCCACCGATTCCCCCTCATGCGCCTCGGAAGGGGCATCTTCCTCAGCGGGGGAGCCGTTCTCTGCCTCGGCAACCGGCTCAACCGGAGCGGCCTCGTCCTCAGCCACCTCAGCGACAGGCTCGCCCTCGGCCTCCTCGCTAGCGGCCGGCACCTCCGCGCCAGCCTCCTCGGAGACGGCTGCCTCCGAAGCCGAGTCCTCAGCGGCCTCACCCGCGGGTGGCGTGGAGGGTGAGCTCTCCTGCAGAGCAGGAGAGTCATCCTCCGCGACAGGACCCGCGGTCGAGCCCTCTGAACTCTGCTCCGCAGCGGCAATCTGCTCGGAAAGTCCCTGCATCGGCATGTTCTGCCCCTCCACGCGCTTGATGCTGAGGGACAACCGCCGCCGCTCTTCGTCGATCTCGAGGATCTTCACGTTCAGCGACGTTCCCGGCTCGACCACTTCGCTCGGGTTCTCGACGTGGTGGTCGGCAAGCTCGGAGATGTGGACCAGGCCCTCGACGCCGGGAAGGATTTCCACGAAGGCGCCGAAGGCGACGACCTTGGTCACCTGGCCCTCGAGCACGTCGCCCGGGCGGTGGGTACTGATCACGCGCTGCCACGGGTCCTCCTGGGTCTGCTTCAGGCCCAGGGAGATGCGCTGCCGGTCGCGATCGATGTCCAGCACTTTGATCCGCACCGTGTCGCCGATCGCGACGACTTCGGAGGGATGGTTGACGTGGCTCCAGGAAAGCTCGGAAATGTGGATCAGGCCGTCGATCCCGTCGAGGTCGACGAAGGCGCCGAAGTCGACGATGTTGGAGATCTTGCCTTCGACGACCTGGCCCGGCTCGAGGCGGCCGAGGATCTGCTCGCGGACCTCCTTGCGCTCCTCCTCGAGAACGGCGCGCCGCGACAGAACAACGTTGTTGCGGCTGCGGTTGAGCTCGATGACTTTGCACTCGAGCGTCTGGCCCGTGAACTCCTCGAGATTGTGGACGCGGCGAATGTCGACCAGCGAGGCGGGCAGGAAGCCACGCACCCCGAGATCGAGGATGAGGCCGCCCTTGACGACCTCGATGACGCTGCCTTCGACCGGTTCGCCGGAGTCGGCGGCGACCTCGATTTTGCGCCAGGCCTTCTCGAAGCGAGCACGCTTCTTGGAGAGGATCAGGCGGCCCTCGGTGTCCTCCTTGGTGAGGACGAGGGCATCGACCTCCTCGCCCAGCTCGACCTCTTCATTGGGGTCGACCGACTTGCGGATCGAGAGCTCGTTGGAGGGAATGACCCCCTCGGCCTTGTAGCCGATGTCGACGAGAACCTCGTCCTTGTCGATGCGGACGACTTTGCCGTTGACGACGTCGCCCTCGTCGAAGGAGACCATGGTCGCCGCGTAGTTCGGGACGACCTTGCCGTCGATCTCGAGCAGCATGCCGCCGGAGCCCTCGACGGGCGTGGCGGTGGGTGCGGGAGCGGTCAAAAGGTCTGGCGCGGACACGGCGGCGAATAATGGCAGAATCGACCGCGATGCCGGTGCGTGCGACCAAACGCGGCGAGGAACGGACTCCCCTGGAGGGTAGTCACGACGTGCTGATCTGCGGCGCCAGCTTCGCTGGACTGGCGGTGGCACGCGAGTTGGCGGGCTCCGGGGCCGACGTTCTGATCCTCGATCGGTACCAGATCGGCGAGCGCCAGACCTCCGCCTGCGGCATCCCCACCGAGTGGATGCGCAAGCTCGGGCTGATGGAAGCGGAGCGCCAGCGCTTCGACACGCTGGTCATGCACACCCCCCACGGGACCTCCCGCTACCGGCTCCCCTGGACCTTTTCGACCTTCGACTACCGGCAGCTCTGCCAGATCCTCTGGCAGGACTGCGACGCGACGTTCGAGACCGCCAAGGTGCACGGCCGGGCCCCCGCCGCCGCCGGCGGCGGCGAGATCGGCGTCGAGACCGACCGCGGCGTCGTCTCCGCCCCGCTGGTCGTCGACGCGCTCGGCTGGCGGCGGATGCTGGCCAGCGGCGACGGCTACCAGCCGCCCGACGCGCCGCTCTCGCGCGGGCTCGAGGTTCACCCGGGCGGCAAGTCCGAGGACCTGGCGATCTGGATCGACCGCAAGTACGTGCCGGCCGGGTACGGCTGGTCGTTCCCGGCCGACGACGAGCTGCGGATCGGGATCGGCTCCTTCGACCCCCGCTTCCACGTCAAGGACACGACCGTGCGGCTGACCGAAGACCTCGGCAAGGAGCCGAACGAGTACCAGGGCAACTGGATCCCCCACAAGCTGCGCACCGCGACCGAGGGCGGCGTCTTCTTCGCCGGCGACTCGGCCGGCCACTGCCTGCCGCTCAGCGCCGAGGGGATCCGGACCGCGCTCTACTTCGGGATCGCCCTGGGCGGCGAGCTGCGCGACGTCGTCGAGGGCCGCCAGAGCCGCGAGCAGGCGGCCGCCAAGTACGCCGAGTTCCACGACACGCACGAGTGGAAGTTCAGGTGGATGCTGCGGGTGCAGAAGCTGATCCCGCGGGTGCCGCCGCGGATCCTCGCCCCGGCGATCCGGCTGATGGCCAGCAAGCGGTTCGTCAACTGGTCCTTCCGGCACTACCTGGAGATCGCACCGCCCCGCTACGCGGACCGTTCAGCGCAGAACCAGATAGGTACCGGCCAGAAGCAGGGCGACGCCGGCGAGCCGCGCGAAGTTGAGCGGGACCTGGTCCAGGCCGAATAGGCCCAGCCGGTCGACCACCACCGCGGCGGTCAGCTGGCCGGTCACGGTCGCGGCGGCGACCCCGCCGGCGCCGATCGCCGGGACGACGAGCAGCGCGGTGGTCACGTAGGCGGCCCCGAGCAGGCCGCCGAGCAGGTAGTACCAGGAGACGTCGAAGGTCGAGCCGAGCCCGGCCGCCTTGCCGCTGAGGACGACGACCCCCGCCAGGCAGAGCGAACCGACCGCGAAGGAGACCAGCGCCGCTGGCAGGCTCCCGGTCGCCTTGCCGAGCCCGGCGTTGATCGGCGCCTGCAGGGCGACGAGGCCGCCGGCGCAGGCGGTGAGGACGACCGCCAGACCCCTATCCACCGGGATTCCCCGGCGGCGACATGATCTTCGGGCTGGACGCGGGTTGCATGGGGTGTGGCAAGCGGGATCGAACCGGCTTGCCGTCATATCAGTACCGCAGCAGAGGACGACGACATCGAGCGACCGGGACGATGGCCCCGGCGAGGAGAGCCAGAAGTGGTCCCTCCGCTCGGACATTCGGCCGCCCGCGCGTAGCGGTAATGGAGCTGGGTACCCACTTTCGAGTATCCGCCCACCGAGCAGGAGGACTGGATGATGAAAGGCAAGCCGAAACTCGCGCGAGCGCTGCCGCTGGCAGCCACGGCGGCGATCCTGGCGGCGCTGGCGCTGACGATCCCCGCCCTGGCGCACGACGGCGAGGGCCGCTCCGACGACGACCCGGCCGGGACGATCGCATCCTTCGACCAGGGGAGTGGCGTGCTGACGATCGATCTCGCCGCCGGCGGGTCGGTCAGCGGCCTGGTCACGCGGTTCACCTGGATCGACGATGGGGACCGCTTCGACCACGGCGATCGCTGCGACGGCGATGACGATGGCAGGCGGGCGCGGACCTGGTGCCGCCACGGCGACGACAAGGGCTGGCATCGCGGCCGCGGCGACAACGACGATCTGGTCGCCGGCGCAACCGTCGACGACGCCGTCCTGGTGCTCAAGGACGGGCGGTCCTTCTTCGCCAAGGTCGACCTCGACGACTGAGCGGCGCCGCTACTTCGCGGTAAGCCAGTCGGGTCCGACCCCGACGTCGACCTCGAGCTCCGGATCGAGCTGGTAGGCGGCGCACATCTCGCGCCGCACCAGCTCGGTCGCCGTCTCCATCTCCTCGGGCGGTCCCTCGAAGAGCAGCTCGTCGTGGATCTGCAGGACCAGGCGGGTCTCCCCCCCGGTCTCCCGCAGGGCCCCCTGGCAGCGCACCATCGCCACCTTGATGATGTCGGCGGCGGTGCCCTGGATCACGGTGTTGACGGCGAGCCGCTCGCCGAGCCGGCGGGTGTTGGGGTTGCCGGAGCGCAGCTCGGGGATCTGGCGGCGGCGGCCCATCAAAGTCGTCACGTAGCCCTCCTCCTGGGCCCGCTCGACCACCTCCTCGCGGAAGGCGCGGACGGCCGGGAAGCGCTCCAGGTAGCGGGCGACGAATTCCTCGCCCTCCTTGCGGGGGATGTTGAGCCGGTCGGCGAGGCCGAAGCCGGTCAGCCCGTAGACGATCCCGAAGTTGACCATCTTCGCCTTCGAGCGCTGGCCGACGTCGACTTCGTCGCGGCCGATCTCGAAGACCTCGGCGGCGGTGGCGGCGTGGACGTCTTCGCCGGCGTGGAAGACGTCTTTCAGCACCTGCTCGTCGGCGACGTGGGCGAGCACCCGCAGCTCGACCTGGCTGTAGTCGGCGGAGAGCAGCAGCAGCCCCGGTTCGGCGACGAAGCAGGCCCGCACCGGGCGGCCGATCTCGGTCCGGATCGGGATGTTCTGCAGGTTCGGGTTGGTGCTGGAGAGGCGGCCGGTCGTAGTGGCCGCCTGGTTGAAGGTGGTGTGGATGCGACCGGTCCCCGGGTCGATCAGGTCCGGCAGCGCGTCGAGGTAGGTGCTCTTCAGCTTGCTGAGCTCGCGCCAGGACTCGATCTTCTCGACGATCGGGTGCTCGTCGCGGATCTGGGCGAGCACGCGAGCGTCGGTCGAGAAACCGGTCTTGCCGCGGCGCTTGCGGGTCAGGCCGAGCTTCTCGAAGAGGATCCGGCCGACCTGCTGCGGCGAGCCGATCGTGAACTCCTCCTCGGCCAGCTCGAAGATCTCCTTCTCCAGGGTCTCGATCCGCTCGGCGAACCCGGCGCCGACCTCGGCGAGGCGCTCGGCGTCGAGCTTCAGTCCCTCGCGCTCCATCGCCGCCAGCACCTCGACCAGCGGCAGCTCAACCTCGCGCAGCAGCTTCTCGAGGCCCAGCTCGGCGATCCGGGGGCGCTGCTTCTCGGCCAGGGCGGCGACCAGCTGCGCCTCCTCGGCGGGCTCGAGCCCGGCCTCGGGCTCCTCGCCGAGCGCCAGCTGCTCGCCCTCCTCGCCCGCCGCCGCCTGAACTTTCTCGGCGAGGCCGATCCCGGCGTCGGCGGCCAGCTCGGTCAGCTCGTAGGTGCGGCGCTGCGGCTCCAGCAGGTAGGCGGCCAGCATCGTGTCGTGCTCGAGCCGCAGCCGCACGCCCTCGCGGGCGGCGGCGGCGAGCAGGCCGTGACGGCCGCCGCCGAGCGACTTGAGGTCGTGGCCGACGACGCCGCGGTCGCCCAGCGCCACCGCCAACTCGTCGTGGCTGGCGGAGCCGATGACGGTGCGCTCCGGGTCGGTGGCGGCCCAGCGGTGGTCGTCGAGCGCCAGGGCGACCGGGCCGTCGCCGATGTCCCCCACCCCGCCCTCGACCGACTCGATCTCGATCTCGGTCTCGACGCTGCGCCCGGGCACCGCCTGTCCCTCCGGCAGCGCTTCTTCGAGCCGCTCCAGCACCGCCCGCAGCTCGAACTCGCGCATGAAGTCGCGCAGGGCGGCGCGGTCTGGCTCGCTTCTCATCGCCTCCTCGAGATCGACGCCGGTCTCGATGTCGTACTGCAGCGTCGCCAACTGCTTCGACATGCGGGCGTCGTCGGCGTGCTCGACCAGGTTCTGTTTGCGTTTGGCGCCGGAGATCTCCTCGACGCTGGCGAGCACCCCCTCCAGCGAGCCGAACCGCTGCAGCAGCTGCGTCGCCGTTTTCTCGCCGATCCCGGGAACGCCGGGGATGTTGTCGGAGGTGTCGCCGCGCAGCCCCATCAGGTCGGTGATCAGCTCCGGGGGAACCCCGTAGCGCTCCTCGACCGCGGCCTCGTCGTAGATCTTCGTCTCGGTGATCCCGCGCGAGGTGCTCATCACCCGCACCCCCTCGGCGACCAGCTGGTAGGCGTCGCGGTCGCCGGTCACGACCATCACCCGGATCCCCGCTTCGCGGGCCCGCTTGACCATCGAGGCGATCACGTCGTCGGCCTCGAACCCTTCGACCTTGACGTTGGTGTAGCCGAAGGCCTCGACGAGCGGCATCAGGTGCGGCCACTGCTCTCGCAACAGGTCGGGGCGCGGTTTGCGCTGGGCCTTGTAGAGGTCGTAGGTGACCTCGCGCCCGGACATCCCCGCGTCCCAGGCGACCACCACCCCCGCCGGGTGATGCTCGTCGATGACTTTCACCAGCATCGAGGCGAGCCCGTAGATCGCG
>CAMPIP010000114.1 GCA_946886425.1 uncultured Actinomycetes bacterium
GCGGTGATGGATCCGTTCGGTGTCGTCAGCGTGACGACGTCGGCGGAGGGCGCGGTCTCGGGATGCATGCGTACCACCGGCCCGGGGTGGCCCGCGCCGTAGGTGATCGAGTTGCTGCGCGTCATCTCCCGGCGCGGCGCCAGCCGCGTCAACTGGGACCGCGTCGGCCGCATCGCCCTGACCCTGGTCCTGGTCGCCGTTCTCTACTCCTACCTGAACCCGGCGATCGAATTCGTCAAGACCTACACGGCGACCACCGACGCCAAAGCGAAGCTGCACGAGCTGCTGCGCGAAAACAAGCAGCTCCACAACCGCGTCCAGTCCGCCGAGGACCCGATCGTGATCGACCGCAAGGCCCGCAACCTCGGCCTGGTCGGCGAAGGCGAGACCCCGGTAGTGATCCGCGGCCTGAACTAAGAGGAAGAGGGAGAGAGGGAAGGGTCTCCGGTGGTTAGCGCCGGCTCCTACCTCGTCGGAGTTCTGCAGTTGGCTCTAGTGGCCGCCCCGCTGGCCTGGTCCGCCTACAGGATTAGGAGAGCGGTTCTGCCAAGGTGGACAGGCGCGCCAGCACGCCTCGTCGAGTCAATCCTGGCGGTCGCGCTACTCACCTGGCTGATGGAGCTGCTGGGCGTCGTCGGCCTGCTCTACGCAGGCACCCTGATCGCCGCCTCGCTCATCACCGCTGCCGCGGTGACGCTTCTGCCGGGGGGTGGCGCGGGGAATGAGCTCACCCGCAGAGCGGGTGAGTCATTACCGGCGACAGGACCCGCCGGCCCAAGCGCCTCCCCATGGCTGCACGCGCTCATGTTGGGAGTCGTCGCCCTCGTAGTCGGCCATTGGGCAGTAACCACCCACGACGCCCTGACCCGCGGCATCTTCAACTTCGACTCGCTCTGGTACCACATGCCTTTCGCGGTGGACGTCGTCCAGAGCCACTCGGTCACGGGGCTCCATTACACCGAGACGGTCTTCACCAACTGGCTCTACCCGCAGAACTCGGAGCTCCTGCACGCCGCCCCGATCCTCCTCACCGGCCGCGACACGCTCTCGCTCTTCCTCAACCTCGGCTGGCTGCTCGTCGCCTTCGCCGCCGCCTACTCCGTCGGCCGCCCCTACGGCAGAGGCCCAATCAGCGTCGTCGCCGCGGCGATCCTGCTCGAGTGCCACACGCTCGTCGTCCGCGAGCCGGGCGCCGCCAAGAACGACGTGATGGCCGCCGCCCTGGTCCTCGCCGCGATCGCGATCCTCGTCACCGCCTGGAACGCGCGCGCCACTTCCCGCTCCGCTGTTACTTCGCTCCCTGCAGCGGGGCAAAATCACGCTGGAACCAGGTGGGCGATCGCGGCGGCGGGCCTCGCCGTGGGCCTGGCGGCGGGGACCAAGTTCACGGTGATGGCGATGGCGGCCGCGCTCAGCCTCGCGGTCGTCCTCCTCGCGCCCGCCGGGCGGCGCTGGGCGGCGGCGGGCTGGTGGTTCCTGCCGGCCCTCGCCAGCGGCGGCTTCTGGTACCTGCGCAACCTCATAGTCGCCGGCAACCCGATTCCCGCCGCCGACAGCCTCGGGCCGGTCTCGCTGCCCCATCCGGAGCGCCTGCAGGAAGGGCGCCCCGACTTCAGCATCGCCCACTACGCGACCGACACCGACGTCTGGCGCCACTACTTCGCGCCTGGCCTGCATGACGCCTTCGGAGCGCTCTGGCCGCTGGTGATCCTCGCCGCGGTCGCCGCGGCTGCCTGGGCTCTCCTGCGCGGCCGCGACCGGGCCCTGCGCTGGGTCGGCGGCGTCGCCCTGTTCGGGATGCTCGCCTACCTGTTCACTCCGCTCAGCGCCGCCGGCGCCGAGGGGGAACCGACCGGCTTCGGGATCAACATCCGCTACGCGATCGTGCCGCTGCTGGCGGGGATCGTGCTGTTGCCGCTGTCGCGCCTGTTTGACGCGCGGCGCCGCCAGTGGGGCCTGCTGGCGGCGCTGCTGCTGGTTCTCGTGGTCACCGACCGTCCCGACATCCCTCTCCGGGACTCCGGCAGGCTCTTCGCCCTGCTGGTGGTCTTCCTGATCGTCGCCGTCCCGGCCGGTCTCTGGCTGGCCCGCGAGCGCGGCGCCTCCCGGGGCATCGTCGTCGCCGGCGCCGCGCTGCTGGCGGTTGCCGTCGTCGCGATCGGCTACCCGGTCCAGCGCAATTACCTGGAGCAGCGCTTCGCCAACGAGGTCGCCGCCGAAAGCATCCCCGGGATGGACCTCGACTCCGCCTACCGCTGGGCTCGCGACGTCGACCATGCCCGCATCGGCCTGGCCGGGACCACCGCCGGCTTCCTCGAGTACGGGTTCTTCGGCACCGACCTCACCAACCGGGTCGTCTACCTCGGCGAAGAGGCCCCGCACGCCGGGTTCTGGCCGGTCCCGACCTGCCGGGCCTTCCGCGCCGCCGTCAACGACGCCGACCTCGACTACCTGGTCACCGCTCCCTACCTCAACTTCCTCGCCCCGGGCCAGCCCCTGGAGTCGCCGGAGCGGCGCTGGCTGCGCGGCGAGCCCGCCGCCCGGCCGATCCTGCGCAGCGGCCGCGTGACGGTCTGGCGGATCGACGGCGATCTCGATCCCGCCGGCTGCGACCAGCGCAACGCGCCGCTGCGGGAAATCCCGGACGAGTGACGCTTCCGGGAAACGCCTGCGGCTAATCTCGGTCCGTGGGCTATCCACTCGAGAACGCGCTCTTCCAGTGGGAACAGGGCTGGCGGGAGCTGCAGGCGCTCGACGATCCGCGGGCGCGGCGCCTGGCGGACCGGGTGATCGACGCGATCCGCGACCAGCTGCGCCGCCGGATCGGCCCGACCTTCTCGGCGGCCGAACTGGCCGACCTCTACGGCGAGGGCACCGACTGGGCCCAGCAGGTCGCACTTGACGTTGCCCCGACCACGCAGCCGGACGCGCAGTCCCTCGCCGACGCGGCCTTCTGGGCGTATCTCAGGGGCGCCACCGACTTCGCCGGCGGCAGGCAGCTGGTCTGACTACTCGTCGTCCGAGTCGCCGTCGGACTCGGAGTCCGAGGCGGCGGCGCCGGCGCGGCGGATGACGATCTGGTCGGCCTCGATGCGGACCGTGACCTCGCGCTGGCCGGCCCAGTTCTCGGCGTAGACCGGGTTGTCCTTGACCGAGGCGTCGAGCCAGAGGCCGTAGCCCTCGTCTTCGCCGTGGTCGAAGGTCGCCTCGAGCTCTTTGCGACGACCGCGACCGCCGCGGCGACCGCGACGGCGGCGGCGACGGGTCCGCGTGCCGGTCCCCTCGCCCGACTCCTCGCCGTCCTCGTCACCCTCCTCGGCGTCGGCCTCGGCGGCTTCGGCGTCGGCCTGCTCCTGCTCCTGCTCGGCGGCGGCAGCCTCGATCTCGGCTTCGATCTCGTCGCGGAGATCGATTTCGCCGGAACCGGCGCCCTCCTCGTCAGGGGAGAGGTCGTGCTGCTTGCGGAACTCGCGCAGTTCGGTGGCGCTGACTTCGAGCTGGTGGGCAATCCAGGCGTCGGTACGGCCCTGTTGGACCCAGGCGCGGATCTGGTTCAGCTGCGGCTTCAGTGAGCGTCTTGGCATCGGCGCGCGAGTCTATTCAACGAAGTGGGTCGTGCGCAGGGCGCTTAGGCCATCAGGAAGGCCAGCGCCTCGAACATGGCGACGACGACGACGATCACGGTTACGGTCAGACAGACGGCGAGAACGCTGAAACGGACTTTGCCGTGCTGCTCGGTGCGGCTGATCCGGCGCTCGCGCGAGCGGTTGGCGGCGCGGCGGCGGAGCTGCTCGCGGCGGCGGCGCTCGAGGGAAGTCTCCTGCTCGAAGGCCGTCTCGAACTGGGAGATGCTCTGTCGCATTCTCATAGAGGGGTGGCCCGGAGGCCGGGGCGCACCGTAGCAAAGCGGCAAGAAATTGTTCAGGGGGGACATGCACCCCAGAGCCCACGGCCCGCCCGGGCCGCGGTTGTCTCCAGGCGGGCAAAAAGCGCCGAGTAGCGGGTATTTGGCGGGATCGCGAGGGTGCGGGCGAGGCCTCTCCGCAGCAGCTCGGCGTTGACGAAGCGGGGGCCGCGGGGCGTAGTTATGTAGACGTAGGCGAGCAGCCGGCCGTAAACGTCGCGTCTCTCCCTGCCGAAGACGAACCGCGCGCGCTCGCCCTCGACCAGGTGGTGGTTGAAGGCCGAGGCGCGGGGGCCGAAGCACTGCACGGGCGCGTCCGGCTTGACCGTCTCCGGCGTGTCGACGCCGATGTAGCGGACGTCCTCGGTGCGGCCCCCGATGCGCGCCTCGACCGTGTCGCCGTCGACCACGCGGGTGACCGTCGCGACGGCGCGGGCGGGGTCCTCCTGGCCCCTCTCGACGCCCTCCCAGGGCCGGAGAAGCAAAACGGCGGCGGCCAGCAGCAGCACCACGCTGCCAAGCCGGCCGCCGCCGCGGTTGCTCATCCCCACGCGCCCCTAAGGGGCGGGGGGAGCGAAACTCGCCCCTACGGGGTGCGACGCACGTTGGCGAGCAGGCTCTCTTTGATCTGCCCGACGATCTCCACGGCGTCGTTCCACTCGCGCTGCCAGACGTTGCGGCCGAAGATGACGCCGGAGCCGCCCGCCTCCATGATCTCGCGGGTGTTGGTCAGCACGGTCTCGTCGTCGACCTTGGAGCCACCGGAGAGCACGACCAGGGCCCGGCCAGCCGATTCGACGCACTGGCGGATCGCCTCGGTCTGGTCGACCTCGAGCTCGTTGTAGGGAGCCGGGGCGTCCTTGTCCTTGGACGAATCGATCTTCGGCATGTTGAGCTTGACGATGTCAGCGCCCATCTCCATCGC
Source organism: uncultured Actinomycetes bacterium (assembly GCA_946886425.1). The sequence continues at coordinate 4,830 of CAMPIP010000114.1, forward strand.
CAGCCGCGCCGCGTAGTCGATCGCGTAGAAGGAGTTGGGGCCGCCCTTGCCTTCGACGGCTTCGCCGCGCGGGTAGGACCAGATCACCAGCGGCATCCCGAAGCGGTCGCATTCCTCGCGCACGCGGCGCAGCTGGGCGAGGTCCTCGTCCTGGCGCGGGGAGCCGACGTAGAGCGTGTAGCCGATCGCGTCGGCGCCGAGCCGGACGCCGTCCTCGACGCTGGCGTTGCAGCTCGAGAAGGCCTTGGAGGAGGAGGGGATGTCGGTCTTGCCATTGACCTTGAGGATCAGCGGCACCCGGCCGGCGTAGTCCGGGTAGTACTTCTCGGCCATGCCGATCTGGCAGGCCAGAGCCGAGTATCCGGCCTCGGCCGCGAGGCGGAACTGGTAATCCGGGTCCTTGGAGGCGGGGTTGGGGAAGAAGTCGCGGGGGCCGTGCTCGATGCCCTGGTCGATCGGCAGCAGCATCAGCGTTCCGTTGCCCGGCCCGAACTCGAACAGCAGGCGGTGCAGGCGGGCACGTTTCCCCGGGGGCAGGGTCGCGAGCAAGGATTTCTGCTCGGTGAGGCTCTTCAACTCCACGTAGATTCCTCCTCGAAGGTGGTTGTTCCCGGAGTATGCCACCGCAAACGGGCGCGGGGCGCGGTCTCGAGGGCTATCCTCGAACGACCATGAGCGAGACCGAGCTGAGCGTCGTCTGCAAGAACTGCGGCTCGGAGGTCAGCCCCTACGTGACCGAGTGCCCGTACTGCGGGACCCGCCTGCGCAAGCGGGCGCCGAAGCTTGAGCGTCGCGGCGATGCCTTCGAGGCCCAGAAGCCGCGCCGCCGCCGCCCGCACTTCCCGCGCCGCCGCAGGAAGCCCGGTGCCGAGGCGCTCAGGGTGGAACGGCCCTACGCGACCGCCGGCGCGATCCTGGTCTCCGCGGTGCTGCTGCTCGTCCAGAAGGCGAGCGGCGACCCGCTTGCGACCTTCGGCGGTCTGATCGTCCCGCTCGAGGGCGATTGGTGGCGGCTCCTCACGGCGCCGTTCGCCTACGTGGACGTCGGCTACCTGTTCGTCGTCGCGGTCGGGTTGGCGATTTTCGCGACCGGCGTCGAGCGGCGACTCGGCAGCCTGCCGACCGCGGTGCTGCTGCTCGCCTGCGGGGCGCTGGGGATGCTCGCCGCCAGTGGCGTCGCCAACGCCCAGGGCGACATCACGGTGATCGCCGGCGGCAACGGGATGGCGCTGGGCGCGGTCGCCGCCTGGTTCGCGATCCGCCGCTCCGAGTCGCAGGGCTCGATCGACCAGGAGTACGACCTGATCGGCGTCATCGTCGCCGCCGTTGTGCTGATCGCCCTGCCGGTCTTCGTCCCGACCGCGGACTTCGTCGCCGGCCTGGTCGGTGGCGCCGTCGGCGGCCTCGCCGGGCTCGCTTCCTCGGCGCTGCACTCGCGCTCCTAGGCAAGGCCTCCCGGGGCCTCGTCAGGCCTCTCGGCCGGGCGACGGCTAGGCTGGACGCGTGCCCGACGAGACGGAGCTCGAAGCCGCGATCGAGCGGCTGCTCGACCCGGAGCGGTTCGCCGCCGCCGAAGGCGTCGTCGCGAAGGCGGCGCCGCAGCTGCAGAAGGTCCTCGCAACGGCGATGGCGGAGGGCGGCTGGTTCGGCGAGCCCCACGAGGCGGAGGCGCTGAGGGCGGCGACCGTCCCGGACCCCGAGGAGCGACTGACCGCGGTCCGGGCCCTGCTCGCCGAGGAGGCGCGGATGGGGATGATGGTTGGCGTCGCCGTCGGCTGGGCGTTGAAGGAAGAGTTGAGCGAGGGGGCCTCCGCCGCGGGCGAGAGCGCTCCGGAAGGAGAGCGTTGACGATGGAGATCAAGTTCCACGGACAGTCCTGCTTCGAGTTGAGCGGCGAGGGGGCGAACGTCCTCGTCGACCCGTTCCTGAAGCCCAACAACCCCGCCGCGGTGCACACGGCCGAGGAAGTCGAGCCGACCCACATCGCGATCTCCCACGGTCACGCCGACCACATGGCCGACGCGGTGCCGGTGGCGAAGCGGACCGGCGCCCACTGCGTCGGCATCGTCGAGCTGGCGGAATGGCTGAAGGGCCAGGGCCTCGACGCCGTCAGCGACCCCAACTTCGGCGGCACCGTCGAGTTCGACTGGGGCTACGTCAGCATCGTCCCGGCCTGGCACACGAACACGATTCCCGGCTCCGAAACCGCTCCCTACAGCGCCGAGCACGGGATCGTCCTCGGCCCGCCCGCGGGGCTGGTGATCAGGATTGGCGACACGACCGTCTACCACGCTGGCGACACCTGTCTGTTCAGCGACATGAAGCTGGTCGCCCAGCGCCACAGCCCCGACGTCTTCCTGGTCCCGATCGGCGGCCACTACACGATGGACCGCCACGACGCGGTGCTTGCCTGCGAGTTCGTCGGCGCCGGCACGGTGATCCCGATGCACTACGACACCTTCCCGCCGATCGAGACCGACTCCGGCGCCTTCAAGGCCGACGTCGAGGCGAAGACCTCCTC
>CAMPIP010000115.1 GCA_946886425.1 uncultured Actinomycetes bacterium
GGCTGAGGCGGTCGCCGCCTAAGCGGGCGCGCGGCTACCGCGGGCGTCGGCGCTGGGCGCCGAGAAGACCGGGCTCTCGTCGCCGCCGCGCTTGACGGTGAGGTGCAGGAGCTCGTAGCGGCGGCAGGACGAGGGCGCGCCGGCGACCCGCAGCCGGACCGAGAACTCGCGGGCCGAGAGCGCCCGCTCGGTCTCCTCCTCGTTGAGGGCGAGGGTCTCGTGGAAGCTGCCGCCGCGGCTGAGGCGCAGCCGCTCGGGCGGCATCGCGACCGAGCCCTTGCCGCCCGCCGAGCGGAGGCTGACGCTGACCTCGGCGGGAGCGGAGACCTCGTAGCGAACGTCGAGCTTGAGGCGCCCCTGGCCGCCTGCGATCGAGACGCGGGGACGGGCGCTGGTCAGCAGGCAGTCGGCCGGGGCTTCGCCGGCGCGCAGCGGCTCCGGTTCTTCTTCGCATTCGAGCTCTTCGCCGTCCTCGGCTTCTTCGCATTCTTCGAACTCGAGCTCTTCGACGCAGTCCGGTTCGCCCAGCTCGCATTCTTCTTCCTCGAAGAAAGCGGCGCTGGGGTCGGCGCCAGGAGCGTCTTGGGCGAACGCCGACTGGGCGAATCCGAGACTGGCGAGAAGGGCTATCGAGAGGAGGAGGGCAAGGGGTTTCGCGAGCATGAACCCACAATCGGGTCGCCGCGAGCAATTCTTGAGTTCGGTTACGTCAATTGTCTAGGACACCCTCGAGGCGCAGCAGCGCTTCCTTCATCGGCAGGCCGCCGCCGTAGCCGCCGAGGCCGCCGCCGCTGCGGAGGACCCGGTGGCAGGGGACGACGACCGGGATCGGGTTGGTGCCGCAGGCGGTGCCGGCGGCGCGGACCGCCCGCTCGTTGCCGGCACTCGTCGCGATCTGGGTGTAGCTGCGGGTCCTGCCGTAGGGGATGCGGGCGATCGCCCGCAGCGCCCGGCGCCGGAAGTCCCGGCTGAGCTGCCAGTCGAGCGGCAACGCGAACTCGGTCAGCTTGCCGTCGAAGTAGAGGTCGAGCTCGCGGCGGGCCTCGTCGAGCGGGGCGGCCGCCTCCAGGACCCGGGGCGAGACCCTTGCGGCCAGCTCGGCGAGCAGGTCCTCGGGGTCCTGGTTGGGGAGGCCGACCCGGACCAGGCCGCGCGGCGTCGTCGCCAGCAGCAGCGGCCCGAACGGCGAGTCGGCGGTCGTGTAGGCGACGTCGAGCAGCTCCTCGGCGGCGGCCCGCGCGGCGAGACGGTCGATCGCGGTGGTCATGCCAGCTCCTTTCGCAGTCGTTTGATTCCCTCGTGGAGGCTGCGGCGCGCCGCCTCCGGCGAGCAGCCGAGCGCGGCGGCGATCTCGGCGTGGGGGAGATCGCTGGCGTAGCGCAGCGTCACCGCCGCCCGCTGTTTCGGCGGCAGCGCCCCGACCAGCTCCCAGATGCCGTCGCCGGGCTCGGGGTCGGTCACCGCCACCTCCGGCACCCGCTCGACCGGGACCGGCCGCCGCCCCCGCGCCCGGTGGTGGTCGATCGCCTTGCGGTGCGCGATCGTCACCAGCCAGCCGCGCAGGTTGCGGTCGTCGTCCAGCTTCGGGTAGGCGCGCAGGGCGGCGATGAAGGTCTCCTGGAAGCAGTCCTCGGCGTCGCCGCGCCCGACGGCGCCACGGCATACGGCCATCACTTCGGCGGCGTACTCGTCGATCAGGGTCTGGAACGGCGGCAACTTGCTCACACGGGGATTAAACGTTCTGGACGTAGCTTCCGTGAGTTAGAAGCTACTTGTAATATTTATATGTAAGTATGGGAACTGTCGCGGCAGAAAAGGCCCTGAAACTGGAGCCCGATCGGGTTGGGCCGGGTCTTCTGGCTGTTGCCGAGGGGCAGTGGTTCGAGCGGAAGTCGAGCCGGATTGCGCCTCGCGAGTTGGCGAACTCGCTGATTGGATTCGCAAACGCTGACGGAGGGGTCTTGGTCGTAGGACTTCACGACGGCATCGTGGAGGGCATCAGCGTGGCGCCTGGTCAGCTCGATGCGCAGATGCAGGCAAACATAGACTTCTGCAGCCCGCCGGTTCGAGCCCGTCATCGTCTGGTGGATTGCGTCGACGGTCGCGGGGACGCGAACGACCTCTTGGTCTTCGAAGTCGAGGCAAGCGATGCGGTCCACGCTAACCAGCGCGATGAAGTCTTCCTTCGAGTCGGCGACGAGAATCGGAGGCTCGGGTTCACCCAACGGCAGGAGCTGCTCTACGACAAGGGGCAGGCGAGCTACGAGTCTCGCGCGCTCGATGGCTGCGGTTTCGATCAGATCGACGACGAGATCCTTGGCGAGTATGTCGATGCGGTGAAGGCACCGGACGGTCGCCGGCTGCTTCGTGCCCGCGGCCTCGCCACGGAGAATGGGCTCACCATTGCCGGTTGCCTGCTATTCGGGCGATCGCCGCAAGCATTCCTCCCGGAAGCATTCGTGCGGGTCCTTCGCTACCGGGGGGAGGAGCGGGGCAGTGGCGCCAGGCAGCAGTTGACCCAAGACATCCGAATCGAAGGATGTATTCCCCGTCAGCTTCTGAAGGCGAGGGAGGAGGTGGCACGACTACAGCCGGTTCGGCAAGCGCTGCGCCGTTCCGGGCGGTTTGGCGGTGTCCCGCTGGTGCCAGAGGACGCCTGGCTCGAGGGGGTCGTCAACGCCGTCGTGCACCGTTCATACAGCATGGTTGGCGATCATGTCCGGGTCGAGATATTCGACGATCGGATTGAGATCTCCAGCCCGGGCCGATTCCCAGGTGTCGTTGATCTCGGAGATCCCCTCAAGACCAACCGGTTTGCTCGTAACCCTCGGATCGCGCGGGTCTGTGCAGATCTCAATTTCGGTCAGGAGCTCGGCGAGGGAATTCGCCGGATCTTCGAGGAGATGCGACAGGCCGGGAGCGTCGACCCCATCTATCGACAGACCTCCGGGAGTGTCGAGCTGACCCTCTCGGGGGAGCTCGTCGATCGACGTCTCGAGGCAGGCATGCCGGAGAACGCGCGAGCTGTCGTCACCGCGCTCAGATCGGCGGGCAGGCTGAGCACGGGGGAGGTCGCAGAGGTTCTCGGCGTTTCCCGTCCGGTGGCCCAGCAGGAGCTGCGGGCGCTGCGGGACGCAGGAATACTCGAATGGGTGGGTAAGTCATCGAAGGACCCCCGTGCCTACTGGACCCTGGCGACGCAGTGAGCGCGCCTACATGCAACTACTTGCAATAAGACATGAAAGCCTTGCCTGACAATTCATTCGAAACGCTCGTCGCCCGCGCCCTCGCCGAGGACCTCGGCGGCGGCGACGTCACCTCGGATGCGACGGTGCCGGCGGAGGCGCGCGCCCGGGCCCGGATCGTGCAGAAGCAGCCGGGGGTCGTCTACGGGCTCGGGGTCGTCGCCGAGGCGATGCGCCAGTGCGGGGTCGAGGAGGTCGACAACCTCGTCGTCGAGGGGCAGTGGCGGGACGGGGTCCCGGTCGACGTGCTGCTGGCCAGCGGACCGGCGCGGGCGCTGCTCGCCGCCGAGCGGGTCGGGCTCAACTTCCTCGGCCACCTCTCAGGAGTGGCGACGCTGACCGCGCGCTTCGTCGAGGCGGTGGCGGGCACCGGCGCACGCATTCTCGACACCCGCAAGACGACGCCGGGGCTGCGGGCGCTGGAGAAGGCCGCGGTCGCGGCCGGCGGCGGCGTCAACCACCGGATGGGCCTCTACGACGCGATTCTGATCAAGGAGAACCACGTCGCCCTTGCCGGCGGCGTCGCCAAGGCGATCTACGCGGCCCGGAAGGAGCAGCCGGAGCTGCCGATCGAGATCGAGTGCCGCGACCTCGAAGAGGTCGCCTACGCGCTCGGCACCGGCGCCGACCGGCTCCTGCTCGACAACATGGACCCGGCGACTCTGGGCGAGGCCGTGCGGTTGCGCGACGAGAACGCCGGCGGGGGGAACGGGCCGACCCTGGAGGCTTCCGGGGGGGTCGACCTCGAGACCGTCCGCCCGATCGCCGAGACCGGCGTCGACTTCATCTCGATCGGCGCCCTCACCCACTCGGCGCCCTCCCTGGACTTCAGTCTCCTACTGGAGCCTGCCTAAACGCCCGCGTGGGGAGGTGGGGGGGGTCTCGACGGAGCCTCCCCGCGGTTGGTCCCGCGAGACCACCCCCACCACCCCCACTTGTGGAAATTTGAGAGCCGACGATCCATGATCACCCAGCCGCCCGTCTGGTCTTTCGGGGAGTAATTGGTCTGGCGCTCGCTGAAGAAGACGGCCTCGATGGTCGTCCCGCAGCGCGGGCAGGGCTCGCCCTCGCGCTTGTGGACCTTGAGCGGCATCGGGACTTTGTCCGGCACCTCGGGGCCGATCGTCTCCTCGTAGTGGTCGATCGCGTCGCCGAGCACGTGCAGGGCGGCATGTAGGCGCCCGATCTCCTCCGCGCTCAGTTCCGAGCCTTTCTTGAAGGGCGAGAGCTTCGCCTCCCAGAGAATCTCGTCGACCCAGGAGCGGCCGATCCCGGCGATGTCTTTCTGGTGGCGCAGCAGCGGGTGCAGGTGGCGCGGCTGGTCGAGCAGCGCCCCCAGCTCCTCCAGCGGCGGCGCCGGCCAGGCTTCCGGGCCCAGCGAGGCGACCATCTCGTCGGCGGCGACGGCGTCGGCCGGCAGCAGCTTCGCCCAGGCGCGCTGCTTGGTGCCGAACTCGCGCAGCCGCAGCTCCCGCCCGTCGCCGAGGCGGACCAGCACCCGCGAGGCCCGGTCTTTGAGAGAGGCGCGTTTGTCGAAGACGCGCAGCCGGCCGGCCGACATGAGGTGGATCAGCAGCGCCAGGTCGCCGAACTCGACGACCGGCATCTTGCCGATCCGCCGCACCCCGGTCAGCTCGCGGCCCTCCAGCGCGTCCAGCGGCGGGTCGAAGGTCTTCATCACGTTCATCCCCGGCGCCAGCACCGACTCGACCGCGGCGCCGCGCAGGGCGGCGTCGAGGCGGCGGGCGACGATCTCGACCTCGGGCAGCTCGGGCATGCAGGGAATTCTGCCGAGTCGGCCCAGCGGGTAAACTCCGCGCAAGTCATTCGACTGGACCCAGGCACCCGGCCTACCCAGCGAACATCAGGAAAGGAAGGGCTCATGCAGGAGCTCCCGACGATCCAACCTACTTTCGCCCCGGAGCTGTCCGCGGAGGAGATCGCCGATCTCAGCGACGAGATCCGCGCGCTCGCGGCCGAGCGCGACGCGGTCATCCTCGCCCACAACTACGAGCTGCCGGAGATCCAGGACCTCGCCAACTACCGCGGCGACTCGCTCGGCCTCTCCCGCCAGGCGGCGGCCACCGACGCCGAGGCGATCGCCTTCTGCGGCGTCCACTTCATGGCCGAGACCGCCTCGATCCTCTCGCCCGAGAAGACCGTCCTGATCCCCGACCTCGACGCCGGCTGCTCGCTGGCCGACTCGATCGACGCCGACCAGCTGCGCGCCTGGAAGGCCGAGCACCCCGGCGCCCTGGTGGTGATGTACGTCAACACCTCGGCCGAGGTGAAGGCGGAGACCGACTACTGCTGCACCTCCTCCAACGCGGTCAAGGTGGTCGAGCACATCTGGGCCGAGCACGGGGCCGACACGGAGATCCTCTTCGGCCCGGACATGTGGCTGGGCGCCTTCGTCGAGCGCGAGACCGGTCTCCGCGAGGACCCCGAGCGGCGCGCCCGCTTTCACATCTGGGACGGCGAGTGCCACGTCCACGCCGGGATCCGGCCCGACGACATCGCCCGGACCCGCGCCGAACACCCCGAGGCCGAGTTCCTGATCCACCCCGAGTGCGGCTGCTCGACCCAGGCGATGGAGTACGTCGCCGCCGGCGAAATCGAGTCCGAGGGCGTCCACATGCTCTCCACCTCGGGGATGCAGCAGCACGTCGAAGCCAACCCCGATGGCAGCTTCATCGTCGCCACCGAGAACGGGATGCTCTACCCGCTGCAGCAGGCGGCGCCCCGGGCCAACCTCACCGAGGCCAACCGGATGGCGTACTGCAAATACATGAAGATGATCACGCTGCCGAAGCTGCGCGACTCCCTGCGCGAGATGAAGTTCGAGGTCAGCGTCCCGGCCGCGGTGGCCGAGCGGGCGCGGATCCCGATCGAGCGCATGGTCGCGATCGGCTAGGCCGCGCCGGCGTCGTCCTCCTCGCCGGCCCGGACCAGCCCCGCCTCGTAGGCGAGCACGACCGCCTGGACCCGGTCGCGGAGGCCGAGCTTGGCGAGGACGCGGCTGACGTGCGTCTTGACCGTCCCCTCGCTGATGAAGAGGGCGGCGGCGATCTCGGCGTTGGAGCGGCCGCGGGCGAGCAGGCGCAGCACTTCCAGCTCGCGCTCGGTCAGCTCCTCCAGCTCCGGCGGCGGACCCTCGCCAGAGCGCGGGGCACTGACGTAGCGCTCGACCAGGCGGCGCGTGATCGTCGGCCCCAGCAGGGTTTCGCCGCGGGAGACGGCGCGCACCGCCGCCACCAGCCGCTCCGGCGGCGCGTTCTTGAGCAGGAAGCCGCTGGCGCCGGCCTTCATCGCGTCGTAGACGTACTCGTCGAGGTCGAAGGTGGTGAGGATGAGGATTCGCGGCGCCTCCGCGCCGGCGGCGACGATCCTGCGGGTGGCGCCGATCCCGTCGAGGCCGGGCATCCGCACGTCCATCAGCACCACGTCGGGGCGCCGCAGCCGCACCTTTTCGACCGCCTCGTGCCCGTCGGCCGCCTCGCCGACCACCTCGATCTCCGGGTGCACCTCGAGGATCATCCGCATGCCGCCCCGGATCAGCGCCTGGTCATCGGCGATCAGGACCTCGATCACTGTCGCCCCGCCCGCGGCAGCGAGGCGCGGACCCGGTAGCCGCCGCCGTCCTCTGGCCCGGTCGAGATCGTGCCGCCGTAGACGGCGACGCGCTCGCGCATCCCGATCAGGCCGTGGCCGAGTTCGCCGCCGCGCTCGCCGCCGGCCCCGTCGCCGGGGCCGCCGTCATCCCTGACCTCGACCTCGAGCCCGTCCCCGCGGTGGCGGACGACGACCGCGGCCTCGCCGCCGCCGGCGTGCTTGAGCGTGTTGGTGAGGGCCTCCTGGACGATCCGGTAGGCGGAGAGCTCGGCCCCGGGCGAGAGCCGGGTCCGCTCGGTGTCTCCCTCGACCCGCAGCGCCACCGCGAGCCCGGCGGCGCGCATCTGCTCGGCCAACGCCTCCAGCGCCGCCAGGCCCGGCTGCGGACTGAGGCCGTCGCGGCCGCTGCCGGTGCGCAGCACGCCCAGCAGCCGCCGCAGCTCCTCGACCGCGTCGCGGGCGGTCTCCTGAAT
>CAMPIP010000116.1 GCA_946886425.1 uncultured Actinomycetes bacterium
TCCTCAAGGTCGAGCCGCTGACCACCGCTCGCGCCCTGCGCGGCCCGTTCGACTACCGCCGGCCGGACTCGATGGAGGGCATCGAGGTCGGCAGCGTCGTCCGCGTCCCCTTCGGCCGCCGGCGCCTGCTCGGCGTCGTCGTCGGCGAGGCGGAGACCTCGGACCTGCCGCCGGAGCGGCTCGCCGAGCCGGAGGAGGCGCTCGAGTCCGGGGCGACGCCGGAGCTGGTCCGGCTCGGGCTCTGGGTCGGCCGCGAGTACTGCTCGACGCCGAGTCGCGGCCTGCAGCTGGTCCTGCCGCCGGGCACGGGCACGGGCGCCGGCGGGCGCACTGTGCGCGCCAAGCGCGAGCTGCGGGCGGAGATCACCCCCGCCGGCGAGGCCGCATTGAGTGGAGGCGAGCGGCTTGGGGTCAAGCAGCGGGCCGCCCTGGAGGCGCTCGGGGGCGGCGAGATGTCGGCCCCGGAGCTGGCCGCGGCGGTCGGGGCCGAGCGGGCGACGTTGCGGCGGCTCGAGGAGCGCGGCCTGGTCGCGACCCGCAGCTCGCGGCTGCGCCGCGCTCCCGCCGCGCCGGCACTGGCGGCGGCCGCCGAGGCGCCGCGGCTGCTGCCCGAACAGACCGCCGCGGTCGAGTCGATCGTCGCCGCCCTCGACGGCGAGGCCGGGGCGGACCGGGAGCTGCTCCTGCACGGCGTCACCGGGTCCGGCAAGACCGAGGTCTACCTGGCGGCCGTCGAGGCGGCGCTCGCCCGGGGCCGCGGGGCGATCGTGCTGGTTCCCGAGATCGGCCTCGCCCCGCAGGCCGTGGCCCGCTTCCGGGCCCGGCTCGGCGACCGCTTCGCGGTCCTTCACTCGGCCCTCTCCGCGGGCGAGCGCTACGACGAGTGGCAGCGGCTGCGTAGCGGCGAGGCGAGCGTCTGCGTCGGCCCCCGCTCGGCCGTCTTCGCGCCGGTCCATGAGCTCGGCCTCGTCGTCGTCGACGAGGAGCACGACGCCTCCTACAAGCAGGAGGGCGACCCTTGCTACGACGCCCGGGCAGTCGCCCGCCACCGCGCCGCCGAGTGCGGCGCCGTGCTGGTCGCCGGCACCGCGACGCCGCGGCCGGAGTCCTGGCTGGAGCTGCCGCGGCTGGAGCTGCCGAACCGCGTCGACGGGCTGCGGATGCCGCCGGTCGAGGTCGTCGATATGCGTGGGGTCGACCCCCGCTCCGGGCCGCTGCACCCCCGTACCTGGGAGCGGCTGGAGGAGGTCCGCGGCGCCGGCGCCAAGGCGATCGTGATGATCAACCGGCGCGGCTTCGCCCCCTGGCTGACCTGCCGCTCCTGCGGCCACCACTGGGGCTGCCCCAACTGCGACGTCTCGCTGATCGTCCACCGCCACAGCGGCCGGCTCGTCTGCCACCACTGCGCCCACGTCGAGCGCCAGCCGCGCGCCTGCCCGGAGTGCGGCTCGACGACGATCTCCCACGGTGGGGTCGGCACCGAGCAGGTCGAGGCGCTGCTGGCCGAGCGGCTGGCGCCGATGCCGGTGCTGCGGCTCGACTCCGACACCGCCGCCGAGCGCGGCGCCCACGCTCGCATCCTCGCCCAGTTCGGCGAGGCCGAGAGCGCCGTGCTGGTCGGCACCCAGATGGTCGCCAAGGGCCATGACTTCCCGGAGGTGACGTTGAGCGCGATCCTCGACGCCGACGCGACCCTGCGCTTCCCGGACTTCCGGGCCGAGGAGCGGACCTTCGCGATGGTCGCCCAGCTGGCCGGCCGCAGCGGCCGAGGCGCGGCCGGGGGGGATGTGATCGTCCAGACCCTCGCCCCGGCCGCGGCCAGCATCGAGCACGCCGCCCGCCACGACGCCGCCGGCTTCCTGGAGGGCGAGCTGCGCCGCCGCCGCCTGCTCCACTACCCGCCGTACTCGCACCTGGTGCGGATCAACCTCGCCTCCGAGCGGGAAGCGCGGGTCGAAACGGTCGGGGTCGAAATCGCCGACGAGCTGCGCCAGGTGCTGCGGCCGGGCAGCGAGTTGCTCGGCCCGGCGCCGATGTTCCGGGTCCGCAACCGCCACCGGCGCCGGCTGATGATCAAGGCCGAGGACCGCGAGGGCACCGTCGAGGCGGTCCGCGCCGTGGTCGAGCGCCGCGCCGGCGACCGCTCCCTGCGCGACGTCGCGATCGGCGTCGACGTCGACCCGCAGTGAGCGCCGCGGCTCCGGCGCCGGCGCTCGGGATTTAAACTCAGGAAGCGATGGGCGAAGGGGTCGACACCGGGAACGACGAGCGCGAGCGCGAGCAGTTCGAAGCCGAGCTGCTGGAGCGCCGGGAAGCGGCCCTCGCCCACGTGGTCAAGTTCGGCGACCCGGTGCTGAAGAGCAAGGCCTCGCCGGTCGGCGAGTTCGGGCCGGAGCTGCGGGCCGAGATCGAGCGGATGGTCGGGATCATGCGCGACGGGATGGGCGTCGGCCTCGCCGCGACCCAGCTCGGCGTCCTCCGCCGCCTGCTGGTTTTCCAGGCCAGCAACGACAGCGAGCCGACGGCACTGGTCAACCCCGAGATCGCCTGGCTCTCCGAGGATGCCGCGATCGCCGAGGAGGGCTGTCTGAGCCTGCCGCGCGTCTCGGTTGACGTCGAGCGCCCGCTGCACGTCCGCGTCCGCGGCCGCGACGGCGAGGGCGAGGAGATCGAGATCGAGGCCTCGGGCCTGGAGGCGCGCGTCCTCCAACACGAGATCGACCACCTCGACGGGGTCCTGATCCTCGACCGCACCACCCGCGCCCAGCGCAAGGGCGCGCTGCGGGCGCTGCGCGAGGGCGTCAGCTACAGCCCCGCGCCTGAGGAGCACGAGCCGGGCGACGGCGGCGAGCATCGCGAGCCGCGCACCGACGCGTGAGCACGGTCTACCTCGGTACCTCGGACTTCGCCGCCACCGTCCTCGAGCGACTGGCCGGCTCGGCGCATCGTCCCTCCCTGGTCGTCACCCCGCCCGACCGCCGTCGCGGCCGCGGCCGCCGCACCCAGTCGCCGCCCGTCGCCGAGAAGGCGCGCGAGCTGGGCATCGAGGTGCTGCAGGCGGCAGACGTCAACGGGCCGGAGGCGCTGGAGCGGATCCGCGCCGCCAAGCCGAATGCGGTCGCCGTTTGCGCTTTCGGTCAGCTGATCCGCGAGCCGCTCCTCTCCGAGTTCGAGATGCTCAACGTTCATCCCTCTCTGCTGCCGCGCTGGCGCGGGGCGGCGCCGATCGAGCGGGCGATCATGGCGGGCGACCGCCAGACCGGCGTTTGCGTGATGCGCCTGGTCGCGGCGCTCGATGCCGGCCCGGTGGCTCTGCGGGCGGAGCTGCCGCTTGGCTGCGACGAGGACTTCGAGACGGTCTCGGCCAAGCTCTCCGAGCTCGGCGGCGACCTCCTGGTCGAGGCGCTCGACCGCCACGCGGCCGGGACGCTCGCTTTCGAGGAGCAGGGCGAGGAGGGCGTCGCCTACGCCGAGAAGATCGCCCCCGAGGAGCGCCGCCTCGACCCGGGCCGGCCCGCCGCCGAGCTGGCGGCGACGGTGCGGGCGCTGACCCCGCACGTCGGCGCCTACCTGCAGACCGCCGACGGCGAGCGGCTCGGCGTCCGCCGCGCCCGCGCCGTCGACGTCAGCGTCAAGACCGGCATGGTCAAGTCGGAATGGGGGGTGCTGCTGGTCGGCTGTTGCCGCGGGGCGCTGCGGCTCGAGGTGGTGCAGCCGCCGGGCGGCAAGCCGATGCCGGTCGACGCCTACCTGCGCGGCCACCCGCTGCCGAGGCTGTGAGCCGGGCGATCGCGCCGGCGCGGGCGCTCGCCTTCGCGACGATCCGGCAGACCTTCGAGGAGGACGCCTTCACCGAGCGCGCCTTCCGGGCCGGCGCCGACCGGCTCGGCCTCGCCGGGCGCGATCGCGCCCAGGCGCAGCGGCTCGCCTACGGGGCCGTGCAGCGGCGCGGCACCAGCGACGCCGCGATCGAACGCCTCGCCGACCGCTCGGTGCGGCTGCTCGACCCGCCGGTGCTGGCGGCCCTGCGCCTCGGCCTCTACGAGCTTCTCTTCGCCGACGCCACCCCCGACCACGCCGCCGTCGACCAGGCGGTGGAGCTGGTCAAGGGGGCCGGTGCGGGCCACGCCGCCGGGCTCGTCAACGCGGTCCTGCGGCGGGCCGCCCGCGAGCGCGACTCGCTGACCGCCTCACTGCTCGGCGACGACTCCACGCCGGCCGCCGCCGCGGTCGCCCACTCGGCCCCGCTCTGGCTGGTCGAGCAATGGTGGAGAGAGCTGGGGCCGGATGCGACCCGCGCCCTGCTTGCCGCTTACAACGAACCTGCCGAGGTGGCCCTGCGGGTGTCTGGCGGCGTCCTCGGTCGCTCGCGTGCAGAGCACGCCACGCTCCCTGCGTCCTTGCCAGCCGCCCGCAGGGCGGCGCTGGCGAAGTTGGGGGAGGCTGGGGTGAAGGCAGAGCCGGCAGGGGGCGGCTGGCCGCTGGAAGTGGACGAGATGCTGGTGCTTCGCGGGCGCATGGGGGAGACCGTGCCGGCGATGATCGCCGCCGGGGAGCTGACCCCGCAGAGCCTCGGCTCCGCCGCCGCCGTCGAGGTCCTTGACCCGCAGCCCGGCGACCACCTCCTCGACCTCTGCGCCGGGCCGGGGATCAAGACCGGCCAGATCGTCGGCCGGACCGGCGATCGCGGCGAGGTGATCTCGATCGAGCTCGACGCCGGGCGGGCCCGCGAAGTCGCGGCCCAGGCTAGCCGCCTGGGCCTGCGCGGCGTCACCGTGATCGAGGCCGACGCCGCCGAGCTGACCTTCGAGCCCGTCTTCGACCGGATCCTCCTCGACGCGCCCTGCTCGGACCTCGGCGCCCTTGCCTCGCGCCCGGACGCGCGCTGGCGCAAGTCGCCGCGGGCGATCGAGCGCCTCGCCGACGTCCAGCAGCGCTCGCTGCTGGCGGCGGCGCGGATGCTGAAACCCGGCGGCGTCCTCGTCTACTCGACCTGCACGATCTCCCGCCGGGAGAACGAGGACCAGGTCGCGGCCCTGCTCGCCACCGCCGACGCCGGCCAGGCGCCGCCGCTGGAATTGGAGGATCTCGGCGCCCGCGCCCCGGCCCTCGCTTCCACCGTCGAGCCACGCTGCCTGCAGCTGCGCCCGGACCGCGATCGCACCACCGGCTTCTTCATCAGCCGCCTGAGACGCAATGATTAGTCGATGAGCGATTCGCCAGACGCCAATCCAGGCGGCAGCAGCATCCTCAACCGGGCGCGCTGTCCCAACTGCAACGAGCCCTGGCTGCGCCCGACCCAGCTGCCGGGCAGGCTCCGCTGCGTCAACTGCCTGAGCCGCTTCGAGCTCGTCTCCCAGTGCCCGAACTGCGGCGAGCATGGGACGATCGCGCGCATGAGCCAGACCGAGGACCTGCAATGTCAATCGTGCGGGTCGTCCATGTTGCGCGAGGCCTAAGAGCATCCGCAGGCGCTCAGTAGGGTCCCGGCCGTGAGCCAACGCATGCGGGAATTGCTCGAGGCGCCGCGGGTGGCGCCGTCCATACTTTCGGCCGACTTCGCCCGCTTGGGCGAGCAGGTCTCTGAAGTCATGGATGCCGGGGCGCGGGTCATCCACGTCGACATCATGGATGGGCATTTCGTGCCGCCGATCACGATCGGACCGGCGGTGGCGGGCTCGATCGCCGATCAGGTTCACGAGGCCGGCGGGGCCATCGACGTGCACCTGATGATCGCCGAGCCGGACCGGCACATCGAGGCCTTCGCCCAGGCCGGGGCCGACTCGATCACCTTCCACGCCGAGGCGACCCCGCACGCGAACCGGACCCTCGCGGCAATCCGCGAACTCGGTTGCTGCGCCGGGATCGCGATCAACCCCGGCACGCCCGTCGAGGCGGTCTCGGAGCTGCGCGGCCTCGCCGACGTAGTCCTCTGCATGACCGTCAACCCCGGCTGGGGCGGCCAGGCCTTCATCGAGTCCTCCCCGGACAAGGTCTCCCGCCTGAAGCGGCTGGTCGGCGACGCCCGGATCGAGGTCGACGGCGGCGTCGACACCGCCACCGCCAGCTCCGTCGCCAGCGCCGGCGCCAGCCTCTTTGTCGCCGGCTCGGCAGTCTTCGGCGCCGATGACCCGGCTGCCGCCTACACGGCAATCGCCGCGGCTGCCGGCGCCAGCTGAAGCTCTACGCGTGGCCGCGGGCGATCAGGGCGCCCGTGACCTCTTGCCACCAGGCGCGCTCGGCGTCGTCGACCGACGGGCGCTCTGCCCGGCGCTCGCACCAATCGGCAAGGGCGCGCCGCCCCCCGATTGCCAGCACGCCGCCTCCCGCCACCGCGTAGCGGCCGTCGGCCAGTGCCACCATCAGCGCCCCGGTCTCGCGGCGGCTGCGCAGGATCGCGTGGACGGGGATGCCGTCGATCTCGTCCAGGTCCTTGGCCTCGATGCCGTCCGGCAACGGCCGCACCGAGAAGACCTGGCTGGCGCCGCGGCGGGGCAGAGGCGCCGGCGCCGGTTTGCCGATCGGGCCCGTGGCCCACTTGTGAGTCATCGCCTCGACCTCATCGCGCAGCTCGCTGCGGACGAGGATGTGCAGCTCGTCGCCGTCGCGCAGTTCGGTCGATCCGCGCGGCGGCACCGCCTCACCGTCGCGGACGATCACGTTGAGCAGGGCCTCACGGGGTAGGTCCAGTTCGCGAACGCGGTGCCCGACGGCGGCCGCGCCCGGCGGCAGCCGGTAGGCGATCACGTCGCCGCCCATGCGCTGGATCCGCCCCGACTCGAGCAGCCGCCGCGGCAGCGCCGGTTCCTCGGTGGTCAGCCCCAGCCTCACCGCCAGAGGCTCGAAGCTCGCGCCCTGGATCAGGGTCGAGGTGACGACGACGAAGAAGACGATCGCGAACTCCTGCTCGCCGCCGGCGATCCCGGCGACGACCGGGAAGGTGGCCAGCCAGATCGGCGTCGCTCCGCGCAGGCCGGCCCAGCCGAGCATCACCCGCTCGCGGTGGCGCAGGGGCGAGAAGGCGGTCGCCACGAAGGTCGCGACGGGTCGGGCGACGAGGATCAGCACCGCCGAGAGCGCCAGACCCTTCAGCGCCACCTCGTCGAGCTGACTCGGGAAGACGAGCAGGCCGAGGAGGATGAAGAGGGAGATCTGGGCCACCCAGCCGAGGCCCTCGTGGAAGGCGACGACGGTGCGCCGGGCGGGGATATTGGCCGAACCGAGCACCAGCGCGGTCAGGTAGGTGGCGAGCAGCCCGGAGCCGTGGGCGATCTCGGCGAGGCCGTAGGCGAGGGCGGCGATCGCCACCGTCGCCACGGGGTAGATCC
>CAMPIP010000117.1 GCA_946886425.1 uncultured Actinomycetes bacterium
CACGCCAGGCCTTCCCCACCGACTATCAGCGCCTGGTCGTCCTCGGCAAGGCGGTTCCCGGCGACGACGAAACCGCCTCGCTACTGGTGCAACTGAACCGGATCGCCGACCGGGCCGGGGTGCGCTTCGAATCCCTGCAGCTCGAGGGGGGCGAAGGGGGTGAACCGCCGCCGCCGGTGGAAGCCGGCGCCGCGGTCTCGCCGACCGAGGCCGCCGCCTCGCTGCTGCCGCTCGGCGCCAGCATCGGCCCAGCCGGCCTCGCCGTCATGCCCTACACCCTTAGCTTCGAAGGTGACTTCTTCAAGGTCGCCGACTTCATCCACGGGCTCGACTCGCTGGTCAAGACGACCAACGAAAACGTCGCGGTCGACGGCAGGCTGATTACGGTCGACAGCTTCTCCCTGGCCCCTTCCGCCGAGGGCGGCTTCCCGAGCCTGCAGGTGACCTTCAACGTCACCACCTACCTGACCCCGCCCGGCCAGGGCCTCGGGGCCGGGATCTCGGCTCCCGAACCCGAAGAACCGTCGACCCTGGCCTCAGCCAGCGTGGGAGCGACGCCGTGAAGAAGCTCAAAGGCCCGGAGCTGAAGATGCCGGAGCTGCGCGTGCCGGATTTCCTGCTCGATCTCTACTACGACCTCCGCGACCGTCGCCTGCTGCCGCTGGTCGCGCTCGGCCTCGTCGCCATCGTCGCCGTCCCGTTCTTGCTCTCTGGCGGTTCCGACGAAGAAGGGCCGGAAACGGGAGCCGGCGGCTCGTCGCTGGAAACGCGGTCCGAAGGCGCCGAGCTGACCGTCGTCAAGGCTACGCCGGGCCTGCGCGACTACCGCAAGCGCCTGCGCAAGCGCTCGCCCACCGACCCCTTCAAGCAGCGCTACACGGCGCCCGAAGGCGCCACCGCCGGCCTGGGCGCTCCCTCGCCGACCACCACGAGCACTTCGAGCAGCATCACCAGCACGAGCAGCAGCTCCAGCAGCAGCGAAACGACCAAGGGCGACGGCTCGACCACGACCAGCACCACCAAGACCACGGAAGCGACCCCCGGCGGCTCGACGACCACCGAATCGACGACTCGGGAGACGCACGTAGCGGTCGGCCCCGAAGGGAACGGCGGTGGCTCGCCCGCGGGGTCGACTCTCTACAGCTTCGCGATCGACGTCAAGCTCGTCCGCACCGCAACCGCGCCGGATGGAAGCAAGCAGAAGGACGCGCCGGAGACGCGCGAGCGGGTCCTGCCCCCGGCACCGCTGCCGAGCCCCAAAGCGCAGGTGGTCACCTACATGGGGATCAACCCAACGACGCGGCAGCCCCTGCTGCTGATCTCCGATCAGGTCGCCGCGACCTTCGGCGAAGGCAAATGCCTCTCGGGCGCCTCGATCTGCCAGCTGCTCGAAGTCGAAACCGGGATGCCGATCACCTTCGTCTACGGGCCCGACGGCGCCCGCTACAAGCTGACCGTGCTCAAGGTCGAGCCGGTGGCCACCGAGCATCCCTGAGCGCAGCGCCGTTTTCCCAAAGCTTCAGTAAGTGAAGCACCAGCGCTACACTTCCTGAAGCGAGTCGGGTCCCATTGCCCGTCCCCGCTCTTCGTCATGAGTGCCGAGAGCAACTCCACCTGCCCCGTCTGCCGGACCGCGGAAATCGTCTGCGGGAAGTGGACGCTCCTCTTGATCCGCGATCTCGCCAATGGTTCGAGCCGCTTCTGCGAGCTGGAGAGGTCGTTGGAGGGGATCAGCCCGCGCACGCTCTCGCTGCGGTTGCGGGCGCTGGAAGAGGAGGGGGTCGTCGAGCGGCACACCTTCCCGGAGGTCCCGCCGCGGGTCGAGTACGCGCTGACCGCCAAGGGCGAAGCGCTGATCCCGCTGGTCGACGACATGCGCACCTACGGGAAGCGCTGGCTGGCCGACGAGGCCGAGCCGGTCGCCACCGCGGCTTAGGCACTTTCCAGCCGGCCGGGCTGCAAGCGCTCGTGCAGGCGCAGGAGCCCCGTGCCTGGGGCGGAAGCTGGAGCCGTGCGTGACTTTCTCCTCAACGAGGCGCTGAAGCGGCTGTCCACCGAGGCGGCAACGCGGTTCAGCTCCCTCGTCGCATCCGGCGACCAGATTCCCTTCGACGTCGCCGCCGACAGCGGCGACGAGTCGGCCTTCTACAGCTACGTGCCGCTCACCTCCGAGTACGTGATGCGGCGCGGGGAGGAGCTGCGCTCGCTGCCCAGCTTCGGCCCGGCCCGCGAGGCGGCAATCGAGGCCGGCGTCGCGGCGCCCTACCTGGAGTCGCGCGGCGAGACCGTGCCGGCCGACCCGGGCCAGCGCGCCGAGCGGATGCTGACCGTCTTCATCGCCGCCCTCTGGGAGGGCAGCACCGAGTTCTCGCTCGACCGCGAGCGGCTCGAGTCCGCCCTGACGATGCTCGACGCGGAAGCGCTCGACGCCGACGATGCCGAGACGCTGGTTGTCCCGATCGTCGGCCTGCGGATGTCGCAGCAGCGCCTGCAGCTGCCGCACGGGGTGCGGATCGTCCGCGCCGACTCGGTCGAGGCGCCGATCGAGGCGATGCGCAGCGAGGGCATGGGCCGCGCTGCCTGGGAGCCGCAGTACCTGGGGGTCGCGGAGCAGGGGCCCGGCGAGGGCGCCGAGGCCGCCCTGCAGCAGCTGCGTGAGCTGATCAGCGTGATGAGGCTCTTCAAGAGCGGGGGAGTCGGGCTCGGCCCCTACGCCTTCGCGCCGACCGGCGAGGGCTGCTGGAGCCGCGTCCCGACCGGCGCCCCGGCGACCCGTCCCGGCGGCTACCGGCTCAGCGAGGCCGAGGCGACCGAGCTGGCCGAGCTGGCAAAGACTTTGGAGGCCCGCCCCGACCCGGACCAGGCGCTGACCTGGGCGGTCGGTCGCTTCGAGATGGGCTGCGAGCGCGAGAGCGCGCTGGACGGCCTCAGCGATCACCTGCTGGCGCTGCGCGCGGTTCTCGAGGGCCACGGGCCCGTCGGCGCCTCGCTGCCGATGCGCTCCGCGGCGCTGATCGCCGACGAGTCGCTGGACCGGATCGCCGCCCGCGAGCGGATCGAGGACGTCCTGGAGCTGGAGCGGGGGCTGATGAACGGCCGCCCGGTCGAGAACGCCGCGGAGACCGCCCGCTGGGCCGAGGAAGGCGTGCGCGGGCTGCTCCTCGAAGCCGCCCTCGGCGAACTCGGCGACGACCTCAGCGCCACCGCCGACGAGACCCTGATCGCAAACGGCCTCGCCGAGGGCGACGCCGAGATCATGGTCTCGGTCGAGGACATGCCCGAGCCCGAGCCCGAGCCCGTCGAGGAAGAGCCGGTCGCCGAGCAGGCGCCGCCGCCGATCGAGCTGGTCGAGCCGCCCTTCGAGGAGATCGCGGTCTCAGCCGAACTTCAGCTGCCCATCCAGGAGCCAATCGAGGAGGAGCGCATGGAGCAGGAAACGCGGATCATGGAGCCGATCCCGGGCGAGGACGAGATCAAGATCACCGCCACGCCCTGGCTCGACGAGGTCTCCGACACCCGCCGCGGCGAGTCGCTCGAGTGGCCGGCCGACGCCAGCCGCGACGTCCGCCACCGCGACCGGGTCGACACCCCGCGGGTCCGCCATCTCTTCCCGGTTCCGGACTCCGACTGGGAGGTTTCCCACCTCGAGTTCGAGTACGGCCGCGGCAGGTAGGCGTCCGGGCCGTCCCCGGCGGGCCCCGGACCGACCCTCCGCGAGCGCGGTCACTTAACGCCCCTCCAGGGGCCCTAAGCGACCGCGTTCGTGCGGACCCGCCGTCTGAGGCGTGAAGCTCCTGGGGCTCGTCAGCTTAGGCGCGGCCGGCCGCCATCGCCACCCGCTCCTCGCCCGTCGCGAACAGGTAGCGGTTGACCTCGGCCAGGCCGGCGAGGTCGTGGACGTCCTCGTCCAGATAGGGGACGCGGATCACGCCCTGGGCGCGTAACTCCTTGGCGAGCCGCTCGATGTTGCGGGCGTCGCGCTCGGCGAGCGCCTGGTAGTCGGAGAAGTTGGCGGCGACGCGCTTGGCGAGGTCCTCGTCGCCGAGTTTCGCGGCCAGGGCCTCGGGCAGGTCCCCGTCACCGTCGCGCAGGTCCTCGGCCGGGTAATGGACCTTGTTGACGATGACGCCGCCGAACGGCAGCTTCGCCTCGACCAGCTTGCGGTGGAAGTAGACGGCCTCGTCGATCGGCTCGCCCTGTGGGCCGCAGACGACCAGGAAGCAGGTGCCCGGGTCGGCGAGGAGCTTGTTGACCCGCTTGGCGCGCGCCTGGAAGCCGTCGACCATCCCGCTGAAGGCGTTGAAGAACTCGGCCAGGTCGGCGAGGAGGTCGAAGCCGACGATCCGCTTGAAGATTCCGAGCGCGACCGAGGCGCCGCGCCCGGCCACCTTCGCCGCCAGCCCGGTTGGCTTCATGAACATGCGCAGCGAGCGGCCCTCGATGAACTGGGTGAGACGTTTGGGGGCGTCGAGGAAGTCGAGCGCGTTGCGGGTCGGGGGCGTGTCGAGGACAAGCAGGTCGTATTCGCCTTCGGTGTGCAGCTCGAACAGCTTCTCCATCGCCATGTACTCCTGGGAGCCGGCCAGGGCGCTGGAGATCTGCTGGTAGATCCGGTTGTTCAGCACCCGGTCGCGCGACTCCTCGTCGGGTGCCTGGCGAGCGATCAGCTCGTCGAAGGTCGCCTTGGCGTCGAGCATCATCGCCCAGAGCTCGCCCTCGATCTCGACCCCCTGCTCCTCGAACAGGGCCGGGTCGACGAGGCGGGCGGTGTTGTCGAGTTCTTTGAGGCCGAGCGAGTCGGCGAGGCGCTTGGCCGGGTCGATGGTCAGCACGCAGACCTTCAGCCCGCGGGCCGCCATCCCGGCCGCGATCGCCGCCGAGGTGGTCGTCTTGCCGACCCCGCCGGAGCCGGCGCAGATGCAGATCTCCTTGCCGTCGAGGATCTCGCCCAGCTCCGGCATCAGCCCAGCCTCCGCGAGAGCCGCCGCGCCGCCTCGGGGCCGAGATCGGGCTCGAAGAGGAAGGGGAGGGTCTTGACCGGGGCCTCGACCCGGCGGCGGAGCCGCGCCAGCTGCGCCCGCTGCGAGCGCGCCCGCTGGTGCTCGGAGACGGCCGCCCGGGCGGCGGCGCGGGCGGCGCCGTTCTCGCCCTCGGCCAGCTCGCTCAGTTGCTCGCACTCGGCTTTCGAGAAGCGCTCCGGGTAGAGCCCGTTGAGGTAGACGCGGTCGACTGCGACGCCGACCTCGTCGCGCAGCTCTTTCTCGAGCGCCGCCGACTCGTTGACCGGCATCTCCTCCGGCAGCGAGACGATCGCGGTGCCGGTGTGCTCGTGGTCGGTGATCAGGCGGTCGAGCTGCTGTGCCTGGCTGTGGATCGGGCCGACCCGAGCGATCGCCGCAAAGGTGCGGGGGGTCTGCAGGAAGCCGATCCCGTGCCCGGTCGCCGGCGCGTCGACGATCACCAGATCGTATTTGCGCCCCTGCTTGACCTTGCGGTCGAGCTGGGCGAGCTCCCAGATCTTGCCGATCGTGACCAGCTCCTTGAGGCCGGGCGTGGCGGCCGCCAGGTAGCTGAAGATGCGGCTGCGGAAGAGCATGTCGCGCATCGCCCGCACCTTCAGCTGCAGCAGCACGTACTCGCGCATCGACTCGTCGGGGTCGATCGAGATCGACCAGAGGTTCTCCTCCATCTCGACCTCGTGGAACCCGACCTCGGCGTGATCGAACATCCGCGAGGCGTTCTCCTGCGAAGAGACCTCGCAGACGATCGTCCGCTTGCCTTCGGAGGCGGCGCGCAGGCCCAGCGCCACGGCCACGGTCGTCTTGCCGACGCCACCCTTGCCGGTGACGAAGACCAGCCGCTTGTCGAGGAGATCGGGGATTGGGGGATTCCTAGCAATTTCAGAGCCCGGCAGGAAAAGCGGGGCCCCATACGAATATCCGCGACATGGGATTTCTAAGCCGTAAGAAGCACGCGCCCGCTCCGGTCGAGGAGACGAAGAATCCGATTGCGGATGAGCTCAGGGAGATGGAGCAGCTTGTTCCGGAGCGGTCGACGGAGGAGGGATCAAGCGCGAGCGCCGCGGGTCCTGTCGCCGACATCGACTCTCCCGCTCTGCGGGAGAGCTCGATATCCGCGCCACCCCCGGCAGACACGCATGAGTCTTCCCCGGTCGAGCCGGTCGTGGAGCAGGCTCCGCCGGCTGTCGAGCCCGTCCGCGAGGCGGAGGCCGTGAATGTTGATCCCGAGGATGAAGGTGGGCCGGCGAGGATGAAGGCGATCGATCTGCTCGCTCCTTCGCGGCAGGACGTGATTCTCGGGCGGCGGGAGGAGGCTGAGGCGGCGTCGCAGGTGCCGGTCAAGCACGCTGAGGTGATCGCGTTCGCCAATCAGAAGGGCGGGGTGGCCAAGACCACCACGACTCTTAATCTGGCCGTGGCATTTGCCGAGACCGGGCACCGGGTGTTGTGCATCGACCTCGATCCGCAGGGGAACCTGACGATGAGCCAGGGGGTCGATCCGGACAAGGTCGAGAAGAGCCTCTACGACGTGCTGGTCCACGACATGCCGATCAGCGAGATCATCGTCAAGCGCGAGATCGACATCGCCGTGGCCTCGATCGACCTGGCCGGGGCCGAGATCGCGATGAGCACCAAGATCGGCCGCGAGCGCTCCCTCGAAAAAGCGCTCAAAGAGGTCTCCGCCGACTACGACTTCGTCTGCATCGACACGCCGCCCAGCCTCGGGCTGCTGACGATCAACGCTCTGACGGCCGCCAACAAGGTGATCGTCCCCGTCCAGTGCGAGTATCTCTCGATGCGCGGGCTGGTCCAGCTCCAGAACACGCTGAGGATGATTCAGGAGAACCTCAATCCCGAAGTTCGCATCGAGGGCATCCTGCCGACGATGCTGGACACCCGGACCGTCCACGCCAAGGAGGCTGTGGAGATCCTCGAGGAGAACTTCGGCGACCTCGTCTTCCGTTCCCGGATCAAAAAGGCGATCAAGTTCGCCGAGGCTCCCGTAAAGGGGTCCTCCGTGCTGAAGTACGATCCCGAGAGCAACGCCGCGAACTACTACCGGGAGCTGGCGAAGGAGGTTCTGGCGAATGAGTCGGCGTAAGAGGGCGAGCATGCGCGAAGGTCCGCTGTCGGACCTCTTCGCTTCGACCTCCGACGACGCGCCGATCGATCCTCCGGAGGCGCCTCGCTACGGGCGCGAGGACCCGGCGGAGAAGAAGGCGCGGGAAGAGGGCGAGCGGGCCGCGGGTCCTGTCGCCGAGGACGACTCTCCCGCTCTGCGGGAGAGCTCATCCTCGACGCCACCC
>CAMPIP010000118.1 GCA_946886425.1 uncultured Actinomycetes bacterium
CGAGCTGGTGACGCGGATGGCGGTCGAGATCGAGCGCTACATCGTCGAGCTCGGCACCGAGGGCCGCCTGATCGAGATGCAGCTGGAGGAGACGATGGTCGGCGTCGCCGCCGACAAGACGGCGTTGATCCGCGACTACTCGGTCGAAGACACCGAGGGCAGCCTCGCCGCCGTGCTGCAGGCGCTGGGCCGGATGCCGCACCAGGACGTCCTCGACTTCGGTCGCCTCGCCGAGCTGCTCGGCTACGACCGCAAGCTCAACACGATCGACTTCCCGGTTGCGCCGCGCGGCTACCGCGCGCTCGGCCACGTACCCCGCATTCCCAAGCTTGTCGTCCAGAAGATCATCCACGAGCTGGGGGGTTTGGAGGAGGTCCTGGCGGCCTCCGATGCCGAACTCGCCGCCGTCGACGGAGTCGGTCCCGCCCGGGCCAAGGACATCCGCGAGGGCCTGCGCCGGCTCCAGGAGGTCGACTTGGCCGACCGGTACTTGCACAGCTGACGGCGATAACGCTGTCGAAGAACGAAAGGAGCCACCGATTTCCGAGCTAGACGAGGCTATGGAGGCAGTCTTCGACGAGGACGCGGTTTACATCTGCGACTTCGAGGTTGGCGACAAGGTCGTGTACCCCCATCACGGCGCCGGCCTGGTGATGACCAAAGAGACGCGAGAGCTGATGGGCTCCGAGCGGGAGTACCTGACGATCAAGATCCTCCACAACGAACTCACCGTCATGGTTCCGACCGAAAACGCCGGCAAGGCCGGCCTGCGGCGGATCATCGACGAGGAGGAAATCAAGAAAGTCACAGACGTCCTCACCGACGACGTCTCGGAGATGCCGAAGAACTGGAACCGGCGTTTCAAGTACAACCGCGAGAAGATCAAGACCGGTGACGTCTTCGAGCTCGCCGAGGTCGTCCGCAATCTCGCCATCCGCGAGATGGAAAAGGGCCTCTCGACCGGCGAGAAGCAGATGTACACGCGGGCCAAGAAGATCCTTGCCTCCGAGTTCATGTACGCGCTCGACAAGGACGAGGAAGCCGCCGAGGAGTACCTCGACTCCCTGCTGGAGGAGCGCTTCGCCGCCACGGCCTAGAGGCGCAGCGGTCACCGCGGTCATCGCGGCTGCCGGCTCCGGGGAGCGACTCGGAGCCGGTGGCCCGAAGGCCTTCGTGCCGCTGGCGGGGAGGCCGATGATCGAGTGGTCGCTCGATGCCCTGCGGGGTTGCGAGTCGGTGCGCTCGATCGTCGTCGCCCGCCCGCCCGGCCACGACCACGGCCTCGGCGACGCCGAAGTCGCGACGGTCGACGGTGGCGTCACCCGCGCCCAGTCCGTCGCCAACGCCCTCGCCGCGGTCGAGACCGAGCTGGTCGCGATCCACGACGCGGCCCGCCCCCTGATCACACCGGCGCTGGTCGAGTCCATCGTCACGACCCTCACCGCCGACCCCGACGCCGCGGGCGCCATCGCCGCCGCCCCCGTCACCGACACGGTCAAGCGGGCCGCCGACCCGACGGATGGTGCATTGACCCTCGAATACGAGGCAAATGCATCCCGCGTCGTAGAGGATTCGCTCGACCGCTCGACCCTCTGGGCGGCCCAGACGCCGCAGGTGTTCCGGGCGGCGGCGCTGCGGCGGGCGCTGGCTTCCGCCGTCGATCCCGACGCCGCGACCGACGAGGCGATGCTGATCGAGCAGGCGGGGGGGAGGGTCCTGATCCACCCGGTCGCCGAGCCGAACCTGAAGGTGACGACGCCGTTCGACCTGCGCCTCGCCGAGCTGCTGCTCGCCGAGCGCGGCGCCTGAGCGGCGCTCAGTCCTTCAGCAGGACCCAGGCCAGCGCCGCCATGAAGGTCAGCTGGCCGACGCCGAGGGCGACGCCGAAGCTGACGTCGCCGAGCAGGGCCGCGGCGGCGGTGCCGAGCGCGAAGGCGAGCGCGAGGATCAGCAGCTGACGGCCCATTGCCGCCGCAGTCTAGGCTCCAGAGCCGTGCTGACCGACTACCACCTGCACCTCCGCCCCGACGAGGAGGGGACGACAGCCGAGCGCTACTTCACCGCCGAGAACGTCGACCGCTACCTGGCGGCGGCCGCTGAGGCCGGGGTCGAGGAGCTGGGCGTATCCGAGCACGTCTACCGCTTCCGCCAGGCCCTCGACCTCTGGCGCCATCCGCTCTGGGAGCAGAACGGACAGGACGACCTCGACGCCTACTGCGAGTTCGTCCGCTCGACTCCCCTGAAGCTGGGGGTCGAGTGCGACTTCGTCCCCGGCGCCGAGGACCGCACCGCCTCGATGCTGGAGGCGCGCGACTTCGACTACGTGGTCGGCTCGGTGCATTTCATCGGCGAGGACGCGGTTGACCACCCGGGCTGGGACGTCTGGGAGGGCAACGGTGACGCCGACGAGGTCTGGCGCCGTTACTTCGAGGCGCTCGCCGAGTGCGCCCGCTCCGGCCTCTTCGACATCCTCGCCCACCCGGACCTGGTCAAGGTCTGGGGACGCTCGCGGCCCCTGCCGGACCGCGACCTTCGGTTCTTCTACGAGCCGGCGGTCGAGGCGATCGCCGAGCGCGGCATCGCCGTCGAGATCTCCACCGCGGGCCTGCGCAAGCCGGTCGGCGAGCTCTACCCCGAGCGCGGCTTCGCCGAGATGTGCGTCGATGCCGACGCCTCCTTCGCGCTCTCCTCCGACGCCCACCTGCCCGAGCAGGTTGGCTTCGCCTACGACCGCGCCGTCGAGTTCCTCGACGGGCTCGGGGTTGGGGAGATCTGCGTCTTCGAGCACCGCCGCCGCCAGCTGGCGCCGCTGCCCAGCCGGGTTTCCTGATGGTCGGCATCGGTTACGACAGCCACCGCTTCGCGGAGGGGCGGCGGCTGGTCCTCGGCGGTGTCGAGATCGAGCATGAGAGGGGCCTGGCCGGCCACTCTGACGCCGACGTCCTCACCCACGCCGTGATCGACGCCGTGCTTGGCGCCGCCGGCGGTGGCGACATCGGCACGATGTTTCCCGACGACGACGAGCGCTGGCGCGACGCCGACTCGATCGACCTGCTGCGCACGGTGGTCGGGACGCTCTCCGGGCCGATCCTCAACATCGACGCCACGGTGATCTGCGAGCAGCCTCGCCTCGGGCCCTACAAGGCGGAGATGGAGCGGACCCTGGGCGAGGCGACCTCCGCCCGAATCAGCGTCAAGGCGACGAGCAACGAGGGGATGGGCTGGATCGGTCGGGGCGAGGGGATCGCCTGCCTTGCTGTCGCCTTTATCCAGAGCGAATAGTCTTCGCGACTTCATGGGGGACGCGAACCTGAGCTTGGCCGGCCTGCGGGGGTCGGTTTCCGACTCGCTCTTCGAGGTGAGGGTGCTGCGCGAGGCCGGCATCGTCGGTCTGCTGCGGCCCGACAAGGCCGCCAAGATCGGCGCCACCTTCCTGCGCTGGGGCGCCTCGCCGGCGACCGGCGTCGCCACCGCGGCGATCCACCACCCGCATGAGATCGCGATCGCCGACGAACGCGGCTCGCTGACCTGGGAGCGGCTGCACCTTCGCAGCAACGCCCTGGCCGACTCCTTCGCGCGGATGGGCATCGGCCCGGGCGACGGCGTCGGGGTCATGTGCCGCAACCACCGCGGCTTCGTCGAGACGACCCTGGCGGCAGCCAAGATCGGCGCCAGCGCCCTCTACCTGAACACGATGTTCGCCGGCCCGCAGCTGGTCGAGGTGACCAAGCGCGAGGCCCCCAAGGCGCTTGTCTACGACGAAGAGTTCACCGAGCTGCTCGACGGCGTCGACAGCTCCGTGGCGCGCGTCGTCGCCTGGACCGACGATGAGGCGGACGGGGTGACGCTGGAGGAGCTGATCGCCGCCGGCGACGAGTCCGACCACAAGCCGCCGCCCGACAAACCGCGCTTCGTGATCCTCACCTCCGGGACCACCGGCACCCCGAAGGGCGCCCAGCGCTCCAGCCCCGACGGCCTGATGGCGATCGCGGCGCTGATCGACAAGATCCCGTACCGCTCGCGCGACACGATGATGATCGCGGCACCGCTCTTCCACTCCTGGGGCTTCTTCCACTTCGTGATGAGCCTGCCGACCGCCTCGACGATGGTGCTGCGGCGCCGCTTCGACCCGGAGGGGACTCTGCAGGCCGTGCAGGAAACCCGGGCCAACGTGCTCGCCGCGGTGCCGGTGATGGTCCAGCGGATCCTCAGCCTGCCCGAGGAGACCCTCGCTCGCTATGACCTCTCGTCGCTGCGGATCACCTCGCTCTCCGGCTCGGCCCTGCCGGGAGAGCTGGCTCTCTCCTGGATGGACCGCTTCGGCGACACCGTCTACAACCTCTACGGCTCGACCGAGGTCGCCTACGCGACGGTGGCGACGCCGGAGGACCTGCGCGCCGCGCCCGGGACCGCCGGCAAACCG
Source organism: uncultured Actinomycetes bacterium (assembly GCA_946886425.1). The sequence goes on from CAMPIP010000118.1 coordinate 4,424, forward strand.
CCGCGCGGGACCGAGGTGCGGATCGTCGACGAGGACGGCCGCGCGCTGCCGCAGGGCGAGGTGGGGCGGATCTTCGTCGGCAACGAGATGTCCTTCGAGGGCTACACCGGCGGCGGCGGCAAAGAGGTCATCGACGGGCTGCTCTGCAGCGGCGACGTCGGCCACATCGACGAGGCCGGCCGCCTCTTCATCGACGGCCGCGACGACGAGATGATCGTCTCCGGCGGCGAGAACGTCTTTCCGCGCGAGGTCGAGGACCTGCTCGCCGACCACGAGCACGTCGTCGAGGTGGCGGTGATCGGGGTCGAGGACGCCGAGTTCGGCCAGCGCCTCAAGGCCTTCGTGGTCACCGTCGACGGGGTCGAGGTGAGCGCCGACGACCTCAAAGCGCACGTCAAGGCCAATCTCGCCGGCTACAAGACGCCACGCGAGATCGAGTTCCTGCCGGAGCTGCCGCGCAACGCGACCGGCAAGGTTCTGAAGCGGGATCTGAAGGGTCGCGAGACTCCGCAGTCCGCTTAGTTCCGCGGCCCGCCGCAAATTGCGAGGTTCCGCCCCCGGCACGTCTGTTGTGGCCTCCGGTGCCCGTAGTAGTTTGCCCGGGCATGAGCGATCCAGCGCGGCAGTTGCGGGCGGTCGGGGAGGCCAACCAGGCGGTGCAGGGAGTGGCCGGCCAGGCCCTCGAGTGGGTGCGGTTGAGCGAGCAGCGCGTCAAGGACGCGGAAGCGCGTGCCGACGGAGTCCGTGACCAGCTCAAGGACCGGGCGATGGAGACGCTACGCAAAGTCTCCGAGGAGGCAAAGAGTCGGATCGCCGCCGAGCGCGAGGGGCGCCAGCAGGCCGAGGCGAAGGTCGCCGGCGCCGAGGCGGCCCGCGACCGCGCGGAGAAAGCTTTCGAGGATCTGAAGCTGCGGACCGAGCAGGAGCGCGAGGAGGCCTTCGCCCGCGCCGCCGGTGCCCAGGAGGAGGCCGACAAGGCGGTTGCCGAGGCCGTCGAGCACCTGCGGGTCGAGGCCGACCGCCGCGAGCGCGAAGCTCGTGAGGTCGCACAGGCCGAGGCGGACCGGCGCGTCGCCGCCGCCGAGCAGCGCGCCGCCGAAGCCGAGGCCGCCGCGGCCGAGGCGCACGAGACCGCGGTCCGTCTGGAGACCGAGATCGAGCGGCGGGTGATGGAGGGAACCGAGGACGTCCGCCGCGAAGCCGAGGAGAGCATCCGCACCTTGGTCGAGAAGGTCGAGGAGGAGGCGACGCAGTCGGCGCGCTCCCGGGCCGAGGAGCAGCTGCGGGTCGAGTCCGACCGGATCCGGGTCCAGGCCGAGAAGCGCGAAGAGCGGGCTCGGCAGGCGACCGAGGACGAGATCAAGGCCAGCGCCAACAAGGCCAAGCGCGAGGTGCTGGCGGCCGCCGAGGAGAATTCCCCGACCTGGCTGCGCAGCGATTCCGGCGCCTCGACCGCCGGCTACCGCACCTTTTGATCATCTAGTCTCGACCTCGCGATGCGCGAGGTGCGAGTCAGGGACACCCTCAGCGGCGAGCTGAGGCAGATCGATGCGGCCGACGAGGTCGGCATCTACGCCTGCGGCCCGACCGTCTACAGCCGCATCCACATCGGCAACGCCCGGCCTTTCGTCGTCTTCTCACTGCTGGCCCGCTTCCTGCGCTCCGAGGGCTACCGGGCCAAGCTGGTCGTAAACGTCACCGACGTCAACGACAAGATCTACACCGCCGCCGCGGCTGCCGGCGAGCCCTCTGGATCCTTCGCCACCGCGATGTCCCGGGCCTACGTCGAGGACACCGACCGGCTCGGGCTCGGCCGCCCCGACGCCGAGCCGCTGGCCACCGAGACGATCGGCGGCATCGTCGCCCTGATCGCCGAGCTGGTCGAGTCCGGTCACGCCTACGAGTCGGGCGGCGACGTGTACTTCCGGGTTCGCAGCTTCGACGGCTACGGCAAGCTCTCCAATCGCCGTCCCGAAGACATGGACCAGGGCGAGGAGGCCGGCTCTGCCTCCCTCAAGGAGGACCCGCTGGACTTCGCGCTCTGGAAGGCGACCAAGCCCGGCGAGGACTCCAGCTGGGACTCACCCTGGGGGCCGGGGCGCCCCGCCTGGCACATCGAGTGCTCGGTGATGGCCGAGCAGGAGCTGGGCGCCTCCTTCGCGATCCACGGTGGCGGCTCCGACCTCGTCTTCCCGCACCACGAGAACGAGATCGCCCAGTCCGAGGCGGCCGGGCGGCCCTTCGCCCGGGTTTGGATGCACAACGGGATGATCGAGACCGGGGCGGCGAAGATGTCGAAATCGGAGGGCAACATCTTTCAGCTCTCGGCGGCGCTGGATCGGTACGGGAGGGAGACGGTTCTCGCTTATCTGGTTTCCGGGCACTATCGGCAGCCGTTGGCGTTCGGCGAGGAGCAGATGGAGCAGGCAAGCGCTCAGGTCGAGAGGCTGAGGAATTTCTTCCGGGAGCATCCGGCGGGGGGATCCGAGGAGGGGTCGGCGGCCACGGCCCGGCTGAATGCGTTCCGCGATGCCTTGGCCGATGACTTCAATACGCCCCGGGCGATGGCCGAGGCGTTCGAGTTGGTCGGGGAAGCGAATCGGGGTGACGTCCCCGGCGCGCCGGAGGCGCTGCGCGAGATGCTCTGGTTGGTCGGCTTGGACTCCCTGGCGGCCGCTGAGCAGGGCGCGGACGCGGAGGCCGAGGCGCTGATGGCGGAGCGGGAGGAGGCCCGGGCGGCCAAGGACTTCGCGCGCGCGGACGAGATTCGCGATCGGCTTGCTGAGCTCGGCTGGGTCGTGCGCGACTCCCCTGAGGGACCCCGCCTCGTCGCCAAGGGCAAAACATGAGCGTTGTGGACTTTTCCCTTGCTGGGGCAGGGAAAAAATCCACAACGCGTTGCTG
>CAMPIP010000119.1 GCA_946886425.1 uncultured Actinomycetes bacterium
CCCAAGGCGAGTACTACCTGCCCGACGTCTTCCCGGCCCTCCGCGAGGCCGGCCACACCGTCGCCGCCCACCTCGCCGACGACCTGGCGGTGACGATGGGCGTCAACAACCGCGCCGACCTCGCCGCCGTCGAGGCCGAGGCGCGCCGCCGCATCCTCCAGGCCCACATGCTGGCCGGGGTCACCGTCGTCGACCCGGCCTCGACCTGGATCGACGCCGGGGTCGAGATCGGCGCCGACGCCCGCATCGAGCCCGGCACCAGCCTGCGTGGTGCCACCGAGATCGGCGGCGGCGCCGTCGTCGGCCCGCTCAGCACGCTGATCGACAGCAGCGTCGGCGCCGGCTCGAGCGTGGTCCACTCCTACCTGGTCGAGTGCGAGGTCCTCGACGGCTGCTCGGTCGGGCCCTTCGCCTACCTGCGCCCCGGCGCCGCCCTGCACGACGGCGCCAAGGCCGGCAGCTTCGTCGAGATCAAGAACTCGACGGTGGGGGAGGGCACCAAGGTGCCGCACCTCTCCTACGTCGGCGACGCCGACATCGGCCCCGGCAGCAACCTCGGCGCCGGCACGATCACCGCCAACTACGACGGTTTCCGCAAGCACCGGACCGTGATCGGGCGCGACGTCCGTCTCGGCGTTGACACGGTGCTGATCGCCCCGGTAGAAGTCGGCGACTCCGCCTACACTGGCGCTGGCGCAGTGATCAAGGACGACGTGCCCGAGGGAGCGTTGGCCGTGAGCGAGAACGCGCAGCGGAACATCGACGGATACGCCGCCCGCAAAGCGGCGAAGATGCGAGAGGAACAGAGCCCGTGAGCACGATCGAGCAGCGCCCCGAGGCGGCCCCCACCGCCATCCCCCACGACTACTCGAAACGGCTGATGGTCTTTGGCGGCCGCGGCTCGATGGACCTGGCCGCCAAGGTCGCCGGCAAGCTCGGCCTCGACCTCGGCCAGGCGACCCTGAAGACCTTCGCCAACGGCGAGGTCTACTGCCGCTACGAGGAGTCGATCCGCGGCGCCGACGTCTTCATCGTCCAGTCGACCTGCGCCAACGAGCAGAGCGGGATGACCCCGAACGACTCGCTGATGGAGCTGCTGACGATGATCGACGCCGCCCAGGGCGCCTCCGCGCACCGGATCATCGCCGTGATGCCCTGGTACGGCTACGCCCGCCAGGACAAGAAGTCCGCCCCCCGCGAGCCGATTACCGCCCGGATCGTCGCCAAGGCCCTGGAGGGCGTCGGCGTCGACCGCGTCGTCACCATGGACCTCCACGCCGGCCAGGTGCAGGGCTTCTTCCACGTCCCCGTCGACCACATGACGGCGATGCCGATGCTGACCCAGTGGTTCGCCGACCAGTACCCGGCCGAGGATCTGGTGATCGTCTCCCCGGACGCCGGCCGCGTGAAGACGGCCCGCAACTTCGCCCGCCGGATCGGCACCCACTGGGCGGTCATGGAGAAGGAGCGTCCCGCCCAGCAGGTCGCCGAGATCGGCTACGTAGTCGGCGAGGTCGAGGGCAAGACCGCGGTCCTGGTCGACGACATGATCGACACCGCGGGCACCCTCTGCGCAGCTGCCCAGACCGTGCTCGACGAGGGCGCGGCGCGGGTGATCGCCACCGCCACCCACGGCGTCTTCTCCGGCCCCGCCTACGAGAGGCTCGCCGACTCCGCGATCGAGCGGATCGTCGTCACCGACACCCTGCCGCTGCGTCCCGGCGCCCCGGACAAGATCACCGTCCTCTCGACCGCCGGCACCTTCGCCGACTCGATCCGCCGCATCTTCACCGACGACTCCGTGTCGGAGATCTTCGCCGGCGAGAACCAGCTCTTCTAGGGCGGCAGCCCTGAGCACCGAGGCCCCCAGCCGGAAGCCGCGCCTGGTCGGGCACAAGGGCGCCGACCTGATCGCGCCCGGGAACACCCTGGAGAGCTTCCGGGCGGCCGTGGAGGCCGGGGTCGACATGATCGAGTTCGACGTCCTCTGGCTGCCGGACGCGCACCTGCCGCTGGAGGATCGCCATCCCCTGGTCGTCGCCCATGACTGGGGGGACGCCGAGCGGCGGACGCCGCTGCTGCTGACCGAGGTGCTCGACGCCTTCCGGGAGCCGCCGCTCGACCGGGTCGAGATAGACCTCGACATCAAGCTGCCCGGCCGCGAGGAGGAGGTCGTCGACGCGCTGCGGGAGCGGGGGCTGATCGAGCGCTCGATGATCTCGACGATGGAGATGCACACCCTGAAACGGGTCCTCGAGCTGGAACCGGCGCTGCGGCGCGGCTGGACCTATCCCAAAGTCACCAAGGACTGGACCGCGAAGCGCTGGGCGGTGCCGCTGATGCCGGCCGCCCTGGCGGCGATGAGGACCCGCCTCCCGGGCCTCGCCGCCGACAAGCTGCCGAAATTCGGCGTCGAGGCGATGTGGGTCTACCACCCGCTGATCAGCGCCCGCCTGGCCCGGATCTGCGAGCTCGCCGGCGTCGAGCTGATCGCCTGGACGGTCGACGACGAGCGGCGGATGCGCAAGCTGCTCGACCTCGGCGTCGACGGCATCTGCTCCAACGACCCGCGCCTCTTCGATCGACTGGGCGCTTAACCACCCCATAGGCGGGTTAAGCGCCCAGTCAACCAGGGAAGCGGTAGCGGCGCTAGACGGTGGTGGGGGCGGTGCCGGGCCCGGTGCCGCGCTTTTGCTTCACGGCCGACTCCAGCTCCGCGGCGGTGAAGCCGCCGACCGTCTCGCCGTCGAGCGCGTAGCGGTAGAGGGCGACGCCGAAGATGCCGCGCAGGGCGTTGGAGATCAGCATCGCGATCAGGAAGACGATCGCGCCGATCGCGACCAGCAGGGCGCCGGCGAAGGAGGCCGAGGCCCAGATCATCACCCCGGCGACGATCAGCAGGATCGCGGGCAGGACGCCGAGCAGGAAGACCACGCCGCCGATCACGACGTCGCCGGCGATCTGCTGGCCCCAGCGCTTCTTGAACATCGAGGCCGAGCGCTTCAGGGTCTGGAACGGGCCGGTGCCCTCGATCGCAATGACCGGGACCGCCAGGAAGGTGACCAGGGACCAGGCGGTGCCGACCAGGCGGGCGGCGATCTGCCCGCCGAGGCCGCCCTGGTTCTCGAGCGCGCCCATCAGGACGCTGATCGCGGTGGAGACCGCCGCCCAGCCGCAGATCTGGCTGAAGCGCTGGCGCGAGACGGCGAGCCCGTCGGACATCGTCGCCTGCTGGCCGCGGAAGATCATGTCGGCGCAGGCGGCGAGCCCGACGCTGAAGTAGAGGCCGATGACGCTGAGGACGTAGATCCCGAGCACGACCAGCGGGATCGCGCCGCCGAGGCTGCCCTGGTCGAACAGGTAGAGGCCCGGCCCGAGCGTGACGATCGCCAGCAGCGTCGAGGCGATGCCCCCGTAGAGGGGGAAGCGGAGCAGCTGGCGGTGCTCGTTCAGCAGTCCCCAGCTTTTCTTCGAGAGCGCCCAGCCGCGCTTGATCCTGCTCATCCTTCGCTTCCTCCTAGGTTCGGGTGGCTCAGGTGATTTCGGTCAAACCGGGCGCCCGCTTGAGCCCCCGCTCCTCGAAGTACTCCCATTCCTGCTGGCCCAGCTCGGTCGCCGGCGGGTCGGCGTAGACCCACTCGCGGAAGATCCGGTGCCAGTTGCGCTTCGCTCGCAGCTGCCCGAGCACCGCGACGACGCCGATTTCCATCCGCCGGCCCATCAGCTCCTCGGCCGGGATCGACTCGCGGCGCATCAGGTCGTAGTACTCCGAGCGCGGGTCGTTGGTCGACTCGATGATCTTCATCACCCGCCGCGGCGTGATCTCGATCTCGCGGTCCTCGATGTACCAGCCGCCGACCGCGCCCATGTGCTCCATCAGCCGCTCGGCGTCGAGCTTCGAGGGCTTCTTGATGAAGCCGAGGTCGTGGAGGGCCTGGCGGAACGCTTCCGGGTCGTCGCGCGAGGCGGCGTCGAAGGCGCGCTGCTCGAGCAGGATCTGCTCGCGGTCGAGCTTCTTGGTCATCCCGAAGTCGAGGAAGGCGACCCGGCCGTCCTCCTGGAGGATGTAGTTGCCCGGGTGGGGGTCGGCGTTGAAGTGCTGGAGGTTGAACATCGAGCCGAGGCTGCCTCGGAAGACGATCTCGCCGAAGCGGCTGCGCTCCTCGTGCGGCAGCTCCTTGATCTGCTCGAACTTCATGCCCCGCACCAGCTCGGTGACCAGGACCCGCCGCCGCGAGAGCCGGGTGACGACTTCGGGCACGTAGACGAAGGGGTGTTCGCGGTAGGCGCGGGCGAAGGAGCGCTGGTTCTGGGCCTCGTACTCGTAGTCGAGCTCCTCCATCACCCGCTCGCGGATCTCCGCCGCGATCGCCTTGGCGTCGAGGCCGGGGGCGAGGGCGCGGGCGAGGCGGACGATCGTGCCGGCGTTGCGGAGGTCGGCGTCGAGCGCCTCGGCGATCCCCGGGTACTGGATCTTCACGGCGACCTCGCGGCCGTCGAGCAGCTCGGCCCGGTGCACCTGCCCGATCGAGGCAGCGGCGAAGGCCTCGTGCTCGATCTCCGCGAACAGCTCCGAGAGCGGTTCGCCGTCGTACTCCTCCTCGAGGACCTTGACGACTTTCTCCCAGGGCATCGCCGGCGCGTCGGTGCGCAGTTTCGCCAGCTGCTCCTGGTAGATCTCGCGGTACTCCTCGGGGATGAACTCGGTGTCGATGAAGGAGGCGAACTGCCCGAGCTTCATCGCCGCGCCCTTCATCTGCCCGAGCGCGCCGACCATTTTCATCGCCGTCTCCAGGTGGTGCTGTTCGAGCGCCTCTTTGCCGGCCTCCTCGGAGCGGCCGACGTTGGCGGCTTTGGTGCCGGCGTAGCGGGCGCTCTGAGCGCCGACGACCGAGCCCAGCTTGGCCGAGCGGCGCAACCTGCCTTTGGGGATCTTCGAGTCGTCGCTCACGACCAGAAGGTTTCCACAGCTGCCAGTTCTCTATCCTCTCCCGTCCGATGGCAAGCTCGCGCTCAACCCTGAAGGTCGCTCCCCGCCAGGAGTTCGGCTCCCGTACCTCCCGTCGCCTCCGTCGCGACGGCCTGGTCCCGGGCGTCGTCTACAGCGGCGGCGCCGACTCCCGGCCCTTCCAGGTCGCCGAACGCGAGGTTCGTTCGCTGATCGCCGAGGGCGCCGCCCTCTTCGACCTCGAGATCGAGGGCGCGAAAGCGGTGCCGGTGGTCGTCAAGGAGCAGCAGCTGCACCCGGTGCGCGGCACCCTCCAGCACATCGATCTGCAGGAGGTGAACCTCAAAGAGGCGATCCAGGCCGAGGTCGCGCTGGAGCTCGAGGGCGCCGATACCGCCCCGGGCGTCAAGGGCGGCGGCGTGCTCGAGCACGTCACCCGCGAGATCACCGTCGAAGCGCTGCCCACCGACATTCCCGACCGGATCGTCGTCGACGTCTCGACGATGGAGATCAACGACACCCTCGCGCTCGACGCCGTGGCCGCCCCCGAGGGCGTCACCTTCGTCGCTGACGAGCCCGAGGAGGTCACGATCGTCACCCTCTCGCCCCCGCGCGTCGAAGAGGTTGCGCCCGAGGTCGAGGAGGAGACCGAGGTGGTCGGCGAGGGCGAGGGCGACGAGGCAGCCGCCGAGGGCGGCGACTCGGGCGACTCCGAGGGCGAGTAGCACCTGTCGCTGTTCCGCCGCCGCGAAGGTGGCGAGCAGGGCGACCGCATCCTCATCGTCGGCCTCGGCAACCCCGGGGCCGAGCACGCCGACACCCGCCACAACGTCGGCTTCGACGTCGCCCGCGAGCTGGCCCGCCGCTGGGACCTCGGCAAGCCACGCAGGAAGTTCGGCGGCGAGCTCTACGAAGGCCGGACCGGGCCCGGCGGCCCGCGGGTGGCGATCCTGCTGCCGCAGACGTACATGAACGCCTCTGGCGACTCGGCGGGCCCGGCGCGGGGCTCGCTGAAGGCGCCGCTCGACCGGGTCGTCGTCCTCCACGACGAGATCGACCTGCCGTTCGGCCGGATCGAAGCGCGCCTCGGCGGCGGCCTCGCCGGCCACAACGGCCTCAAGAGCCTCAAACGCGGCTTCGGCGACGCCGAGTTCTGGCGCGTCCGGGTCGGGGTGGGGAGGCCGGACTCGACCGACCCCGAGATCGTCTCCGCCCACGTGCTGGGCCGCTTCCGCGAGCCCCGCCCCGAGGTCGAGGCCCTCGTCGGCGCCGCCGCCGAGGAGACGGAACGGCTCGTCGAGCAGCTAGGTTCCCCGGCGTGAGCGACGTCCCCGAGCTGACCAGCTACTCCGTCGACGAGCAGGGCGTCGCCCTGATCCGGCTGGAGCGCCCCGACGCCCGCAACGCGCTCAACACCCAGATGCTGCTGGAGCTGCTCCAGCACCTGGCCGTGGCGCGCGGCGACGAGGCGGTCCGCGTGCTCGTCTTCAGCTCCTCGGACAACATGGGCTTCTCGGCCGGGGCCGACGTCCGCGAGCGGCTCGACGAGGAGGGCAAGGTCCGCCGCATGCAGCTCTTCGCCGACCTCTACGACGAGGTGGTCGCCTTCCCGAAGCCGACGATCGCCGCCTGTCACGGCGACGTTGTCGGCGGCGGCGCCGAGATCGCGATCGCCTGCGACATGCGCGTCGGCGGCTCCAACCTGCGGATGCGCTTCCCCGGCGCCGCCCTCGGCGTCCCGGTCGGCCCGGCCCGCCTGGTCACCCTCTGCGGCCTTGCCACCGCCAAGTACCTGCTCTTCTCCTCGCGCACCGTCGGCGCCGATGAGGCCCTGCGGCTCGGCCTCGTCAACCGCGTCGCCCCCGCCGCCGGGACCGAGGAGGCGGCCCTGGAGCTGGCCACCGCCGTCGCCGCCCACCCGCCCGAGGCGGTCGCCAACCTGAAGCGCATGCTCCACGAGTGGGACGACGTCGTCGGTCGCTCCAAGGTCGAGGGAGTGGGGCAAGTGGAGTGGGCGAGAACCGGGCCTGGGTTGCCGCAGCCAGACTGAGGGCTCGGGCCGGTTCCGGTAGGGGTTCCACTTAACTTTTTCCGAAGACAACTTGCGGCTGTCCGCCGGTCGCGGCGCGGAAAAAGTACAAGACGTTCCACCCCTACCGGAACCGGCCCAGGGCTCTGCCTAGAATCGACCGCGCGCGCTCGGACCTTGCCGTCCGGGTGTTTTCCCTGCCCATGAGCCTTCGTCCACTTCTTGATCTAGCCGCCGAGAACGAGCGGGTGCATGCGCTCGCGGGACGGGTGCGGGCG
>CAMPIP010000120.1 GCA_946886425.1 uncultured Actinomycetes bacterium
GTCGTGGACGGCATAAACCGGGACCATGCGGCTGAGCTGCGCCTCGATCTGGTCGATCACGGCCCGGGTGCCGCGGGTCACGACGGTGATGCGGCTGCGGTGGCCGGTATGGTCGACCTCGGCCACGGTGACCTTGCCGTGGCTCCCGCCCCACCAGCGCTTGATCAGCTCCGGGGTCGTGTAGGCGCGGTAGACGAGCCCCTTCGGAGCGTCGAACTCGCGCGTGAACAGAATCTCCTTCTCGCTGGGCAGCGTCAGCTCAGCCGTGCCGGTGCTTGGCATCTCCGTCATCTCCTTCGCTCTCGCTTTTCAGTTCCCCCACGACCGCGTCGAGCTGGTCGAACCGCTCCTGCCAGAGCGCCTCGAAGTTGCGGACCCAGTCATGGATGTCCTTGAGGCCCTGGCCGTCGAGCCGGTAGAGGCGGCGGCGGCCGTCCTGCCTCGCGGCGACCAACCCGACCTCGTGCAGCACTCGCAGGTGCTTGGAGACCTGGGGCTGGCCGAGGCCGAGGGCGCTGACGATCTCCCCCACGGAGCGCTCGCCGCCGGCCAGCAGATCGAGGATCTGCCGCCGCCGGGGCTCGGCCACCGCGTTGAAGGGGTCGGTCGTCGTTGCCGCTCTTGCCATCTCGTCAATATATTCCTATATCGGAATGTGTCAAATGCGAGCCTTGGGAGCCGGCTCGGGCGGGCGGGCGAAGGCGAGCAGGAGCAGCGGGTAGAACCAGACGACGTAGAGGTAGAACCAGTGCTGCATGGTCAGCTGTAGGGCGATCAGCAGCGCCGCCCCGAGCGCCGCGACTTGGACCAGGCTCTTGCGGCGCGGGACGAAGGCGAGCGCCAGCGAGAGGGCGGCGGTGGCGGCGAGCAAGGCGATCCGAAGCGGCTCCAGCGACGGCACCTGTCCCCAGATCGAGAACGGCGAGTCGCGGCCGGCCTGGTAGGCGATCGTGCGCTCGTAGACGGTGCCGAGGCCGGGGTCGATGGCGGGCCAAATCAAGACCAACGCGGTCACCGCGGCGAACGCGACGAGAAATCCGAGCGGCCGTGGAACGCGCGCTGCGTTTGCATCCGTATGCGCGGCAAATGCAGCGCGCGGCGGCCGGTAGGTCGCCAGCATCGGCACCAGCAGCGCCGGGGCGAACTTCGCCCAGGTCACCAGTGCGGCCAGGGCGCCCCTGGCGATCGGTCGCGCCAGGACCAGCAGCAGCGCCACCAGGAGGACCGCGACGAGGGTGTCGTTGGAGTTCGACTCGAGGGCGTAGGCCGTGTAGGGGTAGGCGACCCAGCCGAAGGCAAGGGTCGCGCCGAGTCGGCGGCCCTGCGGCCCGGGGCGAATCCGCATCCCCAGCACGATCAGCAGCAGGAAGGCGAGGACGTCGAAGCCGACCGCGGCGCCGTGGGCCGCCGGCAGGTCGTCCCAGCTTCCCGACCAGGGCCAGACCAGCTCGAAGGGGACGTAGGCGAGGTAGTTGACCGGCCCGTAGGTGTCGCCCTGGGAGACGTCGTCGGGGAAGTTGTCGTAGATCGGCTCGCCGTGGGTAATCCGGTCGGCGCCGGCGACGCTGGCGTAGCCGACGTCGATCGTCCCCGAGTCGGCGACGTTCAGCCCAACCCGGAAGCCGAGCAGGAAGAGCGCCGCGACCAGCAACCAGGCGGCGGGCCAGACCGGCCGCAGCCCCTCCCCCCTGCCGCCGAAGCCGATCCAGAGCGCCCGGCCCAGGAGATAGAGCAGCACCGGGTACTGCAACGGCGCCGAGACTCCTATCTCCGCTCGGTTGAAGAAGTAGTGCGAGACGCCGAAGCCGAGCAGGACCAACAGGTCGAGGTTGGCGACTCGGCGCCAGCGGCGCCAGTCGACGAGGCCGAGCAGGAAGAGCGCGCAGAGGGGGAGGAAGACGTAGGGCGCGTTGAGCTTGTGGCCGAAGGCGCCGGCGTAGCCGCGGGCCATCTTCCAGGCCACCTGGTAGCCGGTCCAGGACTCGATGACGTCGCCGGACTTCGGGTCGACCAGAACCAGCGCCACCTCCTCGCCGCCGACGAAGTACCCGACCTCCCAGTGCCCTTCGGTCCTCTCCGCGACCGGCGCCAGCGGCCCGTTCTCCGCTTCCTCACGGACCACGTTGGCGTCCTGGTTGGCGATGCCGATGGCGCTCTCCTCACTGACCGCGGCGGACGCGAGGGGCGCGTTCACCAGCCAGAGCGCCGCGATCGCCGCAAGGACTGAGAACGCCACAACCGCGGGTGGCGTGCGGGATGCGGAACCCGCAGAGCGGGGTGCGCGTCCCGCACGACAGGACCCGCGGCCGAGCGCCCTCATCCCTTACCGGATATCCCGAAGTGCTCGCGCACGACCGGCGCCACATCGCGCAGAGTCCACTGCTCGCGGGCGGCGGCGGAGTCGGGCCCGCAGCCCACGAAGAGCAGCGGGCCGAGCGAGTCGCCGGCGTGCAACGCCCCATGGCTGCCGCCCCCGGCATGGCTGACCCCGCCCCAGTCCACGGCCTCGAAGCCGGGCGCCAGAGAGAGCACGAAGTCACCGGCGTGCGGCGCCGTCAGCGCCGACCAGACCCGGGCCAGCGGGTCGGGATAGGTCTCGCTGTCGAGGCGGCCGTCGACGACCGTGGCGGCGAGGGCCTCGAGCTCGCCCTCCAGCTCCCAACTGCCGCCGCGCAGGTCGGCGACCTCTCCCCCGGGCCGGAACCGCAGCGCCGCCCCGGCCCGCTCGACCACCGCCCACTCGCCGCCGCCGACCGGCATCCCCGGGTCGGTGCGGTCGAGCGGCCGACCGGCGGCGTCCTCGAGCCGGCAGACCAGGTCGATGCCCTCGGTGACGGTCAGCCGCGCCGCGACCGCCGCCGGCTCGGCCCGCTCGCCCTCCCCCGGCAGCAAGTAGATGTGGGCGGCGCGGCCGGTCGGGCTGACCGCCAGCTGGGCCAGCTCGGGTCGGTCGTCGGAGGGCTGCAGGACCTTCCACTCGCGGCCGAGCAGCTCGGCCAGCGGCAGGCCGCGGTGGACGTCGGTCTGGGCGTGGTCGGCGACGACGATCACCGCGTGCTCGTCGAGGAAGGCGTCGAGATCTCCCGACGCCTCGACCAGCTTCGCGAAGCAGGAGTCGGCCTTGGCGATCGACTCGACCGTCGCCTCCGGCCCGTGCCGGTGCGAGTAGTTGTCGTTGTCGGCGAGTGAGAAGAGCAGGAAGTCGAAGCCGTCCTCCTTGATCAGCTCCGCCGCGCAGCAGGCCGAGTAGCCGTCGCGGACGCCGGGGATCGAGGTCGAGCGGCAGGGCACCTCGCGGCTGGCGTAGAGGTCGCCGTAGAAGAGCTCGGCTGGGCCCCAGGTGTGGTGGCGGAACTTCAGCCGCGTCGTCTCGATCGCGCGGCGCATCAGCCCCTCCAGCGAGACCTGGTGGCGGTGCCGGCCGCGGTAGATCAGGAACGGCGTGCAGGCGGTGCGGGCGCCGCCTGCGTCGAGCTGCTCGAAGAGCGTCTCGATCTCCGGGCTGAGGTGGGCCAGGTTCATGTTGTAGACGAGGTCGTAGAGGGCGCGGAAGACCCCGAAGGCGCGGGTCGCGTCGAGCGAGGAGCCGTACTCGACGTAGCGCCGCTCGAGCCGGTGGTACCAGTTCATGCCGCTGATCCAGTGCCGGTCGGCGCCGACCCCGGTGACCATCTCGGCCGAGGCGACCGGGGTCACCGATGGGAAGCTGGAGACGCAGTCGGGGACCAGCACGCCGCGCTCGAGCAGGGCGCCGAAGGTCGGCGCCCGTCCCTCGGCGACGGCGCGTTCGAGCATGTCGGTGCGCAGCGAGTCGACGTAGGCGAGGACCAGCTTCTTGGCGGGGGCGCCCATCGCCCGAATCATGCCCGGCCGCGCTCGCCGGCCGCGGCTCTAACGGAGGATGCGGAGGCCGGCGTGTTTGCGCTGCGCCCGCCGGTACCTGGTGAAGGCGAGCCAGGCGAGGGCGATGACGATGACGATGACGGCGGCCGGGACGAGCAGCGAGAGGCCGGCGACGAGCAGCGCCGCGAAGGCGATCAGGAACCCCAGCGCTCCCGCCGTGCTGCCCTGCCTGCGGCTGGCCCCGGCGACGATGTCGCTCGCCACCACGCACGCGAAGGCGGCGCCCACCAAACAGGCGACGGCGCCGGCCGGGCTGTCGAGCAGGAAGCCGACGATCAGGCCGATCACGGCGGCCAGCACCGTCATCCGGCCGCGGGCCGAGCCGTGCGTGCCGGTGGTGCCGGCGAGCATGCCGATCGCGATGCCGATGCCGAGCTGTTCGAGCAAGTCCACGTTCGAAAACCTAGTCCAACCGGGCGCCGGGGCGTCGATCCGCCACACTTCCGGGATGAGCGAGGTCCCTCCCCCACCGCACCGGCGCCGCGCCCACACCAGCACGCGCGACCTCGAGCGCTACGCCGCCCTCTTCGCCGAGCGAACCGGGGTGATGCGCTCCTCGGCGATGCGGGACCTGATGGCGATCACCGCCAGCCCCGAGGTGATCTCCCTCGCCGGCGGCCTGCCGGACACCTCGACCTTCCCGCCGCAGAGCTTCGCCGCGCAGATGACCCGGATCGCCCAGGAGTCCGCCGCCGAGGCGCTCCAGTACGGGCCGACCGAGGGCTTCGAAGAGACCCGCGACTGCATCCTCCAGGTGATGGGCGCGGAGGGAATGCTCCCGGACCCCCACGACATCATCGTCACCACCGGCGGGCAGCAGGGCATCGACCTGGTCTGCAAGACGCTCGTCGATCCCGGCGACGTGGTGATCTGCGAGGCGCCCACCTACCCGGGCGCGGTGCCGGTCTTCTGCAGCTACCAGGCCGACGTCGTCCAGGTCGAGTGCGACGAGGACGGGATGCGGGTCGGCGAGCTGGAGGGCCTGCTCGAGCAGCTGCGGGCGGAATCGCGGCGGCCGAAGTTCATTTACTCGGTGCCGACATTCCAAAACCCCGCCGGGGTGACGATGTCGCTGCCGCGGCGCCAACAGCTGGTCGAGCTGGCGCGGCGCCACGAGCTGCTGGTCGTCGAGGACAACCCCTACGGCCTGCTTCGCTACGGGGGCGAACCGATGCCGCCCCTCTACCAGCTCGACGGCGGCGACTTCGTGATTTACATCGGCACCTTCTCGAAGATCCTCTCCCCCGGCATCCGCCTCGGCTGGACGGTGGCGCCGCCGCCGGTGATGGAGAAGATCGTGCTCGGCAAGCAGGCCGCCGACCTCTGCACCTCGACCCTGACCCAGTACTTCGTCCGCGAGTACTTCCGCGAGGGCCGCTGGCAGCACTACATCGCCGACCTCGCCGAGATCTACCGCCACCGCCGCGACGTGATGCTGGAGGCGCTCCGCGAGCACTTCCCGGCGGCGGCGACCTGGACCGAGCCCGAAGGCGGCCTCTTCATCTGGGCGACGCTGCCCTCCTACATCGACACCAGCGACCTGCTGGCAAAG
This sequence comes from uncultured Actinomycetes bacterium, assembly GCA_946886425.1. The sequence continues at coordinate 5,456 of CAMPIP010000120.1, forward strand.
GCGCTGCGCGCCGACGTCGCCTTCGTGCCGGGCCAGGCGGCCTACGTCGACGGCCGCGGCGGCAGCTCGATGCGGCTCAACTTCTCCGGCGTCAGCGAGGCTGAAATTCGCGAGGGCATCCGCCGCATCGGCAACGTGATCGCCGAGCAGGTCGAGCTCTACGAGGCGCTGACCGGTGAGCAGACTGAGGCGCCTGCGCCCTCCGCGCGGGCGCAGGCGAGCGACGACGCCAACGTGCTGCCGTTCCGCAAGGCGGCCGAGGGCGGCACTTGAAGGTCGCGGTCCTCAAGGGCGGTCGCTCGCTGGAGCGCGGCGTCTCGCTCCGCTCCGGCGCCCGCGTCGAGGACGCCCTCGAACGGCTCGGTCACGAGGTGGTCGCGGTCGACGCCGGCCCCGACCTTGTCGCGCGGTTGCGCGAGGCGCGGCCCGACGTCGCCTTCGTCGCCCTGCACGGGGTCGGTGGCGAGGACGGGACCACCCAGGAGCTGCTGGAGCTGCTCGACATCCCCTTCACCGGCCCGGGCGTGGCGGCCTGCGTCCGCTGCATGGACAAGGTCCTCGCCAAGCACGCGATCCGCGGCGCCGGCCTGCCCACGCCCGATTGGTTCGCCTTCAGCCAGACCGCCTTCCGCGAGCTCGGCGCCGCCGAGGCGCTGGGCGACCTCGAGCAGCGGCTCGGCTTCCCTCTCGTGGTCAAGCCCAGCCGCGGCGGCTCCTCGCTCGGGGTCAAGTTCGCGGCCACCGCGGCTGAGGTACCCCAGGCCCTGGTCGCCGCCTTCAGCTACGACGACAAGGTCCTGCTCGAGCGACACGTCGAGGGACGCGAGCTGGCGGTCAGCGTGCTCGGCGACGAGGCCCTGCCGGTGGTCGAGGCGATCCCGGTGCAGGGCGACCGCTACGACTTCGAAGCCCGCTACGAGATCGGGCGCACCCGTTTCGCCTGCCCGGCCGACCTCGGCGACGAGGAGCACCGTGCCGTCGTCGAGGTAGCGCTCGGCACCTACCGGGCGCTCGGCTGCTCGGGCTTCGCTCGGATCGACCTGATCCTCGCCGCCGACGGGCCGCAGGTGCTGGAGGCCAACGCGATTCCCGGCCTCACCGACACCAGCCTCCTCCCCCAGGCCGCCGAGGCGGCGGGGCTCTCCTTCGAGCGCCTGGTCGAGCGGATCCTCGAGCTGGCGCTGCCGGTCAGCAGCCGCTAGGAATCCTCGCCTTTGGCGAAGTCTTCGGGGGTCACCTCGTCGAGGAAGTCTTTGAACTTCTCGACGACCTCCTCGGTGTCCTCCACCTCGTGCTCGAACTCGATCGCCGACTCCTCGATCACGTCCTCGGCGGCGAAGATCGGCGCCGAGACACGGACCGCCAGGGCCAGGGCGTCGGAGGGTCGGGAGTCGATCTCGACCTCGGAGCCGTTGACCGAGACGGTTATCGAGGCATAGAAGGTGTTGTCGCGCAGCTCAGTGACCGAGACCCGCTCGCATTTGGCGTCGAGCTGCTCGAGGATGTCGGAGAGCAGGTCGTGGGTCATCGGCCGCGGCGTCGAGGCCCCCTGCAGCTTCATCAGGATCGCCGCCGCCTCCGGGTGGCCGATCCAAATCGGCAGGAAGCGGTTTCCGTCGACGGTTTTCAGCAGCACGATCGGCTGCTTGCCGACCATGTCGAAGCTGACCCCGTAGATCTGCATCTGCTGCACGAGAAGAATCTCCCGGCTGGAAGGTTGACCAGCAATTATAGGTCGGCGGCATGGGCGATCCTGGATTCGAACCAGGGACCTCGTCCTTATCAGAGACGCGCTCTAA
>CAMPIP010000121.1 GCA_946886425.1 uncultured Actinomycetes bacterium
CGGCGGTGAACTCGACGTCGGCGCGGGTCGCGTCCATCGGCGAGAACTCGACGTCCTCGCAGTAGGACTTGGCCAGGGCGACAGCCGCCCGGGCCTGGCCCTTGACGTCCTCGCGGTCGGTCTGCAGCTGGTGCTCGATATGGATGTCGGAGGTGGAGATGAAGGTGTGGATGCGCGGGCGCTGCGCCTCCTTCACCGCCCCCCAGGCGGCGTCGATGTCGGCCTTGTGGGTGCGGGCCAGGCCGCAGATCGTCGGGCCCTCCACCCTGCGGGCGATCTCCTGGACCGCCTCGAAGTCCCCGGGCGAGGTGATCGGGAAGCCGGCCTCGATCACGTCGACGCCCAGGCGGGCGAGCTGGGTGGCGATCTCCACCTTCTCGGCGGTGTTCAGCGAGATGCCGGGCGACTGCTCGCCGTCCCTCAGCGTGGTGTCGAATATGTGGACGCGGTTGGCGTCAGGTGCGGATCCCATTGGATCTCTCCTTCTCTCCTAAGTTCGAATGGCCTTGTCTCTCGCGGCTAACGCGCCGCCCAGCGCTATTCCCCCCGAAGGGGGAGGAGAAGGAGTAGCGCGAGGCTGTGGGCCCGGTAGGACATTCGCTTGGGTCAGGGTAGCGCAGATCGGCGCGGCGTCGGGAGGTTTGCGTAGGGTGCCGCGCATCGAGTCCTCGTCCCCGCAGCGAATCAACTGGGTCGCCCTCTTCGCGATGGGAATCGCGGTGGTGGTGATCGCCAACGACTTCTCGGCGATCAACGTCGCCCTTCCCACCATGGAGAAGGATTTCGACACCAACATCAACACGATCCAGTGGGTTGTCAACGCCTACGCGCTGACCTTCGGGGTGATGATCGTCACCGGCGGCCGGCTCGCCGACATGTTCGGCCGCCGCCGGGCCTTCTTCCTGGGCACGGCGATCTTCGCCTCGATGTCGGCGCTGGGCGGCGCCGCGCCGAGCGAGGCATGGCTGATCGCCTGCCGGACCCTGATGGGGATCGGCGGGGCGCTGATGTGGCCGGCGATCCTTGGCATGACCTTCTCGATCCTGCCCGACGAGAAGGCCGGCCTGGCCGGCGGGATCATCCTCGGCGCCGCCGGGCTGGGCAACGCGCTCGGGCCGCTGATCGGCGGCGTCCTCACCGACACGTTGAGCTGGCGCTGGATCTTCTTCCTCAACGTCCCGATCGCGATCTTCGCGGTGCTCGTGACCTGGTTCCTGGTCAAGGTCGAGGAGCCCGAGGCAGAGGACCGGCGAATCGACTACGGCGGCATCGCGGTGCTCTCGGTCGGCCTGGTCTCGCTGCTGATCGCCCTCGATCAGGTCGCCGAGTGGGGCTGGGGCGACCCGCGGGTGATCGCCCTGATGATCCTGTCGGGCGTGCTTCTCGTCGCCTTCGCGCCAATCGAGCGCCGCGCCGGCTCCCACGCGCTGGTGCCGCGCGCGGTTATGCGGAATCAGAGCTTCACCGCCTCGTGCGTGGCGATCCTCTTCATGTCGGCGACCTTCTTCGCCTCGCTGCTCTACCTGCCGCAGTTCATGGAGAAGCAGTTCGGCTACTCGGCGCTGGAGGCGGGGGTCGGCATCCTCCCCTTCCTCGGCGTCTTCGCCCTGGTCTCCTTCGTGGCCGGGCCGCTCTACGACCGGGTCGGCGCCAAGCGGCTTGCCGTCCTCGGCGCCGCCTGCATCACCGTCGCGCCCTTCCTCTTCTCCCAGGTCGACGCCGAGTCCGGCTACGCCTCGCTGATCCCGGGCATGGTCGTGCTGGGGATCGGGATCGGCAGCTTCTACCCGACCGCGACGACGGCCGGCGTCACCTCGGTCGACGATTCCCAGACCAGCCTCGCCGGCGGGATCATCTACATGTTCCAGATCGCCGGCGGCTCGATCGGGTTGGGCCTGACGACTACCGTCTTCTCCTCGCAGGTCCCCCCGTTCGTCGATGGCATCCAGGCCGCCTTCCGCCTCGACGCGGCGTTGTCGCTGGTCGGGCTGGCGATCACCGTTCTGTTCGTCGGCGGCCGCCTGTTCACGCGCCGGCGGGCCGAGCCGGCGATGAGCGAGGACTAGTCGGAGAGGCTGTTTTCGCCGGAACCGCCGAGCACCACGTCGGAGCCGGCTTCGCCGCGCAGGACATCGTTGCCGGGACCGCCGACGAGGCGGTCGTCGTCGGAGCCGCCGAAGAGGCTGTCGTTGCCGGGACCGCCGTAGAGGAGGTCGGGACCCGACCTGCCGACGAGATCGTCGTCGCCGGCGCCGCCGACCAGCTTGTCGCCGAGGGTGCCGCCGCCGCCGCTGAGGTGGTCGTTGCCGGGGCCGCCGCGAAGCGTCACAGGCACCCCGACCGTGCGGCCTATCGTGACGTGGTCGTCGCCCCCGCCGGCGTTGACTTCGAAGCCGCTGATCTTCGCAGCGTCGCAGACCAGCTGGGTGGGCATGGCGTCCGGATGGGCGCAGACGCCGCCACCGACTTCGAGCGGAGCGGCGGAATCGATCACGAAGCCGGCGCCGGAGCTGCTGACGACGATCGAGATCGTGTTCGCCTGTTCGTCGCCGGCGAGAATCACGACCACGCCGGAGCCGCCCTGGGCCGGCGCTACGGCGATCAGTGCGACCGTCGCGATCGCGATCGTGAGCAGTTTCTTCATCGTGGATCCCTGGGCTGAAATGCGGTCGGTCGTGTGGGCCTCTACGAAGGGAACAACACGACCTTGCCGACGTTGCGGCGTTGGGCGATGAACTCGTGAGCCTCACCCGCCCGCTCGAACGGGAATGAAGCCCCCACCAGAGGTTGGAGGCGCCCCGCCTCGAGGTCGGCCATCAGCGGCTCGGTGACCCGGTCGAGGTTGCCCTCGCGTTCCCACCAGCTCAACATGTTGAGGCCGAAGACCCCTTTGTTCTCGTTCATCAGCATCAGGCTCTTCCACCATGGCATCGTCGCCAGCGGCATCTTCAGGAGGCTCTTCAGGGTCGCCGGCAGGTCGCGGGCACCGGCGTTGGTGTTCTCGGAGAGGCCGTACATGATCAGGCGACCGCCGGGGCGCAGCAGCCGGTAGTCCTTGCGAAAGCTGGTCGGGCCCTGGGCGTCGAGGATCAAGTCGACCCCCTCGTTGCCGGTGAGCCGCATCACCTCGGCGGCGAAGTCCAGGTTGCGGTAGTCGATCGCGTGGGTGACGCCCTGGGCGCGGATCGCCTCGTGCTTGCCGGGCGAGGAGGTGCCGAAGATCTCGGCCCCGGCGTTGCGGGCGATTTGGGTGGCGGAGACGCCGACCCCGCCGCCGGCGCCGTGGATGAGGACGCGGGTGCGCTCGCGGATGCTGCCCATCAGCACGAGGGCTGCGTAGGCGGTCCCGTAGTTGACCGGGAAGGCGGCGCCCTCCTCGAAGCTGAGTCGCTCCGGCAGCGGCAGCGCCTGCTCGGCGGCCACGGTCACCAACTCGGCTTGGCCGCCGAAGCGGGTGCCGGCGACGACGCGGTCGCCGACGGCGTGGGACTCGACTCCCGGGCCGACCGACTCGACCACGCCCGAAACCTCATAGCCGAGCACGCATGGAATCTTGGGCGCGTCCGGGTAGAGCCCGACCCGAGCCAACGTCTCGGCGAAGTTGACTCCGGCGGCGCGGACGGCGATCCGCACCTCGCCGGGACCGACTGGCGGATCGGGGCGCTCTTGGACCTTAAGGACCTCAGGCCCTCCCGTTCCCGTCAGCACCACGGCCCTCATCCGCCCACCCTAGACCGTCGCGGACGTTCTCAGAGGTCGACGGAGCGGCCGACCGAGAAGCCGCCGACGCCGAGGATCTTCTCGATCGTCTCGGTCCGGACCGGAGCGTCGGTGGTCAGCGCCATCACCGCGTTCTCACCGCCGGCTTCGGCGCCGACCGCGGCGGAGACGATGTTGACGCCCTCCTCGCCGAACATCGTGCCGACGCGGCCGATCATCCCCGGCTGGTCGGCGTAGCGGAAGACGGTGATGTGCTCGGCGAACGGCAGGTAGAAGCCCTCGCCCCAAACCGAGACCAGGTACGGCTCGTTGCGGGGGCCGACGCTGGTCCCGGCCACCTCGACCTCCTGGTCGCCGGAGCCGACCCGGATCGTGACTAGCTCGGTGAAGTCGCCGGCGCTGGCGTCGCTGGTCTCGACCAGGTCGATGCCGCGCTCCTCGGCCATCTGCGGCGCGTTGACGAGGTTGACCTGCTCCTCGGTGTGGCCGGAGAGAATGCCGACCAGGACGGCGATCCCGAGCAGGCGGGTGTCGTGGGCGGCGATGCGCCCGCGGAACTCGGCTGTGACCCGGTCGACCGAGCCGTCGCCGAGGCCCTGGGCGAGGCGGCCGAGCTTTTCGCAGAGCGGCACGAACGGCGCCAGCGCCTCCATCGCCTCGGGCCGGACGGCGGCGATGTTGACGGCGTTGGTGACGACGCCCCCGTTGAGGGCGGCGGTGACCTGCTCGGCGGTGACGACGCCGGCGCGGTCCTGCGCCTCAGCCGTCGAGGCGCCGAGGTGCGGGGTAACGACGACGTCGGGGCGGGCGAAGATCGGGTGCTCGGTGAAGGGCTCGGAGGGGAAGACGTCGAGGGCGGCGCCGGCCAGCTTGCCGGACTCGAGGCCCGCCTGCAGCGCGTCGAGGTCGACCAGCTCGCCGCGGGCGCAGTTGACCACCCGGGCGCCGTCCTTCATGGCCGCGATCGCCTCGGCGTCGATCAGATCGATCGTCTCCGGGGTCTTCGGGACGTGCAGGGTGACGAGGTCGGCGCGGGCAAGGAGCTCCTCGACGCTCTCGAGCCCCTCGACCCCGAGCTCGCGGAAGCGCTCGGCGGAGACGAACTTGTCGAAGGCGACGACCTCCATGTCGAAGCTCTGGGCGCGCTTGGCGACGAGCTGGCCGATCCGTCCGAAGCCGACCACGCCGAGCGTCTTGCCGTAGAGCTCGGCGCCCTTGAACTTGGCGCGGTCCCAACGACAGGCGACCAGCGATTCGTGCGCCTGCGGGACGTTGCGGAACAGCGCCAGCGCCAGCGCCAGGGTGTGCTCGGCGGCGGCGACGGAGTTCGATTCGGGGGCGTTGGCGACGACGATGCCGCGGCGGGTCGCGGCGGGGATGTCGACGTTGTCGACCCCGGTGCCGGCGCGGCCGATCACCTTGAGGTTGTCGGCGAGGTCGATCAGCTCCGGCGTCATCTTCGTCGCCGACCGGATCAGGATCGCGTCGTACTGACCGATCTGCTCGCGCAGCTCCTCGTCGGACATCTCCAGGCCAAGGTCGACCTCGAAGTTTTCCCGCAGCAGCTCGACACCGGTGTCGGCGATCTTCTCCTTGACCAGGACCCTCACTTGGCGACCCCCTCGACGTTGGCGACGACCCAGTCCACACAGGCGGTCAGCGCCTCGACGTCATCGGGCTCGACGGCCGGGAACATCCCGACTCGCAACTGGTTGCGGCCGAGCTTGCGGTAGGGCTCGACGTCGACGATCCCGTTGGCGCGCAGGGCGGCGGCCAGCGCGGGGGCGTCGACCGAGTCGGCGAAGTCGATCGTGCCGACCACCTGCGAGCGCTTCGCCGGATCGGCCACGAACGGGGTCGCGAACTCCGAGGCCTCGGCCCAGCCGTAGAGGCGGCCGGAGGAGTCGGCGGTGCGGCCGACGCACCAATCGAGGCCGCCGTTGCCGAGCATCCACTCGACCTGGTCGGCGAGCAGCAGTAGGGTCGCCAGGGCGGGCGTGTTGTAGGTCTGCTCCTTGCGCGAGTTCTCCAGCGCCGTCTGCAGGGAGAGGAAGGCTGGCTGCCAGCGGTCGGCGGCGCCGTCGAGCTGCTCGATGCGGGCGATCGCGGCGGGGCTGAGCAGGGCCAACCAGATGCCGCCGTCGCCGCCGAAGGCCTTCTGCGGCGCGAAGTAGTAGGCGTCGGCCTCGGCGACGTCGACCGGCAGGCCCCCGGCGCCGGAGGTGGCGTCGATCAGGACCAGCGACTCGCCGGCGCCCGCGGGCCGAACGACCGGGACGGCGACGCCGGTCGAGGTCTCGTTGTGGGCCCAGGCGAGGACGTCGGCGGCCGGGTCGGCGGTCGGGGCGGGCGCGTCGCCAGGCTCGGCCTCGACAACGATCGGGTCGCCTAGGAACGGTGCCGCCGCGGTCGTCTTCGCGAACTTCTGCGAAAACTCGCCGTAGGTGAGGTGGAGGGCGCGCTCGCGGACCAGCCAGGCCGCGGCGGCCTCCCAGAAGGCGGTGGTGCCGCCGTTGCCGAGCGCCACCTCGTAGCCCTCGGGCAGGGTGAACAGCTCGCCGAGACCCTCGCGGACGCGCTTGACGATGTCGCGGACCGGCGCCTGGCGGTGCGAGGTGCCCATCAGGTCGGAGCGGTCGGCCAGTGCCCGCAGCGCCTCCGGCCGCACCTTCGAGGGGCCGCAGCCGAAGCGACCGTCGCCGGGCTTCAGCTCGGCGGGGATTCGGGCGGTCTCGGTCTTCGCGGCGGCCATCGGGCTCGACAGGTTATTGACAGTCGCGGGTGGACTACCGCCGGGGCCGAGGTTAGGCTGGCGGCGCCTGAGCTAGTGGCAAGTCCAACGAAGGGGAGCCCGATGTATCCGATCACTTATGAAGCCGATTTCGACCCCACGCCGAACCGCTGGACGACCTTCTTCCGGCTGCTCCTGGCGATCCCGTGGTTCGTCGTCGCGACCTTCTGGGGGATCCTCTTCATCTTCACCCACTTCATCGCCTGGATCGCGATCGTCGTCCTTGGTCGCTATCCGCAGTGGCTCTACGACTTCAACGCCGGGGTGATCCGCTTCGGGCTGCGGGTCTCCTCGTGGATGTTTCTGCAGACCGACGCCTGGCCGCCGTTCGGCCTCGCGGACGATCCGAGTTACCCGATTCGGGTCAACGTGCCGCCGCCGGCCGAGCGGCAGAGCCGCCTCAAGGCCCTGTTCCGCCTGATCCTGGCGCTGCCGGTCCTGATCCTGGTCTCCTACGTCGTCTCCTACGCCCTGCAGATCATCGCGATCGGGGCCTGGCTGACGATCGTCTTCCGCGGCTACCTGCCGGAATGGATGTTCAACGTCCTGACCGCACTGCACAGCTTCGAGACCCGGGTCTACGGATACATGGCCTTCCTGACCGACGACTACCCGCCGGTCGGGCCGGAGGCGGCGCGGCCGTCCGGCGATCAGCCGGTCGCCACCACCCCTCCCACGACGCCCGCCGCGCCCCCGGCTCCGGCCGCCTAGGAGGAC
>CAMPIP010000122.1 GCA_946886425.1 uncultured Actinomycetes bacterium
GGTGATCCGCCGTCCCTCGGTGCCGGGGAAGTAAGCGTGCAGCCGTTCGGCCGCGAGGGCGACGACCGCGGGGTCGACCTCGACCCGGCCGCGCAGCCGGCCGCCCATCGAGATCTGGCCGCCGCCGAGCCCGAAGACGATCCGGCCGTCCGGCGTGGTCCGAAAGTAGTGCAGCATCGTGCGGCCATCGGTGATGCACTCGCCGCCGGTCCAGCCGATCTCCTCGAGCAGCTCGGGGAGCGGCTCGGTGAGGACGATGTGCGAGGAGGTGATCGTCAGCCGGTTGTGGAGCGGCCCGCGGCGGGCCCGGGCGGCGCCGCCGATCGCCACCACCGCGGCGCCGGCGCGGACCCTGCCGCCGTCGGTCTCAGCCTCGATTCCGCCCGCCGAGGCCCGCAGGCGCCGGACCGGCGAGTGCTCGTGAATCTCGACGCCGGTGGCCCGCAGCCGCTCGCGCAGGCCGAGCGCGAGCCGGGCCGGCTGCACGGTTGCCGAGTCGGGGTAGAAGGCGCCGCCGCGGAAGGCCGGCGAGGCGCAGTGGGCGGCGACCCCCTCGGGCGAGAGCGGCTCGACCGCGTCGGCGACGCCGAGCTCGCGGCAGGCCTCGACCGGTTCCCCCCAGATCCCATCCTGGGCCGGCGCCGCCGAGACCTGCAGGTAACCGCCGTGGCGGTACCAGGCGTCGACTCCCTGCTCGGCGCAGAACTCGCCGATCCCGGCGACCGCCTCGCTGGAGGCGCGGGCGACGGCGAGCGCCCCCTCGTCCCCCCAGCGCCGCCGCATGTTCGGCAGCGAGAACCACATCACGTTGCAGAAGCCGCCGTTGCGCCCGCTCGGCCCGTTGCCGCAGAGGTCCGCCTCGAGCAGGGTCACGCGCGCCTCCGGCTCCAGCTGCTTGAGGTGCCACGCCGTCCAGAGCCCGGTGAAGCCGCCGCCGAGGACGACCACGTCGGCGCTGGCGCCCCCGACCAAGGACGGTGCCGGCTGCACCGGGCCGACCTCCTGGAGCCAGTAGCCGTGTCTGGTGTGCTCCATCCCTGCGGAGATTGTCGCGGACCCGCCAGTCCGGCCGCGTACACTCGCCTCGATGGCTGGAACGAGCCAGGACGCGACGCCCTACGTCGACGCTCTGCTCGCCTACGCGGCGCTCGACCCCGGGCGATTCCAGGTTCCCGGCCACAAGGGCGGGATCGGCGCGGACCCGGCGATGCGGGAGCTGATCGGCGAGGTCGGGCTGCGCAACGACGTGCCCTCGGTCACCGAGGGCGTCGACGTCGGGCCGGAACCAACCCCGTTCCAGCAGGCCCAGCTGCTCGCCGCCGCGGCCTGGGGCGCCCGCCGCACCTGGTTCCTCATCAACGGCGCGTCGCAGGGCAACCACAGCACCTGCCTGGCCCTGGCGCACATCGGCGGTGAGGTGATCGTGCAGCGCAACGTCCACTCCTCGGTGATCGACGGGCTCGTGCTCAGTGGCCTGCGGCCCACCTTCGTCTCGCCGGAGATCGACGAGGAGCTCGGCATCGCCCACGGGCTCACCCCGGACTCGCTGGCGGCGGCACTCGACGCGACCCCGGGCGCGGTCGCCGCTCTGGTCGTCTCCCCGACCTACTTCGGCGCCTGCGCCGACGTCGCCGCCCTCGCCGAGGTCGCCCACTCGCGCGGGGTGCCGCTGGTCGTCGACGAGGCCTGGGGCGCCCATCTCCACTTCCACCCGGACCTGCCGCGGGACGCGCTCGCCGCCGGCGCCGACCTGGTCACCTCCTCGACCCACAAGATCGTCGGCAGCCTCACCCAGGCGGCGATGCTGCACCTCGGCGACGGCGACCGGCTCGACCCGGCCGTGGTCGACCGCTGCGTCAGCCTGGTCGAAACGACCAGCCCCAGCGGCCTGCTCTCAGGCTCGCTCGACGCCGCCCGGCGCCAGGCCGCGGTCCACGGGGCCGAGCTGCTCGGCGAGACGATCGAGACGATCGCCCGCACCCGCGAGGCGATCGCGGAGATCCCCGGACTCAGCGTCCTCGACGAGCGGATGGTGGGCCGGCCCGGTGTCGCCGGCTGGGACCCGCTGCGGCTCGCCGTCGACGTGCGCGGCACCGGCTCCAACGGCTACCGCCTGTTCAGGACTGCCTTCTACGTCAGCGGTATCGACCTCGAGCTCTACTCCGAGAACGTCGTCGTCGCGATCTTCGGGCTCGGCGAGCCGGCCGCGGTCGCCGGCGAGCGCCTCGTCGCGGCACTCCGCCACGCGGTCGAGGAGCTCGAGGCCGAGCCGGGCCCGCCGCAGGAGAAGCTGGCGCCGCCACCACCCTGGGGCGAGCTGGTCCTGACCCCCAGGGAAGCCTTCCTCGGACCGCAGGAGGTCGTCCCCTTCGAGGCCGCCGCCGGCCGCGTCGCCGCCGAGGGCCTCGCCGCCTACCCGCCCGGCATCCCCAACGTCCTCCCCGGCGAGCGCCTCACCGACGCGACCCTCGACTACATCCGCGAGAGCGTCGCCCACGGCGGCTACGTCCGCGGCGGCAGCGACCGCGAGCTGAAGACGCTCCGCGTGGCCGCCCGCCCAGCAGGGGTGTCTGAGCTAAGGCGTCAGTTCTGACGCCTTAGCTCAGACACCCCCCTCGGTAGGCTGCGGCGATGGCCAGCTACGACGCGATCGCCGACCTGCCGCTCGAGATCGAGGCGGTCGAGTTCGAGGGGTTGAGCATCACGCTCGGCAGCTTCGAAAGGCTGACGACGGTGATCAAGCTGCGCGGGGGCGGGCATGAGGGGATCGGCGAGGACGTCACCTACGACGCCGTCGACCACATCGCCCAGCAGGACCACGGCCCGCCCGAGGGGCTGCTCGGCAGCAACAGCTTCGCCGGCTTCTCGGAGGCGCTCGGCGCGGTCGACCTCTTCCCCGCCGCCGCCCCCGAGCGCGACGTCTCCCGTGAGTACCGCCGCTGGGCCTTCGAGTCCGCCGCCCTCGACCTCGCCCTGCGCCAGGCCGGGACCAACCTCGCCGACGCGGTCGGGCGCGAGCCGCGTCCCGTCAACTTCGTCAACTCGATGCGGCTGGCCGGCTTCGAGGAGGGCGCCAAGTCCTCGATCGAGCCGGTGCTCGAACGGCTCGCCGTCTACCCGACCCTGCGCTTCAAGCTCGACCCCTTCAACGACTGGGACGACGAGCTGATCGCCGCCCTGGTCGAGACCGGCGCGGTCGACTCGCTCGACCTCAAGGGCTTCTACAAAGGCACCCCGGTCGACGTGATCACCGACCCGGAGCTGTACGGGAAGCTGATCGCGGCCTTCCCGGACGCATGGCTCGAGGATCCCGACGTCACCGAGGAGACCAAACCGCTGCTCGACCCAGTCCACGAGCGGGTCACCTGGGACGCGCCAATCCACTCGATCGCCGACATCGAGGCGATGCCCTGGTCGCCGCCGAAGACGGTCAACGTCAAGCCCTCCCGGTTCGGCCCGATCAAGAACCTCTTCGCCGCCTACGACTACTGCGAGGAGCGCGGCATCGGCGCCTACGGCGGCGGCCAGACCGAGCTCGGCGCCGGCCGCGGCCAGATCCAGTACCTGGCCTCGATCTTCCACCCCGACACCCCCAACGACGTCGCGCCCGGCGGCTACAACGACCCGGCGCTGGCGACCAAGCCGGGGCTGCCGTCGAGCCCGCTTGAGCCGAGCATCGACCCGCTCGGCTTTCGTTGGGTCGCCTAACTCCCTCTTCGGCCAGCCGAATCCGGAGTTTCGGCTACGTTGGGCTCCCGTCCCCACCGAGAGGAGCCCGAGATGCCCGACAAGTCTTTCGCAGACGCGCTCAACGCCCAGATCGCCAACGAGTTCGGAGCCTCCCAGCAGTACGTGGGGGCGGCCGTCTACTACGACGCCGCGACCCTCCCCCGCCTCGCCGCCTTCTTCTACCGCCAGGCGCTGGAGGAGCGCGAGCACGCGATGATGATGGTCAAGTACCTGCTCGACGTCGGCGAGAAGGTCCACATCCCGGACATCAAGTCGCAGGAGACGACCTACGCCGACGGCAGCGAGCCGGTCAAGATGGCCCTCGAGCAGGAGAAACGGGTCAGCGACGAGATCTTCGCCCTCTTCGAGCTGGCCCGCGAGACCAAGGACTATCGGGCCGAGCAGTTCCTCACCTGGTTCGTCAAAGAGCAGGTCGAGGAGGTGGCGCTGATGGGCGACCTGCTCAACGTCGTCGAGCGCTCCAAGGAGAACCTGCTGCTCGCCGAGGAGTACATCGCCCGCGAGGCGCTCGGCGAGGAGAGCGGCGACCCGACCGCGCCGCCGGTCGCGGGCGAGTAGTCAGCCCAGCCAGCCGGCTCGCTTTCGCATCGACTTGATGCGGCGGAACTCGGCGATGTCCTCGCGCAGGGCCGCGGGGGCGGGGGCCGGGAGGAAGCGAGCCGGCAGCGGCGACTCGGCGACGGCGCCGTCGCGCCTGCCGACCCGGTAGGCGCGGGCGCCGCGGCGGGCCGTCACCGCCGCCGGCGAGCCCTCGCCCTCCCAGAGCAGGCCGGCGTAGTCGTCGAGCCCGTAGCCGCCCGGCATCCCGTCGGCGACGGCGTCGAGGTAGGCGGCGCGGCGCTCGGGCTCGTTGTTGTAGTGGACACAGAGGCTGCCGCCCAGCAGCCCCAGGCCGGCCGCCGCCAGCGGCCTGCCGGAGGACTTGGTGATCCCGGCCTCGAACCAGCACATCGCCCCGGCGCTCTGGCCGGCGAGGGCGATGCCCTGGCGCCAGGCGAGGCTGAGGATCGAGGCGATGTCGTGCGCCTCCCAAACCGCCAGCAGGTTGACGAGGCTGCCGCCGCCGACGTAGATCAGGTCCTGGGAGAGCAGGTGGTCGCGCAGCGCCAGCGGTCGCCGGCCGAGCCGGAACAGGGAGACGTCGGAGGGCTCGCAGGCGCGCTCGCCGAAGGCGGCGTAGAAGCTGCCGATCAGCTCCGAGGTGTCGCCGCTGGCGGTCGGCAGGATGCAGATCCGCGGCCGCCCGGCGCCGCGCTCGGCGGCCAGCCGCAGCAGCAGCTCGGCGACGGCGCGGTCGGGCGGGCGGGAGCTGAACTCGTGCCCGCCGAGGGCGAGGATGCGGGGCGTCGCCATCAAGCCGCGACCGCGGTCGAGAGCGCCTCCGGCAGCGGTGCGCTGGGGGCGACGCCGCGGTCTCCCAGATAGGTGGTGGCGATCCGCATCTCGACGACGCGCTGACCGGCGACGTCGAGCCGGTAGCCGCGCGCCTCCGGCCGCGAGGCGACGACGCGGTTCAGCTCGGTGCCGGTGAAGTGCAGGGCGGCGCCGTCCTCGGCCGCGTAGCCGCCGCGCATCCCTTCGCGCAGGAAGCGGTGATAGGACTCGCGCCGCCGCGAGCGCGGGTCGTAGTGGACGCAGTTGCTGAACGGCAGCAGGCCGAGCCCCTCGAGCCGTTTCGGCGGCCCGTGGAACCCGGTCACCGCCTCGGCGAACCAGCAGAGCGAGCCAGCCGAGAGGCCGCAGAGCACCACCCCCGCCTCCCAGGCCTCGCGGAGGATCGCGTCGATCCCGTGGGCGCGCCAGACCCCGAGCAGGCTGACGACGCTGCCGCCGCCGACGTAGATCAGGTCCTGGGAGAGCAGGTGGCGGCGAAGGTCCTCCGGGCCCTGCTCGCGGCGGAACAGGGAGATGTGGGTCGGCTCGCAGCGGTGGGCGGAGAAGGCCCGGTAGAAGCGGACGATGTAGTGGTCGGCGTCGCCGCTGGCCGAGGGCAGGAAGCAGACCCGCGGCCGCTCCGCCTTGGCGAGGGCGAGAACGTAGTCGTCGAGCAGGGGGTTACCCGACTCCATCGAGAACCCGCCGCCGCCGAAGGCGACGATCTGTCGGGGTGCCGTCTCCATCGAGAGATGGTCCCGGCGGCGTCGCCGAGCGTCCTTGTACAGCGGTCCGAAGTTCCGCGCGCCCCTCTCGCCCGCGTGTACAGAGCTTCCCGCGAATCCCGGCCGCGTTCCCAAGCGACCAGGAGAATATTAATTCGGTACTGGATCGTCCACAGAGCCGTGCCCGGGGTGTACAATCGCGTTTCCCGAAACACGGCTGTCTGGAGCGAGAACGCCGATGCCACCCAGCACTTCCCAGCAGGAAGCCAAATCTGAGCGCGATCAGGATGACCTTGGGGGGCTGATCCACCGCGAACAGCTGCCCAGGGGGCGAGCCGACCTGGCCGAGCCGATCGTCGCCCACTCGCAGCGCGAACGGATCCTCAACGCGATGGCCGCGGCCTGCGCCAGCAAGGGCTTCGGCGCCACCACGATCGCTGACATCGTCGAGGCCGCCGGGGTCTCCCGGGCCACCTTCTACGAGCTCTTCAAGGACAAGGAGGACTGCCTGCAGGCCTCGATGGAGCTCTCGCTGGCCGACACGATGGGCCGGATCGTCGAGGTCTACTCGCCGGACAAACCCTGGGCGACGATGGTCCGCGACGCCGCCCGCGCCTTCCTGGAGCTGCTCGCCAGCCGGCCCGACTTCGCCCGCATGGCCCTGATCGAGGCGCCGGCAGCGGGTGGCCGCTCGCTGGAGATGTACGCCTCCGGCAAGCGGGTCCTGCAGGCGCTGCTCGATCGTGGCCGCAGCGACCCGCTCGAGGAGGAAGCCATCCCCTCCAGCGCCGGCCGCGCCGTCCTCGCCGCCGCGGAGCAGCTGATCGTCGGCCAGATCCTCGCCGGCAACACCGGGCGGTTGCCGGAACTGCTGCCCGACATCGTCTACATCGTCACCGTCCCCTACTTGGGCCAGGACGAGGCGCTGCGGCAGTCGCGCGAAGCGGAGAAGCAGCTCCAAGCCGAGGCCTAGGCGTGCCGCAACCGAGGCAGGGGGAGAGGTGGAAGCCGCCGCGCGGGCGGCACGGGCTGCCCCGCGAGGTGGTCCAGCAGTCCCAGCGCGAGCGGCTCCTGGAGGCGACGATGCGGGTCGTCGCCGAGAAGGGCTACGGGGCAACCACGGTCACCCACCTCACCCGCGAGGCGGGCATCTCCCGGACCACCTTCTACGAGCTCTTCGATGACAAGGAAGCCTGCTTCCTGGCCGCCTACGACGACGCGGTCGACAAGCTGGTGCGGCGGATCACCGCCGCCTACGACGCCGAGGACCGCTGGCCCGACCGGGCCCGGGCCGGCCTGGCGGAGCTGCTCGCGGCGCTCGCCGCCGACCCCGCCCAGGCCCGGCTCGCCTTCGTCGACGTCGCCGCCGCC
>CAMPIP010000123.1 GCA_946886425.1 uncultured Actinomycetes bacterium
CGACGCGAGCGCGGTGGGCGGCGAGCTCGATGTCCTCGCCAACTTCAACCTCGGCAGCACCTCGGTCGTGGCGACCTCCTACCGGCGGCTGCGGCCCGGTTTGACGCTGCGAGCCAGCCCGAGCAGGCTGCGCCGCGGTGAGCCGACCACCGTGCGCTTCACGGTCCTCGACGCGGGCGAAGCCGTGCGCGGCGCGAGGGTGAAGGCTCAGGGACGGTCGGCGACCACCGACGGCAACGGTCGCGTGACGCTGACCCTGAGGTCGGGCAAACCGCTGACGGCGGAAGCGACCCGCGCCGGCTACGCCGCCGCGGCGAAGTCGCTCCCGCTGGGCCGCTGAGCCCCGACGGGCGGCGGCGAACGGGGACGGCGTTCAGCGCAGGCCGTAGTGGCGGGCGGTGTCGGTGAGGAGGGTCTTCAGGAGGGCTCGGTTGAGCGGGGCGCCGAGGCCGAACGGGGGGCGCGGTTCGCCGGCGATCGTCCAGGTGAAGCGGCAGGCTTCGGCGCCGCGGGGCTCGACCAGGTAGTCCTCGACGAAGCGGCGGAACAGGGGCGCGCTGGCCTGCTCGACCACGAAGGTGTGGCGGCGGCCCTCCTCCCAGCGGAAGAAGCGCTCTTTGAAGAGGTTGAGGCCGCCGAGGGCGACAACGGTGCGGGTCGTGCCGACGCCGAACGGCCGCGGCGAGGTCCAGGTGACGTCCTGGAGGATCCGGCACCAGAGCAGCGGGTGCTCGGCGGTCAGCTCGGCCCAGACGTCGGCGGCGGGACGGGGGACGTCGAAGTGGCCGACCAGGCGCAGCGGCGCCGTGTCGAGGAAGGACTCCTCGACGGGCTCGCAGGTGAACCAGGGGCGCGCCATGAGCCGCGAGCCTAGCCGGCCGGCGGGCGCGCCGCCGCGGCTGGACGTTTGTCCACTGCGCTTTGCAGGGATTTCGACCGATGAGGGCCGGGAATGGAACTGAGAAGCGTGGATCAGGGCGCGTCCAGCGAGCGCCCCGCCGGCCAGCCGGAACAGATCGAACGGCGGGTCGAACGGGCCGTCTTCGAAACCGACCGGCAGATCGTCGTCGGCGACGTGACGCTGCCGCCGGAGGGGTACCAGAGCCGCTTCTCGGACTCGCTCAACCGACCCGACCTCGAGTTCGTGCCGCTGACCAACGTCGAGATCACCTCGCTGATCGACGGCAAGGTCAGCGAGCGGCCCTTCGTCGTCCTTTCCAAGCGCCACGTGAGGATCTCCTACCCCCTCGCGTAGCGCTCCTTGCGGCCGCCGGCGTAGGCGCCGAGGTCGACCAGGAAGGCGAGGATGACGATGAACCACTCGAAGCCGGTGACTTTGTCGGTGCTGGCCGCCCACATCGCCGCGTAGGCGAGCGTCGTCCAGGGCAGCAGGAAGAAGCCGAGGAAGGGCACGAACCAGCTGTCGAAGGCGCGACTGAGCAGATCGGTGAAGAGGAAGAGGACGAACAGCGCCAGTCGCGGCGAGATCAGCGCGAAGAGAGCGACGAGGCAACCCACGGAAGGCACCGTACCCGTTCGTCCCGTCGCCAAGCCGAATCTCCGGACCCGCTGGACGGCTCCCGTACCTTTGGAGAGAGGAGGAACGACATGAACGGACTCGGAAAGCTGATGACGATGCTGAACCCTGAGAAGACCAAGAAGGTGTCGCCGGAGGAGGCGCTGCCCGGGCGCGGCGAGCCGGCCTTTGCGGTGCCGGAGACGCACGCGGTGCTCGGCACGCCGCTGAAGCCGCCCTTCCCGGAGGGGATCGAGACAGCGTACTTCGCGCTCGGTTGCTTCTGGGGCGCGGAGCGGCTGTTCTGGGGGATCGACGGCGTCTACACGACCGCGGTCGGCTACCAGAACGGGACCACCCCGAACCCGACCTACGAGGAGGTCTGCTCGGGCCGGACCGGCCACGCCGAGTCGGTCCTGGTCGCCTTCGACCCCAAGGTCGTCTCCTACGCGGACCTGCTGAAGGTCTTCTTCGAGGAGCACGACCCGACCCAGGGCATGCGGCAGGGCAATGACGTCGGGACCCAGTACCGGTCCGGCATCTACTTCGCCAACGACGCACAGAAGGCGACCGCGGAGATGGCCAAGGAGGCCTACGACGCCGACCTGCGGGCGGCCGGGAAGGACCCGATCACGACCGAGATCGAGCCCGCCGGGCCCTTCTACTACGCCGAGGACTACCACCAGCAGTACCTGCACAAGGTCCCGAACGGCTACTGCGGTCTGGCCGGGACGGGCGTCTCCTGCCGGATCCCCGCCGCCGCCTCCTAGCGGCGCGCCGGTGGACCGCGGGCGCGGCGAATAGCATCCCGCGCCCGTGGCGCCCTCCTTCGGCTCTTACATAGTCGGCTGCCTGTCCCTGATCGGCTGCGTCGCCGCCCTCGGCCTCGGCGGCTACTGGCTGCGTCGCTGGCTGGTGCCCGAGTTCTCCGGCGCGCTGGCGCGGCTCGCCGACATCACGATCGCCTCGGCGCTGATGATCGTCTCGCTGCAGATCCTCGGCACGCTCAGCATCCTCACCCTCGGCTGGACCGTCCTCTTCACGGTCGCGCTGTCGCTCGGCGCGGCGTACCTGGGTTGGCGCCTGGCGCCAGCCGGCAACGGGGAAGTGGCCGCGCCGCAGGTGCAGAAAATCGCCTTCTGGATCGCCTTCGCGGTCGCCTCCTTCACGGTCGCCGAGTGGACCTTCCCGTCTCAGCTCAGCCTCGACCAGGGGATGTTCGGCGGCGACACGACCTGGTACCACATGCCGTTCTCGGCGTCGATCGCCCAGGAAGGGTCGACGATCCCGCTCGTCTACACCGACCCGCTGCGGCTCGCCGCCTGGTTCTACCCGCAGAGCCACGAGCTGGTCAGCGCCGCCGGAATCGTCCTCTTCAAGAGCGACTGGCTGGCGCCGCTGCTGAACCTCTTCTTCCTGGCGATCGCGCTGCTGGCCGCCTGGTGCGTCGGCCGCCCCTACAAAGTCGGCCCGGCGACGATGGTCGCGGCGGCGATCGTGCTGGACGCCGGGGTGATGATCGAGACCCAGCCGGGGGAGGGGCGCAACGACATCATGGGGCTGGCCTTCCTGCTCGCCTTCGTCGCCTTCCTGATCAACGGGCACCAGCGGCGGGCGCCGGCGGAGGGGGCGGTGAAGGACGCGCCCGACCGCGACGCGCCGCTGCTCGACAAGGGGCCGCTGATCATGGCCGGGATCGCCGCCGGCCTGGCCGCCTCGGTCAAGTTCACCTTCCTCGTCCCGGTGGTCGCGATAACGGTCGGGATGATCGTCTTCAGCGGCAGGGGACGGCGCTGGACGACGACCTGGGCGATGGCGGTGCCGATGCTGGTGGTCGGCAGCTACTGGTACGTGCGGGCGGCGATCAAGACCGGCGGCAACCCGATCCCGATTACCAAGTTCGGCCCGCTCAACCTGCCGACGCCGGACCAGATGCCGCTCGACCCACGGCCGCGCTTCTCGGTGGCGCACTACATAACCGAGCCGACCATCTACCGGCAGTGGTTCTTCCCGCAGCTCGACAACGCCTTCGGGCCGTTGTGGCCGCTGATCCTGATCGTCGCCGGGGCGACCGCCGCCTACCTCGTCTGGAAGTCCCGCAACCGGATCGTCCAGGTGATCGCCGCCGCGGCGCTGGCGACCGCGTTCGTCTACGTCTTCACGCCGCTCACCGCCGCCGGCCAGGACGGCACCCCGACCGGGTTCTTCACCAACACGCGTTACCTGGTGCCGGGGCTGATCCTGGCCTTGGTGCTGGTGCCGATCGCGCGGCCGCTGCGGGCGCCCGAGAAGCGGGCCTGGCAGACGCTGGTCTTCTTGACCGCGGTCTACGCGATCACGGTGCTGACGACGCCGCGCTGGTATCCCGGCTTCATCGTTGGCACGGTGGTGCTGACGCTGGCGCTGGTCTGGGCGCCGACGGCGCTGGGGATGGCGCGCAGCCGCCGCGTCGCGAGCCGGCTGACGATCGCCGTGGCGGGCGCCGCGGTGCTGCTGCTGGTGGTCGTGCTTGGGCGCGCGCAGGAGGTCCAGTACGCCAACAACCACTACACGAAATCGACCCTCTTCCTCGGCGAAGGCGGGCCGCAGAAAGCGTACGACTTCGCCCGTCTGCAGCGGAACAAGCGGATCGGCATTGTCGGCTCCAGCGAGATCATCTTCGGCCAGTACGGCTTCTACGGCGGCCACCTCGACAACCACGTCGAATACATCGGCGTGCCGGGCCCGCACGGCACCTACCGCCTGGCGACCACCTGCGAGAAGTTCATGGAGCGGATCAACGCCGGCAACTACGACTACGTGATCATGAGCCAGTACACGCAGGACTCACCGGACGCGCCGTACTGGTATCCGGTCTACGCCTGGGTGAAAAACGACCCGGCGATGAAGCTGGTCGTGGCGGAGCCCGACATCGTTCCCCAGCCCGACTACGTCTTCAAGGTCGTTGGCGAGCTGGACCCGAAGTACTGCCCCGGCGGGGGCGGCTAGACCGCGGCGAGCGCGTGCTCGCGAACGAGGCTGGCGGTGCGCCCGGGCTGCTCCCACCAGAGCATGTGGCCGACCTCGTCGAAGGTCTCGAGGCGGGCGTCGGGGATGAGCGAGGCGATCTGGCGGCCGTTGGCGACGCCGAGGACGCGGTCGACGGTGCCGTGCAGAACCAGAGTGGGGACGGTGAGCCGCGGCAGGCGCTCGCTGGTGTTGTGGGCGACGATCGCCTGCAGCTGGAAGCCGATCACCTCGCGGGGCGCGGGGAGCTTGGCGGCCATCTCGGCAAACTCGGCGTAGCTCGACTCCTCGGCGCGGAAGCCGGGGGAGAGGTTGAGCTCGTACATCGCCTGGAAGACCCGATCCTGGTCGCCGGAGGCCATCGCCTCGACCAGGCCCTGGAAGTCGGCCGGATCCATCAGCTGCGACCCGTCGCCGCCGCAGTAAGTGCAGCCGAGCGTCAGCGAGCGAAGCCGCTCGGGCTGGGCGAGAGCAAGCTCCTGGGCGATCATCCCGCCCATCGAGATCCCCATCACGTGGGCGCTCTCCAGTTCCAGCGCGTCGAGCAGACCGGCGGTATCGGCGGCCATCTCGGCGATCGAGAAGGCCTCGCTCACCCTGCCCGACAGCCCCATCCCGCGGTTATCGAAGGCGATCACCTCGAAGTGCTCTTCGAGCAGCGGCCGAAACCGCTCGCCCCAGGCGAGATGGTTGGCACTCATCCCCTGGATCAGCAGCAGCGGCTCCCCCGAGCCCCCGCGCTCGTAGTTCAACTCCAGCCCCGCGACCTCGACCGTCGGCATGGGGCGATGGTATGCGACGGTGAGCCCGCCGGTCGCGATCGCCCCGCGAGCGGCGACAATGAGGGCCGAGCCCCCGTAGCTCAGTGGACAGAGCACCGGACTTCTAATCCGATGGTCGCTGGTTCGAATCCAGCCGGGGGCGTTGAGAAAGATGCTTCCTCGGAGGTTAGGCAAGTGGCGGAGCGGTAGAGTCTCAGAATGCTGGGCGCCGGGGGGAGATCTTCCGCTTCGAGGTGGCGAATCTGGGGGCCGTTGCTCCTGTTGGTTGTCGCCTTCGTGATCTTTCCCGCCACGGCGGCGGCCTACATCTACTTTCCGAACGGCGTCAACATCGGACGGGCGCTCAACGATGGGACCGGCGTGGAACCCAAATTCATCACCAGCAACGCTTTCAACTGCGGGGTCGCCGTGGATGGCGAGCACATCTACTGGGGGGCCCTGGGCAAGGGAATCTCTCGCGCGAACCTCGACGGGACCGGCATCGAGGAAGAATTCATCCCGCTATCTCCGACCGCTGCCCCTTGTGGCGTCGCGGTCGACTCGGGCCACGTGTATTGGACCGATCGCACCGGCGCCGTGGGGATTGCCGACATCGACGGCGACAACGTCAATCCGGCCCTGATCTCGATCGGAGAACCGTGCGGGATCGCCGCCGCCGGCGACCATGTCTACTTCGCCTGGAGTAGCGGTGGCGGGTTCAGCCTCTCGCGCTTCTCACTGCCATACAGCGGACTGGAGCCGCCACTCACCGCGACGACTGGCAACTGCGGCGTGGCGGTTGACTCCCAGAACGTCTACTGGGCCAATGGCGGCCCCTCCTCGACCAACGGTTTCACGGTTCAGTTCGCCAATCGAGACCCATTCGGGGCGCCTGTGACCCTCGTCCAAACCGAAGGCGGGACGAAAAAGCCCTGGTCGGTCGCGGTACATGGCGAGTACGCCTATTACTCCTCTTACGGTGGTCCGATTGGCCGGGTGCGCGTGGACGGCAGCGCCGCGCCGCAGCCGAACTTCCTACCGCTCGGCGGATCCGTCGAGACCGTCGGCATCGCACTCGACGATCTGCCACTGCCTCCAAGTTCGTCTTCCCCTTCTTCCCCGACTCCCCCTTCTTCCCCTGCTGGGTCCGGCGCAGGTGGAAGCGCGGCGCCGGCGCTGGTGAAACCGAAGCTCATGCTCGGAACGGTGAAGACCAACGTACGTAATGGAACCGCGAAGGTGACCGCGACGGTCTCCGCGCCTGGCGTCGTCACGGTCGCTGGGAAAAAGGTCAGGCCTGCCAAGGCCTCCGCCACGCGTGCCGGGAACGTGAGTTTGACCATTCGCGCCAAGAAGTCGGCTATATCCGTTCTTCGCAAAGTCGGGCACCTGCGCGTCTCGTTTGCCGTCGCATTCGCGGCGCCCGGCACCGAACCCGTATCCGCGAGGCGAAGCGTCAAGCTCGTCCTCGCTGGCGACTAGCAAAACTTGGTCCCGAAATTGGTTCCCAACTCCATGGAACTCAGCCGAAACCTTGGACGTGATCGGCTCGATCAGGCCAGATTCGACCTCCTGGACACCTTCCGGCTGAACTTCTAATCCGACGGTCGCTGGTTCGAATCCAGCCGGGGGCGCTTTCTTCTCCGGGTCTGGGCTCGGCGCATCAAGGCTCACCCGTCCTTCTGATCCAATAGGCGTCGCGCCCACGCTTCTACTTCGTTTATCAGGACGACCGC
>CAMPIP010000124.1 GCA_946886425.1 uncultured Actinomycetes bacterium
CGGGCCGGTGGTCGCCGTGAACAGCAGACCGCCGGTCAGCGAGCCGATCGCTCCGGCGGCGACCGCCTCGCGAGCGGCGCGGTGCAGCGCCATGTAGCGCTCGTTGCGGACCACTTCGACCACGGTCGGGGCGCTCTCGGCGAGCGCGCGCAGCGCCGCCGTGTCCTCGAGCGTGTGGGCGATCGGCTTCTCGACCAGCACGTGCTTGCCGGCCGCCACCGCCCGCTCGGCCAGCTCGCGGTGGGTATCGGGCGGAGTGCAGATCGTGACGATGTCCACCGCCTCGTCCTCGAGCAGAGCGTCGACCGAGGCGAACGCGCGGGCGCCGGCGTAAGCCGAGGCGATCGCGGCGGCGGCATCGGGGCGGCGGCTGGCGATCCCGACCAGCTCGACCCCCTCGCAGGCCGCCCAGGCCGGGGCGTGCAGCTCGCGCGCCGCCGCCCCCGCGCCGACGATCGCGGCGCCGAGCACCGCGCTCACGCCGGACGCTCCACCGGCTCGCGCAGGAAGCGCTGCTCGATGAAGCCGAACAGGCCGTGCGCGGCGAGGATCTCGGTCTGGCCGGTCGGGTCGATCGGCGGCGCCACCTCGACCAGGTCGATCGCGACGATCTCGCGGTAGCGACCCAGCTCGCGCAGCAGCTCGAGGAACTCGGAGGAGAGCAGTCCCCCCGGCACCGGCGTGCAGCAGCCGGGCGCGCAGGACGGATCGACCGAGTCGATGTCGATCGTCAGGTAGACCCCGTCGCAGTGCCGCAGCACCGAGGTCATCACCATCTCGGCGCAGGCGCGGGCGCCGAGCTCGCGCGCCTCGGTGAGCGGCACCACGACGAAGCCCTGCTCGCGCTGGGCGGGCAGCTCGTTCTCCCCGACGAAGCCGCGCAGCCCGATCTGGCCGACCGCCCGCGGGTCCAGGCCGGCGTGCTCGATCGAGCGCCGGATCGGGGTGCCGCTCCAGTGGCGCCCGAGCACCGCGTCCTCGTCGATGAGGTCGTTGTGGGCATCGATCTGGACGATGCCGATCGTCTCGCCGGGGTGGGCATCCGTGACCCCCTGGTAGGCGGGGAACATCACGTAGTGGTCGCCGCCGAGCATCAGCGGCATGGCCTTGGCGGCGATCGAGCCGGCGACGGTGCGGATCGCCGCCGCCGTCCTGCCGACGTCGGTCGGGACCACGGTGGCATCGCCGCAGTCGACGATCCGCATCCGCTCCGCGACCCGGTCGCCGCGGGGGGCGTAGCCGGCCATCGGCGTGCCCGCCGGGTTCCAGACTTCGGCGAACCACTGCGACTGCTCGCGGATCCGCCGCGGTCCCAGCCGCGCCCCGGGGCGCAGCGTCGCGGTGCTGTCCCAGGGCACCCCGAATACGCCCAGGTCGGCGTCGGCGAGATCCCCCGGGCTGTCGGCGCGCGGCGCCTTGCCGAACGTCGCCAGATCGGCGTAGACGAACTCGAAGTAGTTCCCGGTTCCCTCCAGAGAACTGCCCATTAGGCCCGACCTCCGTTCCACTCTGGACTAAACATCTACTGTCCCGGGCGACCCTAGCCGCCTGATTTCCCAAAGTCAAAGGGTCCCTCCCTTGACAAGGGTACCTACGGACGGTACAGATAGGCTCACCTTGGAACTTACCGGGAGAGATTCAGGCGATGCTTAAGCTCGGCCTTTTCAGCGCCTACTACGAGGACATGAGCCTCGAGGAGTGCTGCGAGTTCGCCGCCGGCCTCGGCTACGAGGCGGTCGAGCTGGCCTGCTGGCACGACTCGGCCCACCTCGACGCCGAGCGCGCCGTCGCCGACGCCGCCTACGCCCGTTCGGTGCGCGACACCGTCGCCCGCCACGGCCTCGAGATCGCCTGCGTCTCCAACCACCTCGACGGCCAGCTGGTGCTGGGCCCGCACGACCGCTCCACGGATGGCTGGGCCCCGGTCTCCGGCGCCGAGGAGAAGATCGCCTTCGGCACCGAGCGCGCCAAGCTCGCGGCCCGCGCCGCCAACGCCCTGGAGGTCTCCTGCGTCGCCGGCTTCGTCGGCTCCCACGTGTGGGGCCACTGGTACAACCACGATCCGGAGATGGTCGCGCTCTACGAGGAGGGCTGGGACCTCTTCGCCGAGCGCTGGAACCCGATCCTCGACGTCTACCGGGAGCAGGGGGTCCGCTTCGCGCACGAGGTCCACCCGGTCGAGATCGCCTACAACATCGAGACCGCGGTCCGGGCCCTGGAGGCGCTCGACCGCCGGCCCGAGTTCGGCTTCAACTTCGATCCCAGCCACTTCGTCTGGCAGTCGATCGACCCGAGCCTGTTCGCGATCGAGCTGGGCGAGCGGATCTTCCACGTGCACGCCAAGGACACCGAGCTGGTGGCGCGCAACCTGGCCCGTTCCGGGGTCCTCTGCGGCGGCCCCTGGGACCGGCTCGACCGCGGCGTGCGCTTTCGCTGCCCCGGTTGGGGCGAGGTCGACTGGCGCCGGCTGATCACCGCGCTGGTGGAGGTGGGCTACGACGGCGCCCTCTCCTACGAGCACGAGGACCCGATTCTTTCCCCCCGCGACGGCGCCGAGAAGTGCATCCGCTACCTCGAGCCGTTGCTGATCAAGCGACCCCTGGACGACGACCAATAGGAGTGACGATGCACCTGTCAATGCACAACTGGATGCGGGCCGAGCCGCTGGAGGTCACCGTCCGGCGCCTCGCCCGCTACGGATACGAGAGCATCGAGATCAGCGGCGAGCCCGACCAGTACGACACCGCCGAGGTCTCGCGCATCCTCAAGGAGAACCGGATCCGCTGCTGGGGAGCGGTGACCCTGATGCTCGACGGCCGCAGCCTGGTCGCCGGCGAGGAGTCGGCCCGCGAGGAGTCGGTGCGGTACGTGAAGGACTGCGTGACGATGGTCAAGGAGCTCGACGGCCACGAGATGACGATCGTCCCCGGCGAGGTCGGCGTCGTCGTCCCCGCCAGCACCCCCGAGGTCGAGTGGGGCTGGGCGGTCGAAGGCATGAAGGAGATCTACGACCATGCCCAGCAAGCCGGCGTGCGGCTCGCGGTCGAGCCGCTCAACCGCTTCGAGACCTACTTCGTCAGCCGCGCCGACCAGGCGCTGGCGCTGGCCGAGGCGACCGGTCCCGAGTGCGGCGTCTGCCTCGACGCGTTCCACCTCAACATCGAGGACGCCGATCCGTTCCAGGCGATCCTCGACGTCGGCGACCGGCTCGTCGACTTCCACGTCGCCGACACCAACCGGCTCGCCTGCGGGATGGGTCACTGGGACTGGGCGCGGGTGGTCGAGACCCTGAAGCAGGCCGGCTACGACGGCGCCCTGACCGTCGAGTTCGTGGCCCCGATCGACCGCACCCCGGCCAACCCGTTCCCGGACGCGCTGGAGACCGAACCGGTCGACATCAGCGAGGAGCAGCGCAAGTTCATCGAGGACCACGGCTCCGACCTGCTCAGCGAGGCCTTCTACGACAGCCTCGTCGCGAAGACCGCCGAGACCATCCTGCCCCTGATCGGCCGCTCCTGATGGCGGCCGATCCGACCGCGGGCTTCCCCTCGCACGACCTCGCCGACCTGACGTTCGTCGAGATCGAGAGCTACCTCGGCGCCCGCGACCTGATCCTGGTCCCGATCGCCAGCACCGAGCAGCATGGACCGCACCTGCCGCTCTCGACCGACACGATCACGGCGACCGAGATCGCCAGCCGCGTCGCCGAGCAAGCCGGGGTCCTGCGCACGCCCACCGTGTGGACGGGGTACTCGCCCCAGCACATGCACGAGCCGGGGCGCGGGCGCGGCACGATCACGCTGCGCAGCTCGACCTTCCTGGCGCTGATCGAGGACGTCGGCCGGAGCCTGATCCACCACGGGTTCAACCGCCTGGTCTTCATCAACGGCCACGGCTCCAACGTCAAAGTGCTGGACCCGGTGCTGCGCGAGCTGCGCTACTCCACCGGCGCCCTGGTGGCGCTGGTCAAGCCGTACGCCGAGCGCTACATGGGCCTGGTCGACGACCTGATGGAGAACCCGCCCGAGGAGACGCCGGGCTGGCACGCCAGCGAGCTGGAGACCTCCCAGGACCTGGCCTCCCGGCCCGACCTCGTGCACATGGACCGCGCCGCCGACACCCGAGCCCACATCCCCGAGTTCCTGCCCGAGGCCTTCCGCAAGCAGGACGGCGCCCCCGACGTCGAGTTCGAGGGCTACACCTATTTCACGTTCCCGATGGACCATCACGAGTTCGTCGAGAGCGGCGTGATCGGCAACCCCCTCCGCGCCAGCGCGGAGAAGGGAGAGGAGGCGCTGCGGCGCTACTCCGACCACGTCGCCCGGGGCGTGACGGAACTGCTCTCGGTTCCCGTCGACGTGCACGCCCGAGAGTTCGTCAACCGCGCTCTCTGAGCGCCGCCCAGCAGCAAGGAGAAACCATGCCGAAGTTCGCGATGGGGATTTGGACGTTCATCTTCCCCCCTTATGAAGACAAGCCCGAGAGCGAGGACTCGGTCCTCGACCGCGCCGCCTCGCTCGGCTTCGACGGCGTCGAGGTCGCCTGGTACCCACCCCACACCACCGTCGCCGAGCTCGCCACCGCCGAGCAGCAGGCCGCCTACCGCGAGAAGTTCAGCAGTCGCAACCTCGGCCTGGCCGGGCTGGTCGCCAACTTCGACGGCGTCGACAGCATCGTCGCCAACGACGACAACGCCGCCTACCTGGCGGCGCTCGAGCGGCAGCTCGACCTCGCCAAGGCGGTCGGGATCGACCTCCTGCGGCTCGACATCACCGACGAGCCGGAGGTGATGGAGGGGCTCGACTACGACACCGCCTACGGGCGCGTCGTCGAGACCTGGCGCGCCGCCGCCCGGATGGCCGGCGACCGCGGCCTCCGCGTCGGCTGGGAGTTCGAGCCCGGCACGCCGTTCAACCGCGCCAGCGAGGTGCTGCGGATCGCCGGCGACGTCACCGACCCGGCCTTCGGGATCATCTACGACACCACCCAGGCCCACAACGTCTGCCTCGGCAAGAACCAGCTCGGCGAGCCCGAGGTCTTCGAGGGCGGCCAGGTCGAGCTGCTGCGCCGGCTCGCGGGCCGGATCAACCACGTTCACCTGATCGACTCCAACGGCTCCCTCTTCGAGGACCGTTTCAGCCGCCACATCCCCTTCGGCGAGGGGGACATCGAGTGGAGCGAGGTGATGCCGGCGCTCGTCGCCGCCAGCTCCGCGGCCGACGACTGGTGGACGATCGACGTCGCCTGGCTCGAGGACTCCTGGGACGTCTTCGAAGCCGGACTCCCGTTCGTGCGCGATCTCGCCACGCGCTACGCGCGTTGAGCGCGGCCGGCGGGCGGCGCCGGGAGGGCGCCGCCCGGGGCCGCCCCACGACCGGCCTGCTGGCGCTGCTCGCCGGGGCCGCCGGCCTCGGCGCCGGGGCGATCGCGATCCGTGCTGCCTACCGGCATGACGCCGACCCGTCGTCGCTGGTGGCGGTGCGGATGGGACTGGCCGGCGTCCCCTTCGCGCTGCTGCTGCCCTGGCAGCTGCTCCGCGCCACCTCCCCCCTGCCCTGGCGCGGCCTCGGGCTCGCCTTCTGCGCCGGCCTCGCCCTGTCGGTCGGTGCCCGCTGCGAGCTGGAGGGCCTGCAGCGTCTGCCGGCGGCGATCCTGATCCTGCTGCTGTTCGCCGCCCCCGTCTGGGTGGTCCTGATCGAGCGCGTGGTCTGGAGCCGGCGCCCGCAACCGATAGTCCTGGCCGCGATCGCCGCCACCGTGGTCGGGCTGGTGACGATGGTCGCGCCCTGGAGCGGCGGCCTGAACTTCGTCGGCGTGGCCTTCGGGCTGGCGGGGTCGCTGGCGCTTGCCGCGTTCTTCGTCCTCCTCGATCGCAGCCAGGCGACGCTGACGACCACGCTGGCGGTGAGCGTGGCGCTGGTCGTTGCCGGAGCCGGCGCGGTCCTCGCCCACCCGGGTGGCGTGAGCTCCTCCCTCGGCGATCCGGCGGTCCGGCCCTACGCGCTGGCGGTCGCGGCGGCCACGGCCGGCTGGGGGCTGCTGGCCGCGGTCGGGCTGCGCGAGACCGACGCCACCACGGCGACGATCGTCGGCGCCGCCGAGCCGGTCTTCGTCGCCCTCTTCGCCTTCCTCCTGCTCGGCGAAACGCTGGCGCCCCGGGAGCTTGCCGGCGGCGCCGTGGTGATCGCCGGGATCCTTCTCGCCGCCCTGGGCCCGCTCTGGGCCGAGCGGCGGAAGGCGCCGGCGCCGCTCAGTCCGCCGGCCGTCCCGCCACCTCGAGGAACCGCTCGACGACGCGATCGGCGAACGCTGCGTCGTTGACCGCCGCCTCGACGCGCTCGAAGCCGACCTGGGGGGGCAGCCCCTGCTCGAGCGCGTCGAGGAAGGCGGCGTCGACCTCGGGGTCCCAGAGCGCCCCGCCCTCGACGTCGACCAGGGAGAACCCGCGCGTCGGCGCCACCACGGCGACCGGGCCTCGCGCCTCGGCCAGCCGGCTCGCGACCTCGGCCCCGAGCCCGGCGGACTCCTCCGCCGTGAGCCGGACCAGCGTCGCAGTCGGGTTGTGGAAGTAGGTCTTGCGGGCCAGGAAGCGCGCCGGCACGGTGTCCCTCGGCCCCTGGTTGAAGAAGTCGACGCAGCCGGGGACCACCACCTGCGGGATCCCCTCGCGGCCGGCGGCGCGCAGGCGGTCGGGACCGGTCGCGTGGATGCCGTCGTTGACCTCGTTGGCGAGCTCGGAGAGCGTGAAGTCGATCGTGGCCGCCAGCGCCCCTTCCTCGACCAGCCGCTCCATCGCCGGCCCGCCGACGCCGTTGGCGTGGAAGACGACCGGCTCCCAGCCCGCCGCCCGCAGCGGCGCCAGCATCCGCTCGACCGCCGGCGTGGTCTGGCCGAGCATCGTCACGCCGAGCCCGGCGCCCGCCGTCGTCGTCGCCGGCTGGCCGGCGTCGCGGGCCATCCCGGCGAGCGCCGCGGCGGCGTTGTCGAAGACGGCGCGGCGCTCGCCGGGATGG
>CAMPIP010000125.1 GCA_946886425.1 uncultured Actinomycetes bacterium
ACGACGCGGCGAGGAGGGCGACGGCAACGAGGCGACGCATCGCGCGCTCATCGCCGAGGGGTTCGGGGCGCTGCCGGTGCAGATCGTCCTGATCGTCTTCCTGGCCTCGATCAGCGAGGAGATCTGCTTCCGCGGGATGCTGTTCGGCGGCCTGCGGGAGCGCTACGCGCGGATCCCGGCGGCGCTCCTGGCCGGCGCCGTCTTCGGCGGGCTGCACGCGCTGACCGGGGTCACCGCGGTGCCGCCCCTGATCGCCTTCGGCTTCGTGCTCTGCCTGCTCTACGAGAAGACGGGTTCGATCGTGCCGGGGATCTTGCTGCACATGCTGAACAACTCCGTCGCCCTGCTTGCCCAGTAGCATTCCCGCGGTGAAGCGCCTCGTCTTCCTCGCCGTCGTCGCGGCGTTCGCACTCCTTCCCGCCTCCGCTTTTGCCGCGCCCGCCGGCGCCGGCAAGGCGACGAAACCGGCTGGCAAAGCCGCTGCCGCGCCGCTCCCGGACGCGACCGTCAAAGTCGAGGTCGGCCACCTTCGCGGCGGCCGTGCCGAGATCTACTCCGAGGTGCCGGTGGTCGGCACGCTCTCGCCCTTCGTGCCCGGCGAGAAGGTCGAGGTGAGCTTCTTCCTCGACGGCAAGGAGCTGATCAGCCGCAAGCTCTCCGTCGCCAAGGGCAAAGGGGGAGTCGGCGTCTTCCGCAGCAGCGTCTTCGTCCGCGAGAACGGCAAGTACGCGGTCTCCGCCACCCACGAGGCGACCGCGAAGCTGGGCGGCGACAGCACGGTCCGCAAGAGCTGGAAAGTCCGCTTCCCGGCCCTCCGACAGGGCCAGTGCGGCGACGTCGTACTCGGCTTCAAGCGTGCGATGCGGAAGATGGGCTACATCGCCAACGACGGCCGCTGCTTCGGCGGCAAGACCGCCCGCGGCGTCCTCGCCTACCGCAAAGTCAACGAGATGACCCGCAGCTCGCGGGCCGGCGCCGGGCTGGTCAAGGACGTCTTCTCGGGCAAGGGCGAATACGAGGTGCGCCACCCGGGCGCCGGCGCCCACGTCGAGGCGCCGCTCTCCAAGCAGGTCCTCGTCTTCGCCAAGGGCGACAAGCCGGTGGCGATCTACCCGATCTCCTCCGGCAAGTCCTCGACCCCGACCGTGACCGGCCATTACGAGTTCATCCGCACCGAACCGGGCTACAACTCGCACGGCATGTACTACTCCTTCTACTTTTACGGGGGCTACGCCGTGCACGGCTACGAATCGGTCCCCGACTACCCGGCCAGCCACGGCTGCCTGCGCACCTTCATCGCCGATCAGCCCGAGATCTACGAGCGGATCCAGTTCGGCGAAGACATCTTCATCTGGTAGCGCGATGAAGGTCTTCGTAGCTGGCGCGAGCGGGGCGATCGGGACTCCGCTGGTGCGGCAGCTGCTTGCCGCCGGCCACCAGGTGACCGGGATGACCCGGCGCGAGGAGCGGGCCGAGCGGCTGCGCGAGGCCGGCGCCGCGGCGGTCGTCTGCGACGCCTTCGACGCCGAGGCGCTACGCGAGGCCGTGGTCGCGGCGCGGCCCGAGGCGGTCGTCCACCTGCTGACCGCGCTGCCGCCCAAGTTCAGCCCGAAAGCCGACCTGGGGCCGACCAACCGGGTGCGGGCCGAGGGGTCGCGCAACCTCCTCGCCGCCGCGCGGGCGGCCGGGGCGCGCCGCCTGGTCGCCGAGAGCATCGCCTTCGCCTATGCGCCGCGCGGCGAGCGGGTCAAGGACGAGGAGGCGGAGCTGTTCCTCGACGCTCCCGGCCCGACCGGCGAGACGATGGCGGCGGTGGCCGACCTCGAGGGCCAGGTCACCGGGGCCGAGGGGATCGAGGGCGTGGTCCTCCGGTACGGGTTCCTCTACGGGCCCGGCACCTACTACGCCGCCGACGGGTCCCAGGCCGAAGACGCCCGCAGGCGGCGGTCGCCGATCGTCGGCGCCGGCACCGGGATCTTCTCCTTCGTCCACGTAGACGACGCCGCCGCGGCAACGGTCGCGGCGCTCGAGCGCGGCGCTGGCATCTACAACGTCGTCGACGACGAGCCGGCGGCGATGAGCGAGTGGCTGCCGGTCTACGCGGAGGCGCTGGGCGCGAAGCCGCCGCGCCGTGTGCCGGTCTGGCTGGCCCGCCTGGTCGCCGGCGCTGGCGCCGCCGGGCAGGCCCTCGAGCTGCGCGGCGCCAGCAACGCCAAGGCCAAGCGCGAGCTCGGCTGGCAGCCGGCGCACCCGAGCTGGCGCCAGGGCTTCGCCGCGTCGTTGCGCTAGAGCGCGGCGACATTTGCCCCAGCGGGTGGGGGCAAGGTCGAGAGGGCGATGAAGCCGCCGCGACTAGGATGCCCGCCGTGCCTGCCCGCGCCGCCGCCAAGGAAACGCTGCTCGCCGAGCTGCGCGAGCACTCGCTGGTGCTCGGCGAGGTGACGCTGGCCAGCGGCGCCACCGCCCAGTACTACGTCGACGCCCGTCGCACCCTGATGCGCCCGCGCGGTTTCGCCGCCGCCGGGGAGCTGATCGCGGCCCGGGCCGCCGAGCTCGGCGCCGAGGCCGTCGGCGGCCCGGCGACGGCGGCGATCCCGCCCGCCTGCGCGGCGATCGCCGTCCCGGCTGGCGCCGACCTGGTCGCCTTCTTCGTGCGCGGCGAGCGCAAGGAGCATGGGCTGCAGCGCTGGGTCGAGGGACCGGTCGGCCCCGGCACCCGCTGCCTCGTCGTCGAGGACACCGTCACCACCGGCGGCTCGACCGCCAGCGCCGTCGAGAGGATTCGCGAAGAGGACCTCGAGATCGCTGGGGTCGTCGCCGTCGTCGACCGGCTCGCCGGCGGCGGCGAGCGGATCGAGGCGGCGGCCCAGGCGCCCTACCTGGCCCTGACCACGATCGACGAGATCTACCCGGAGCGGCCGGACCGGGACTGATGGAGCCGGACGCCGTCGAGATCCGCGTCATCGGCTGCCTGGTCGAGAAGCAGCGCACGACGCCGGACGCCTACCCGCTCTCGCTCAACGCGCTGCGGCTCGCCTGCAACCAGGCGACCAACCGCGATCCGGTCGTCGCCTACGACGAGCAGACCGTCTCCGACGCCCTGCGGCGGACGGCGCTGCGCGGCTGGACCCGGCTCACCAGCGGCGCCGGCAGCCGCGCCCGCAAGTACCGGCACCTGCTGACGGAAGCGCTCGGTGTCGACGACGGCGAGCTGTCGCTGCTGGCGGTGCTGATGCTGCGCGGCCCGCAGACGCCCGGCGAGCTGAAGCAGCGCAGCGAGCGGATGCATGGGTTCGAGAGCCTCGGGGCGGTCCAGGAGACCCTCGACCGGCTAGTCGAGCGCGAGCTGGTCTCCCGCCACGAGCGCCGTCCCGGTCAGAAGGAGCTGCGCTACGAGCAGCTGCTGGGCGGTGACGGCGAGGGTGCTCCGTCAGCAGCCGCCGCGCCCGCGGCAGTGCCGCGGCAGGTCCCTGCGGGTGAGGAGCCCCAGGCCGACCGCCTCGAGCGTCTCGAGCGAGAGGTCGGGCAGCTGCGGACCGAGCTTGCGGCGCTGCGCGAGGCGCTCGGCGAGACAGCGGCGAACTAAGCGCGGAGCATTGAGGCCCCTGGAGGGGCCGAAAGTGACCGGGTTCGTCGGCGCCTAGCGTCGGGCCGTGCGGATCGACACCGCGGTGCTGCGGCGTCCGCCGGGAATTGCGGCGACCAGTTGGCCCCTCAGGGCGCCGTGCTTGCGGAGCAGGGCGCGGCCGCCTTTGGTGAGGCCCACCTTGTAGACGTGCCAGCGGTTGCCGCTGAGCTTGAAGGCGCGGCGGCCCAGCGAGCGGGTCACGCTCCGCAGTCGTACCACCCGGCCGCGGGCCCGCACCGGCACCTTTACCCGCGTGCGCAGCATCAGCTGTCCCGGGCAGGCGGTCCCGGTCGGCCAGGTGCAGGTGAGGATCGCCTTGACGGCGCCGCTCCGCGTCGCCCAGACTTTCGAGAGGGTGACCGCGGGCGGGACGTAGGTCGTCTTGCAGCCGAGCAGGGCGTCGGCTCCGGGGCCGGTGTTGATCGCGTAGACGCAGACCGACTGCGAGCCGGACTTCATGGTCGGGAAGGTGATGTCGAAGCCGTGGTTGGGGCCGGCGCCGCGGTACTTGCCGCGGATCCCGTTGCGCGGCTGGTTGGCGTTTTCGCCGAGCGCGTAGTCGACCGCCCGGGCGGTCCCGGCCCGGCCGCCGACGTAGGCCTTTATTCCCAGCGTCTGGGTCAGCGCGTCGATGTCGAGCGCCCAACCCTTGACCCTCACCTGGCCGGGGATCGGCGAGCCGGCGAAGTCGAGGCCGCCGACCGGGTCGCTGGCGCCCGCGACCGGTGCCGTGCCGGAACCGAAGGTCGGGCCGTCGAGGTAATTGTTGTCGATGTTGATCGTGGCGCCGCCGTAGGTCTCGTCGTGGCCGCCGCGGTACTGGTGGAGCCGCTGCTGGTTGGCCCAGAGGTTGGAGGGGACGTTGGGGTCGATCGTGTTCTGCTGGCCGTTCCAGTTGGCGATCCAGAGCGCGTCGGGGCCGCCCCCGCCGCCTGCCGCGGCGTCGGCGAGGTCGGCGATCCCGGAGCTGCTGCTGCTGTAGACGCCGGAGACGTAGCCGAGCGAGTGCAGCTTCGCGGTCCAGGAGGAGAGGAAGGTGAGCACGGCGTTGGTCGCGGTCGCGCCGGGCGTGTAGGCCTCCATGTCGTAGTAGATCGGGGTGCCGGGACCCATTCCGATCGCGCCAGCGTCTTCGACCGCGTCGACCGCCGCCGCGGCCCCCTGCGCCGTTGCCTGGCTGGGACTGATCGCCGCGCAGCTGCCGCAGGCGCCGTTCGGGGCCTGCAGGCCGACGTAGGTCGGGATCAGGTTCCAACCGGCGGCGACCTGGGCGCTGACCCAGGCGGCGGTCAGGTTCGGCTGCGAGCAGCCGCGGTTGGCGCCGCCGATGTAGACGCCGATTGCCTTGTAGGGCGACGATGAGGCCCACCGCGCCATCGTCTGCGAGGACGGCGCCGTGCAGGCGTCGAAGCCGAGCCCGGTGTAGGTGGAGCTGGCGGTGGCGGTGGGTGCGCGCCGGAACGGCGACGCGGACGCTTGCGCCCGCGCCCGCGCCTCGGCGCCGGGATCGACCAGGATCGCCCGCTGCCGCCCGATCACGTCGACCGGACAGCGCTGGTTGGCTGACGGCTTCCCCAGGTATACGGCCCGCCGGTCCATCCGCACGCATAGCCCCGGGTGCTGGGAGAGCCGGTAGACGGGCCACCCCCGCGGCACCTCCACCTGCTTGCCCCGGAACTCGACCGTCCGCGCGGCTGCACCCGCGGGCACCACCCCCTGCAACGCCAGCATGCAAACCAGCGCGCCAAGCGCGAAGAAGGCGCCTCCCAGCGCCCGCGGGTGTGGTCGGTTGGCTCGTCGAGTCATCCGAAGGGCACCCATTACAACGAGCCAGCGGCGAAAAGTTGCTCTCCCGGGGCGCCCTTGCAGGAAAACGCCCCGAGCTGGATTCGAACCAGCGGCCTATCCCTTAGGAGGGGATCGCTCTATCCAGCTGAGCTATCGGGGCCTGCGGGGGATTTTCGCTTAGTTGACAGTTTCGTGTCCGAATTGGCACTCGGTGCGTCCCACGGGCGCGCTTTGGATCGGCAAGGTTCGGTGCATGAACCCAGCTCAGGCAGTCGAGATGTCCGGTGCACCCTCTAATGTGGTGCACATGTCCAAGATGATCCAGCTCCGCAACGTTCCCGATGAGCTTCACCGGGCGCTGAAGGCGAGCGCCGCGGCGGAGGGGATGTCGCTCTCCGACTACATCAAGCGCGAACTGGCGGACCTCACCGGCAGAGCGAGCCTCGACGAGATCGACGCTCGGATCCGCGCCCGAGGGCCCTCCAACCTCGAGACCGACTGGGTCGTCCAGGTCATCCGCGAAGCTCGCGGCGACTGACGATGAAGGTCCTCGACGCCTCGGTGTTGGTCGAGTACCTGGGTGCCGGCGACAGGGGCGCTGTCGTCCGCCGGCGCCTCCGGGCGACGCCGGGATGGCTCTGGGCCCCTCACCTCGTGGATGCCGAGGTGGGGCACGCGCTGCGAGCCGGTGTCCGGGCCGGTCGGATCACGCAGAAGGCCGCCAGGGGCGCCCTGGAGGACCTCACCCAGATGCGCCTCCAGCGGGTCTCCCACCACCTGCTGCTCGAGCGGGCCTGGAAGCTGCGCGACAACGTCAGCTTCTACGACGCGCTCTACGTGGCGCTGGCGGAAACTCTGGAAGCGCCGCTCCTGACCTTCGACGCCCGGCTGGCCCGGGCGCCGGGCCTGGGGGCGGAGGTCGAGCTCCTGCGGGGCCGTCAGCCGTAGAGGCTCTCGGAGGCGAGCTCGTCGGCTCGTCGGCTCCAGAGCTTCACCTGCATGAAGATCTCGTCGCCGTAGCCCTCGAGGGCGTCGAGGGCGAGGAGGGTGAAGCGGTCCTGGGTGACCAGCTCCTGGTCGACGGTCTCGGCCTCGAGCTCGGCGGTGGCGGCGACGGCGCCGCGGACCAGGGGGCGTCCCCAGACCAGGGTGACGGCGCCGGCGCGGCCGTTCTCGCCGCGCCAGCGGCCGACCACGTCGTCGTTGAGGTCGATCCGCCACTCGGGGTTGTCCTCGGCGAGGACGTCGGTGAAGTCGGCCTTGGCGGCGAAGTCGGCCGGCTCGCCCTCGGCGGGCTGCACGTAGGAGACGTGTCCGAACAGCTCCAGCGTCCCCTCCTCGCTCTCGGTCCGGGCCGAGCAGGGCACCCAGACGCGGCCGCCCCAGGCGCGATCGGGGAACCAGTCGACCTCGTCGGGCAGGGCCGCGCCCGCGGGAAGGTCGGCGATTTCCGCGACCGCCGCGGCGAAGGCCTCGCGCAGCCGCTCGGCGAAACGACCGTGCGGGATCCCCTCCTGGGTCGTGTCGGCGACGAAGCGCGGGATCGGGCGGGGGT